>CANGEE010000016.1 GCA_947452635.1 Comamonadaceae bacterium | reverse complement strand
GATTTGTTTCGCACCCGGCTGACCCATTCGCTGGAGGTGGCGCAGCTGGGCCGCTCGATTGCCCGTGCGCTGGGCCTGAACGAAGATCTGGTGGAAGCGATTGCGCTGGCGCACGACCTGGGTCACACGCCGTTTGGCCATGCCGGACAAGACGCGTTGAACGAATGCATGGCGCAGCACGGCGGTTTTGAGCACAACTTGCAAAGCCTGCGGGTGGTCGACCATTTGGAGGAACGCTACCCGGCGTTTGACGGCTTGAACCTCACCTTTGAAACGCGCGAGGGTGTGCTCAAGCATTGCGCGCTGAAAAATGCCCAAACCATTGAAGCGCAAGAACCGGGCGGTGTGGCGCGGCGTTTTTTGGACCGGACCCAGCCGAGCTTGGAGGCGCAGCTGTGCAACCTGGCCGATGCCATTGCCTACAACGCGCACGACATTGACGACGGCGTGCGCTCGGGCTTGCTCACCTTGGCGCAGTTGCAAGAGGTGTCGTTGTTTGCCCGCTACCACGCGCAAACCTTGGCTGAGTACCCCCAACTGCAAGGCCGCCGGGTGTTGTACGAGACCATTCGCCGTATGCTGAGTGATCAGGTCTACGACGTGATCCACACCACCCGCGCGGCGCTCGACACCCATGCGCCTGCCAGCGCAGACGAGGCCCGCCAGTGTCCGCCACTGGTGCAGTTCAGCGCGACGATGTACGCAGAGTCCAAAGCGCTCAAGTCGTTTTTGTTCCGCAATTTGTACCGACACCCGCAGGTCATGGCCACCAGCGATTGGGCACGTGGCGTGGTGACCGAGTTGTTCGCTGTTTACTTGGCCAAGCCCAAAGAAATGCCCGCCGCCTATGCCCAGCGCACTGACGTGCCGCGTGCCGTGGCCGACTACTTGTCGGGCATGACCGACCGCTTTGCCACGCGTGAGCACGCACGCCTGACGGCATAAACCCCGTTGCATCCCTGCGCATGAGCAAGCACCGCTTTGGCATTCACCCCTCGTGGGTCATTGTGTTGGCGGGCGTGTGCGCTGCGCTGCATGTGGGCAAGCTGCCGCCCGCTTTGCCGGTGCTGCAAGAGGCCCTTCACATCAGCTTGGTGCAAGCGGGATTCTTGCTGTCGGCTGTGCAAGTGGCCAGCATGACCTTGGGGTTGGCGGTGGGCCTGAGTGCCGACAGCTTGGGTTTGCGCCGCAGCATGTTGATGGGGCTTGGCTTGTTGTCCGTCGCCAGCATCGGCGGTGGGTTTGTGGACGATGCCACCCGTTTGCTGGGCTTGCGTGCTGTAGAGGGCTTGGGCTTTTTGCTGGTGGTCATGCCTGCGCCGGCGTTGATTCGCCGCACGGTCGAAGCCTCTCAGCTCAGTGGCCGCATGGGTTGGTGGGGCACCTACATGCCCACCGGCAGTGCGTTGGCGCTGCTGCTCGGGCCTTGGGTGATTGCGGGCTTGAACTGGTCGGCGTGGTGGTGGTTGCTGGGCGCAGTGGCCGCTTTGGCGGGGGTGGCTGTGTGGCTGTGCGTGCCGGATGTGCCGCCGCCCGCGCCTGCACAGAATGCTGGCAACGGTGCCTGGCCCCAGCGCTTGGCGCTCACCCTGCAAAGCCCGGGCCCTTGGCTGGTGGCGCTCACCTTTGCGGTGTACTCATCGCAGTGGTTGGCCGTGGTGGGTTTTTTACCCACGGTCTATGCCGAGCTGGGTTTGGCTGCTGGCACAGCGGGTGTGTTGTCGGCTTGCGTGGCGCTGGCCAATGTGAGCGGCAACATTCTGTCGGGCTGGTTGCTGCAACGCGGCTGGGCGGCGCAGCGTTTGCTTATCGTAGGTTTTGTTTGCATGACTTTGGGCGCGGTCGGCGCGTATGCCGAGTGGCAGGGCCAAGGCTTGCCCAGCGCGCTGCGCTTTGCCTGCGTGGTGATTTTTTCGGCCGTAGGCGGCTTGATCCCCGGCACCTTGTTTTCGTGCGCTCTGCGTTTAGCACCCAGCGAAGGCACGGTGTCCACCACCGTGGGCGCCATGCAGCAGCTCTCGGCACTGGGTCAATTTGCCGGGCCACCGCTGGTCGCGTGGGTGGCTGCCAGTGCAGGCGGCTGGCAGTGGACGTGGGCGGTGACCGCCACACTCAGCTTGGCGGGCGCGGTGTTGGCGCACTGGATTGGCTGCGCATTGCACAAGAAAGAAATATATGACTGAGGCAGATATGACCAAGGGACTCACCCAAAGCCAAGAGCGCACCGCCATCGAAGACACGCAAAAGTGGCTGCTGCAAGCCGTGGTGGGCCTGAACCTGTGCCCCTTTGCCAAAGCGGTGGTGGTCAAAGACATGCTGCGCTACCGCGTGTGCGCATCCACCGAGCCCGCTGACCTGCTGGCCATGCTGCGCCAAGAGCTGCAACACTTGGCCGAGGCCGACCCGGACAAGTTAGACACCACGCTGCTGATTGCGCCCAAGGCCTTGCCCGACTTCTTGGACTTCAACGATTTCTTGGCCGACTGCGACGAAGTGCTAACGGACCTGGCACTGGACGGCGTGTTGCAAGTGGCCGACTTTCACCCGCGCTACCAATTTGGCGGCACGCAGGTGGACGACATCGAGAACTTCACTAACCGCACCCCATACCCTACGCTGCACCTGCTGCGCGAAGCCAGCATCGACAAAGCCGTTCAGGCCTACCCCGATGCGTCGCTCATCTTTGAACGCAACATCGAGGTGCTCAATAAGTTGGGGCATGCGGGGTGGGCGGCGCTGGGGGTAGGGGCAAGGGTGGGCATGTAAATGGGCGGGTAGAGGGGCTGTTTAGGGCTCTGGTGCATCCTGGCTTTGTGGGACCTTGAACAGAGCAAATCATGTATCTCTCAAGTCACCACCAGGCGCAAGCGCCCTAAACTCCTGGCATCCATGTATTTCGACCATGAATTGGAGAAAATACAGGGATGACACAACGACACTCCCAGCAAAAGCGCAATCAACTCTTGCAGCCATGTCCTGCCGCAGGGCGGTTGGAGCTTCGTCAAGTGCGCAAAACCACCATGGCTTTGGATCAAAACAATGGCTAAAACCAAGATGCCCAAAAACAAAACTGCTGACGCTGACGTCTTGCCGCCCGAGGTCCGTCCCGGTCAGTCGATAGAACTGCTCAAAGCCCTGCACATCCTGACCCGCGAGGGCAAACTGAACCAAGACTCGCGGCGCAAACTCAAGCAGGTGTACCACCTGTTCCAGTTCATCGACAAATTGCTGCAAGAGTTACCGACCAGCGAGCAAGGCCCCACCTTGGCCGATCACGGTGCGGGCAAATCGTATTTGGGTTTCATCATTTACGACCTGTTCTTCAAGGCGCTGGGGCGGGGCACGATTTACGGCATTGAAACCCGGGCGGAATTGGTCGAGTCTTCGCGCGCCTTGGCTGAGCATCTGGGTTTTGAGCGCATGCAGTTTTTGAATTTGACGGTGGCGCAGTCCGCGCAGTCTGAGGTGCTGCCCGAGCGCATCGACGTCGTCACCGCCTTGCACGCCTGCGACACTGCCACCGACGATGCCATCGCTTTTGGCTTGCAAAAAAAGGCCCGCTTCATGGTGTTGGTGCCGTGTTGCCAAGCTGAATTGGCCGCGCACTTGCGGCAAAACAAAGCGCTGAATTTGAACCGCACTGCGCTGGCCGAGTTGTGGCGTCACCCTTTGCACACGCGTGAAATGGGCAGCCAACTCACCAATGTGCTGCGTTGTTTGTACTTGGAAGCGCAGGGCTACCAAGTCACGGTGACGGAGTTGGTGGGCTGGGAGCACAGCATGAAAAACGAGCTGATTTTGGCCCGTCACACCGGACAGAAAAAACGCGTGGCGGCCGAGCGGTTGCTGGCCTTGTTGCATGAATTTGGCTTGGGCGAATTGGCTGCCAGTCGTTTCCCCGCCCTGCCAGCGGGCTTGCTGGCGGGATCGTCCGATTCGCCCGAGGTGGCCACCGGCTCTGTGGCATCTTCGGTCATCCCCTAAAATGAAACCTGGTTCAGGCATTCTGCTTTTGGAGATTTCAATGCGTTCTGGTTTGCAATCGCCTTGGCGGCTACGCGCCCTGCGCGGGGTTCTTATCGGCTGGGCTTGCTTGGCGGGCAGCGCCGCCTGGGCCGACCCGATACACCCCCGATGGATCGGCGTCTGGTACACCGAGACCAAACAGCGTTTGGGGGTGTCAGAATCCCAGTTCAACCCGGGTACCGACAAGTGCAAATGGGTGGGCACCCGGCCCACCAAGCCGAGCAGTTGTGTGGCTTTTTACGACGGCTCGGTCTCCAAGGCACAAGTCACAGGCCAATTGCAGCAAGCTGAAAAGGCTGCGTTGGAGCTGGCGCAAAAACAATCCCTGCCCGCTGCCGATCTGCAAAGCATCAAAGACGACTTCAAACGCAACCGTCAAGTGCTCGACAAAATGCCGCCCAACGTGTTTCGTGTGATCAAAACCATGCTCCCCGATGAGCCAGCTGGCGCCAGCCCTTGCGTGGATTTTTTCTTCATCGACCAGCACCAGGTCTACAGCGTGATGGCCTGCGACGCAGCGCCTGATGCCTTCAGCATCAAGGCCTACAAGAAAGACTGAATTTAATTGGGGTCAGATCCCGATTAAACTGGCGTTCAATTCTGGGAGCTTCTCATGGCGCGCCAGCCTCGCTTCACTGTGGCGGATTACCCTCACCATGTGATCCAACGCGGTAACGACCGACAGCTCATCGTGCGCGACGATGCCGACCGGGAGCGCTTGCTCGCGCTGTGGCAAGAGCACGCCAGCACTTTCAAGGTGGCCATCCATGCCTGGGTCATCATGGACAACCATTTTCATCTGTTGCTGACCCCCGAGACCGACGAGGGGCTGCCGGAGCTGATGCAGGCGGTGGGTCGCGCTTATGTGCGCTACTTCAATTTGCGGCACCAGCGCACTGGCACTTTGTGGGAGGGGCGTTACCGCAGCAACCTCATCGAGAGTGAGCGCTATCTCTTGGCGTGCATGGTGTACATCGACCTCAATCCGGTGCGCGCTGGCATGGTGGCGCAGCCTGCCGACTTCAAGTGGTCGAGCCACAGGCACTGTATTGGGCAGGTGAGCGATAAATTGGTGACGCCGCATGCCCTTTTTTGGGGCTTGGGGAACACGCCGTTTGCCCGCGAGGCGGCCTATGCAAAGTTGGTGCAAACCGGTTTGGCATCGTCACAGAAAGATCAACTCACGCGCAGCGCCTTGTCCGGCTGGGCTTTAGGCTCGTCTGATTTCGTTGGCCAGTTGCAGCAATCCACAGCGCGTCGTCTGGTGCCTGGCAAGGCGGGGCGACCCTTCAAAAGCCCCTTGCGTGATCTGTCCCCAATTAATTCGATATCCAAATTGAGTGGTGATTAATTGGGATCTGACCCCAATTAAAATACTTGGCATGGTTGCTGCAGTGCACTACACTCCTCGATCTGCGTAAAAACCCTTAGGAGTGCGCCATGACCACGGCAGCCGAAAAAGAACTGTTGCAACACACCGGTCTGTATGACCCTGCGAATGAGCACGATGCCTGTGGTGTCGGTTTTGTAGCGCACATCAAAGGCCAAAAAAGCCACGCGATCGTGACGCAGGCGCTGAAAATTTTGGAAAATCTGGACCACCGGGGCGCGGTGGGTGCGGATGCGCTCATGGGCGATGGAGCCGGTATCTTGATTCAGTTGCCCGATGCGCTGTACCGCGAAGAAATGGCCAAGCAAGGGCTGAACTTGCCGCCCTTTGGTGAGTACGGTGTGGGCATGGTGTTTTTGCCCAAAGAGCACGCCTCGCGCATGGCCTGCGAACAGGAACTCGAGCGCGCTGTCAAAGCCGAAGGGCAAGTTGTGTTGGGCTGGCGCGATGTGCCGGTCAACCGCGACATGCCGATGTCGCCCACCGTGCGCGAAAAAGAGCCGGTGATGCGCCAGATCTTCATTGGCCGGGGTGCCGATGTGATCGTGCAAGACGCGCTGGAGCGCAAGTTGTATGTGATTCGCAAGACCGCCAGTGCCGCAATCCAGAACCTGCACCTGACGCACAGCAACGAGTACTACATCCCCAGCATGTCGAGTCGCACCGCGGTCTACAAGGGCTTGCTGCTGGCCGATCAGGTCGGCACCTATTACCTGGATTTGCAAGACGAGCGTTGCGTCTCGGCCCTGGGGCTGGTGCACCAGCGTTTCTCCACCAACACCTTCCCCGAGTGGCCCTTGGCCCACCCTTACCGCTATGTGGCGCACAACGGTGAGATCAACACCGTCAAGGGCAACTACAACTGGATGAAGGCGCGCGAGGGCGTGATGTCCTCGCCCGTGCTGGCGGGCGACCTGCAAAAGCTCTACCCCATCAGCTTCGCCGGTCAGTCGGACACCGCGACTTTTGACAACTGTCTGGAACTGCTGACGATGGCGGGTTACCCCATCAGCCAGGCGGTGATGATGATGATCCCCGAGCCCTGGGAAAACCACACCACCATGGACGAGCGCCGCAAGGCTTTTTATGAATACCATGCCGCGATGCTGGAGCCTTGGGATGGTCCGGCCTCTATCGTGTTTACCGACGGTCGCCAGATCGGCGCCACCTTGGACCGCAACGGCTTGCGCCCCTCGCGCTATTGCATCACCGACGACGACATGGTCATCATGGGTTCGGAAACCGGCGTGCTGCCGATTCCCGAAAGCAAGATCGTGCGCAAATGGCGTCTGCAACCGGGCAAGATGTTCCTGATCGATCTGGAACAAGGCCGCATGATCGACGACGAAGAACTCAAGTCGAGCTTGGCCAGCAGCAAGCCTTACAAACAGTGGATCGAGAACCTGCGCGTCAAGTTGGACGACGTGGCTGAGGCCACCGTGGCTCCCGCTTCCAGCGTGGCCTTGCTGGATTTGCAACAAGCCTTTGGCACCACCCAAGAGGACGTGAAATTCCTGCTGGCCCCCATGGCCCAAGCCGGTGAAGAAGCCCTGGGCTCGATGGGCAACGACAGCCCGCTGGCCGTGCTGTCCGACAAAAACAAACCGCTGTACAACTACTTCAAGCAGTTGTTCGCGCAAGTGACCAACCCGCCGATCGACCCGATCCGCGAAGCGATTGTGATGTCGCTGGTGTCCTTCATCGGCCCCAAGCCCAACCTGCTGGACATCAACCAGGTGAATCCGCCGATGCGCCTGGAAGTGAGCCAGCCGGTGCTGGACTTTGCCGACATGGCCAAGCTGCGCAACATCGAGCAAGCCACCCAGGGCAAGTTCAAGAGCGCCACCCTGGACATCACCTACCCCGCGCTGTGGGGCCGTGAAGGCGTGGAGGCCAAGCTGGCTTCGCTGTGCGCCGAGGCGGTGGACGCCATCAAAGGTGGTCACAACATCCTGATCATCAGCGACCGTGGCGTGACCGCCACCCAAGTGGCGATTCCCGCGCTGCTGGCGCTGTCCTGCATTCACCAGCATTTGGTCACCGAAGGCCTGCGCACCACCGCCGGTCTGGTGGTGGAAACCGGTACCGCCCGCGAAGTGCATCACTTTGCGGTGCTCGCCGGTTACGGTGCCGAAGCCGTGCACCCCTACCTGGCCATGGAAACCCTGGCTGCGATGCACAAAGATTTGTCTGGCGACTTATCGGCCGACAAAGCCATCTACAACTACATCAAAGCGATTGGCAAGGGCCTGTCCAAGATCATGTCCAAAATGGGCGTGAGCACCTACATGTCGTATTGCGGTGCGCAGTTGTTCGAAGCCATTGGTATCAACTCGGAGACCATCAACAAGTACTTCACCGGCACCGCCAGCCGCGTGGGTGGCATTGGCGTGTTCGAGATCGCCGAAGAAGCTTTCCGCATGCACACGGCAGCCTTTGGCGACGACCCGGTGCTGGCCAGCATGCTGGACGCAGGTGGCGAGTACGCCTGGCGCGCCCGGGGTGAAGAGCACATGTGGACGCCGGACGCGATTGCCAAGCTGCAGCACTCCACCCGTGCGAATAACTTCAGCACTTACAAAGAGTACGCGCAAATCATCAACGACCAAAGCAAGCGTCACATGACCTTGCGCGGTTTGTTCGAGTTCAAGATCGATCCGTCCAAAGCCATCGCGTTGGAGCAGGTTGAGCCAGCCGCTGAGATCGTCAAGCGTTTCGCCACCGGTGCCATGTCGCTGGGCTCGATCTCCACCGAAGCCCACGCCACTTTGGCGGTGGCCATGAACCGCATAGGCGGCAAGAGCAACACCGGTGAGGGCGGCGAAGATTCGGCGCGCTACCGCAACGAACTCAAAGGCATTCCGATCAAGGTCGGTGATTCTTTGAAGAGTGTGATTGGCGCAGAAAACGTCGAAGTCGACTTGCCTTTGTTGGCGGGCGATTCTTTGCGCTCGCGCATCAAGCAAGTGGCGTCTGGCCGCTTCGGTGTGACGGCGGAATACCTGGTCAGTGCGGACCAAATTCAGATCAAGATGGCGCAGGGTGCCAAGCCCGGCGAGGGCGGCCAGTTGCCGGGCGGTAAGGTGTCCGACTACATCGGCAAACTGCGCCACTCAGTCCCTGGCGTGGGCTTGATCTCACCCCCGCCGCACCACGACATTTATTCGATCGAAGACTTGGCCCAGCTGATTCACGATCTGAAAAACGTGGCCCCGCACAGCGACATCAGCGTGAAATTGGTGTCCGAAATTGGCGTGGGCACCATCGCCGCCGGTGTGGCCAAGTGCAAGAGCGATCACGTGGTGATCGCCGGTCACGACGGCGGCACGGGCGCATCGCCATGGTCTTCGGTCAAGCACGCAGGCTCGCCATGGGAAATCGGCTTGGCCGAAACCCAGCAAACCTTGGTGCTCAACCGCTTGCGCGGCCGCATCCGCGTGCAGGCCGACGGCCAGATGAAGACCGGCCGTGACGTTGCCATTGGTGCGCTGCTGGGGGCTGATGAGTTCGGCTTTGCCACCGCCCCGCTGGTGGTGGAAGGCTGCATCATGATGCGCAAGTGCCACCTGAACACCTGCCCGGTGGGCGTGGCCACGCAAGATCCTGCGCTGCGCAAAAAATTCACTGGCAAACCCGAGCATGTGGTGAACTACTTCTTCTTCATTGCCGAAGAAGTGCGCCAGATCATGGCGCAGCTGGGTATCGCCAAATTCGACGATTTGGTGGGCCGTGCCGATTTGCTGGACATGAAAGCGGGCGTCGAACACTGGAAGGCCAAGGGGCTGGACTTCTCGCGTTTGCTGGCCGTGCCGCAAGTGCCGGCCGATGTGCCGGTGCGCCATGTGGCGACACAAGACCATGGCTTGGAAAAAGCCTTGGACAATGTGTTGATCGCCAAGAGCCGCGCCGCCATTGACAAAGGCGAGAAGGTCAAATTCATGGAAACCGCACGCAACGTGAACCGCTCGGTCGGTGCCATGCTGTCGGGTGCGGTGACCCAGGTGCACCCAGAAGGTTTGCCGGACGACACCATCCGCATTCAGTTGGAAGGCACGGGCGGTCAGTCTTTTGGTGCTTTCTTGGCCAACGGCATCACGCTGTACCTGATCGGCGAAGCCAACGACTACACCGGCAAAGGCTTGTCAGGTGGTCGCGTGGTGGTGCGTCCGAGTTTGGATTTCCGCGGCGTGCCTGCGCAAAACATCATCGTGGGCAATACCGTCATGTACGGTGCGACCAGCGGCGAAGCCTTCTTCGCCGGCGTGGCGGGCGAGCGATTTGCGGTGCGTTTGTCGGGTGCCACAGCTGTGGTCGAAGGCACGGGCGACCACGGTTGTGAGTACATGACCGGCGGTACCGTGGCGGTGCTGGGCAAAACAGGCCGCAACTTTGGTGCGGGCATGAGCGGCGGCGTGGCCTATGTGTATGACGAAGACGGCCAGTTCGCCTCGCGATGCAATACCGCCATGGTCAGCATGGACAAAGTGCTGACCGCAGCCGAGCAAGAAGCCCAGGTTGACCGCAAGGTTTGGCACCGCGACTTGGCAGACGAGGTGCAGCTCAAGAAGTTGCTGGAAGAGCACCACAAGTGGACAGGCAGCCAACGCGCGCGCGAGTTGCTGGACCACTGGGCCACGGCCCGCGCCAAGTTTGTCAAAGTCTTTCCAAACGAATACAAGCGCGCTTTGGGCGAGATCAATGCCCGTAAAGCGGCCAAGGCTGCAAAGCCCGTGGCCGTCTGAGCCGAACGTCAAGATTGAAGGAAGAACATCATGGGAAAAATCACCGGCTTTATGGAGTTTGAGCGCATCGAGGAGGGCTACGCCCCCGTGCCAGAGCGCCTGAAGAATTACAAAGAATTTGTCGTCGGCTTGAACCCCGAACAAGCGAAAACCCAAGCGGCACGTTGCATGGACTGCGGCACGCCGTTTTGCAACAGCGGCTGCCCGGTCAACAACATCATTCCGGACTTCAATAACCTGGTGTTTGAAGGCGATTGGAAAAATGCCATCGAGGTGCTGCACAGCACCAACAATTTCCCTGAGTTCACCGGGCGTATCTGCCCCGCGCCTTGCGAGGCCGCTTGTGTGGTCAACGTCAACGGCGATGCGGTGGGCATCAAGTCCATCGAGCACGCGATCATCGATCGCGCCTGGTCCGAAGGCTGGGTCACGCCGCGTCCTGCGAAACACAAGACGGGCAAAAAAGTCGCCGTGATCGGTGCCGGCCCGGCCGGATTGGCTGCGGCGCAGCAGCTGGCCCGCGTGGGCCATGATGTGACGCTGTTTGAAAAGAACGACCGCGTGGGTGGCTTGCTGCGCTACGGCATTCCTGATTTCAAGATGGAAAAGTCACACATTGACCGCCGCGTGCAGCAACTTGAAGCCGAAGGCGTGACGATTCGCACCAGCGTGCTGGTGGGCGAGTGGCCCAAGGACTCCAAGGTCACCAACTGGGCCAAGGAAACCATTTCTGCCGAGCAACTGAAAAAAGACTTTGACGCGGTGCTGCTGACCGGCGGCTCTGAGCAGTCGCGTGACTTGCCTGTGCCAGGCCGTGATTTGGAAGGGATTCATTTCGCGATGGAATTTTTGCCGCAGCAAAACAAGGTCAACGCCGGCGACAAGGTCAAAGGTCAACTGCGGGCGGACGGCAAACACGTCATCGTGATCGGCGGCGGCGATACCGGCAGCGACTGCGTGGGCACCAGCACACGCCATGGCGCTGCCAGCGTGACCCAATTCGAGGTGATGCCCGAACCCCCTGAAAAAGAAAACAAGCTGATGGTCTGGCCTTACTGGCCGATGAAGATGCGCACCAGCTCCAGCCACGACGAGAGCGCCGCAAAAGGCCTTCTGACGCGTGAATTTGCCATTTCCACCCAAGCCTTCGTGGGTGACAAAGGCAAAGTCACAGGCCTGAAGACGGTGCACGTTGAATTCAAAGATGGCAAGATGGTCGAAGTGCCGGGCACCGAAAAAGAATACCAAGCCGACCTGGTGTTGTTGGCCATGGGCTTTACCAACCCCGTTGCCACCGTGCTCGACGCCTTTGGCATCGACAAGGACGCCCGCGGCAATGCCAAAGCCAGTACCGAGTTCAATGGGGGCTATGCCACCAATGTGAACAAGGTGTTTGCCGCTGGCGATATGCGCCGGGGTCAGTCCTTGGTGGTGTGGGCGATCCGCGAAGGTCGCCAAGCGGCCCGCGCGGTGGATGAGTTCCTGATGGGGACCAGCGATTTGCCACGTTGAACGGGCTGTGCAATGCAGGGGCTTTGCGGTCCACGTGTAAAATGAAGCCGGTTAACGCCAGTTGACCTGAATCCTTTATCATCACAAAAGCCGGCTTGCGCTGGCTTTTGTTTTTCCAACTCTATGCCTCTTTCTGATTCCCTTGTTCAATTGCAAGACCTGACCTTTGGTTACGGTGATCGAATCATCCTGGACGGCTTGTCCATGAGCGTGCCCCGGGGCAAGGTGACGGCTTTGATGGGGGTGTCGGGCGGTGGCAAAACCACAGTCTTGCGTTTGATCGGTGGCCAATACCGGGCGCAGCAGGGCGCGGTCTTGTTTGACGGTCATGATGTGACCCAGATGCATCAAACCGAGCTGTATGCTGCGCGTCGGCGCATGGGCATGTTGTTTCAGTTTGGCGCTTTGTTCACCGACATGTCGGTGTTTGACAATGTGGCTTTCCCGTTGCGCGAGCACACGCCTTTGTCCGAGGTATTGATCCGAGACATCGTGCTGATGAAACTCGACGCGGTGGGCTTGCGCGGCGCGCGTGACTTGATGCCGTCTGAAATTTCGGGCGGCATGAGCCGCCGCGTTGCTCTGGCGCGTGCCATTGCACTGGACCCTGAATTGATCATGTACGACGAGCCCTTTGCGGGCTTGGACCCGATCTCGCTGGGCACGGCCGCGCGCTTGATTCGCCGCTTGAACGACAGCCTGGGCGTGACCAGCGTGGTGGTCTCGCACGACGTGGATGAAACCTTTGCCATCGCCGACCATGTGATCATGCTGGCCAATGGCAAGGTGGCGGCGCAGGGGACGCCGGCCGAGTTGCGCGCGTGTACCGATCCTTTGATCCACCAATTTGTCAATGCCTTGAGCGAAGGGCCTGTGCCCTTTCATTACCCGGGTGTCAACACGCAATTGGATTTTGGAGTGCAGCCATGAAGTGGTACCACCCCGCCGAGTTGGGCTTTCGGCTTCGCCAAGTGCTGGCGGGTTGGGGTTATGGCGCGCGTTTGCTGTGGCGCTTGCTGGCGCTGTCTGGGCGTTGTTTGCGGCGCTTTGATCTGGTCCGTGACCAGGTGCACTTTTTGGGCAATTACTCCCTGGCCATCATCACGGTGTCGGGTTTGTTTGTCGGCTTTGTCTTGGGTTTGCAGGGTTACTACACATTGCAGCGCTATGGTTCAGCCGAAGCTTTGGGCCTCTTGGTGGCGCTGAGCCTGGTGCGCGAATTGGGACCGGTGGTGGCGGCGCTGTTGTTTGCCGGAAGGGCTGGGGCATCGATCACCGCTGAAATCGGCTTGATGCGTGCCGGCGAACAATTGACGGCCCTCGAGATGATGGCGGTCGACCCCGAGTTGCGTATTTTGGCGCCCCGTTTGTGGGGCGGTATTTTGGCTTTGCCGATTTTGACGGCCGTGTTCAGCGCCGTCGGTATTTTGGGTGGCTTTGTGGTTGGGGTGCTGCTGATCGGCGTGGACTCGGGCGCGTTTTGGAGCCAGATGCAAGGCGGCGTCGATGTGTTCAAAGACGTGGGCAATGGCTTGGTCAAAAGCCTGGTCTTTGGCGTGGCCGTGACCTTCATTGCCTTGCTGCAAGGCTATATCGCGCAGCCCACACCGGAAGGTGTGGCCAGTGCCACCACGCGCAGTGTGGTGGTTTCTTCGTTGTCTGTTTTGGGCCTGGACTTCATCCTGACGGTGATGATGTTCAGCATTTAAGGGATTTTCCATGCAACGTTCAAAAAATGATGTCTGGGTGGGTTTGTTTGCCATGCTCGGTTTGGCCGCGGTCTTGTTCTTGGCCCTTAAGTCGGCCAATTTGCTTCAACTCAATTGGGCTGCCGATTACAAAGTCAGCGCCAAGTTTGACAACATTGGCGGTCTCAAATCGGGTGCGGCTGTGAAAAGTTCGGGCGTGGTGGTCGGCCGCGTGGAGTCGATCATTTTTGACGATGCCGCTTTCCAGGCGCGTGTGACTTTGGCGCTGGACAAGCGCTATGCATTTCCCAAAGACAGTTCTCTGAAAATTTTGACCAGTGGTTTGCTGGGTGAGCAGTACATTGGCATTGAGGCCGGCGCTGAAGAGAAAAATCTGGTGGCTGGCGACAAGATCGGTAACACGCAGTCTGCGGTGGTCTTGGAAAATTTGATCAGCCAGTTTTTGTACAACAAGGCTGCGGATCCCACCCCCCCTTCGACCTCGGGAAAATGACAATGCGGGTATTGTTTTTCACAACGGACTGTGCCCACCTTGCCCTGCGCAGCCTGCGCGTTGTCGGTTTGGGTTTGCTGTTGGTGCTGTTACAAGCTTGTGCCACCACCATGCCGAGTACGGCCACCGATCCACGTGACCCTTTGGAGAACCTGAACCGCAAAGTCACGGGCTTCAATGATGTGGTGGACGCTGCGGTGCTCAAACCTGTGGCCCAAACCTATGCCCAGGTTGTGCCAGGTGTTGTGCGCACCGGTGTGCGTAATTTCTTTGGCAATTTGGGTGATGTCTGGTCGCTGGCCAATAACGCGGCACAGTTCAAATTCAAAGCGGCGGGTGACACTGCTTTGCGCATTGGCATGAATACTTTTCTCGGTATGGGAGGGTTGTTCGACATTGCCACGGACTTTGGCATTCAAAAGCACAAAAGCGATTTCGGTTTGACTTTGGGCCATTGGGGTGTGCCGCAGGGCCCTTATTTGGTGCTGCCTTTGCTGGGGCCTGCAACGGTTCGCGACGCGGCGGCCCTGCCGGTGGATATTCAAGGCGATTTGTCGCGTCAAGCGGCGTCTGCCCCAAAGCGGGATGCCACACTGGCCTTGAGGTTGACCGACACCCGCGAGGGTTTGTTGAAAATTGTGGATGCCGTTAAAGAGGCTTCTTTGGACCCTTATACCTTCACGCGGGATGCGTATTTGCAAAAGCGGCGCAATGATTTGTATGACGGCAACCCGCCCATGGAACGCAACGGGGATGAGTCTGAGGATGATTTGGGCCGTTGAGGTTGACCACGCCGCCCCCCCCCTGTTTGAACGGCCCTGCTGCGTTACAGCGAATCGTTACACAATTAAACCTTTTCCGATGCGCACCTGCTTATAGTTGCATTGGTCACTTGTCCGAGTCATTATGAACCGCAAAAATTTCTGTCTTCGTCTCGCCGGTGCTGTTTGCGTCTTGAGTTTGAGTTGGCCCTTGTCTAGTCTGGCGGCTGATGAGGCCCCAGATGCTTTCATCAAGCGCGTGGCCGTCGAAACAATGGACGCGGTCAAGGCGGACAAAAGCCTGAAAAACGGTGACGTGGCCAAAATCATGCAATTGGTCGACACCAAACTGGTCCAGCACATCAATTTTCGCCGCATGACGGCCTTGACCACTGGGCCCGCTTGGCGCAAAGCCACGCCGGAGCAGCAAAAGCGCTTGCAAGACGAATTCAAGCTGCTGCTGGTGCGCACCTATGCGGGTGCGCTCAGTCAAGTGAGCGATCAAACCATCGAAGTCAAACCGCTTCGGGGTGAGATCGACGATAAAAATCTGGTCGTCCGCACCGAAGTCAAAGGCCGTGGCGACCCGATTCAACTCGACTACCGCCTTGAAAAAACACCAGGCGAGGGCGCTGGTTGGATGATTTACGATTTGAACGTGCTGGGCATTTGGTTGATCGAAAATTACAAATCCCAATTCACCAAGGAAATCAACAATGGCGGGTTGGATGGCTTGATCAACAGCTTGGCTGAGCGCAACAAATCCAACACCAAGAAGCCTTGAGTTGCCGCATGACCGTCTTGAACTTGCCCCAAGAGTTAACCCATGAGCGCGCTCAGGACTGGCTCAAAAGTCTGGTCTTCGCCTTGCATTTGGAGGCGTCGCCAACGATCACGGCCGACGCTTCTCGTTTGAAACATTTTGATTCTTCGGCTTTGGCGGTCTTGTTGGCCTGTAGAAGAGAGGCTTTGGAGGCCGGCAAAAGCTTTGTTGTGGCCAGCATGCCTGAAAAATTGAGGCAGTTGGCCTTGGTGTACGGCGTTTCTGATTTATTGCAAAGCGCACCTGACGCTTGAGATAGATTTGCCGCTTTCCAAGATCCGTGCCGGGCAGCACGTAAAATAGCTGTTTGCCCATGTCTGCCCTCTCTTTCCAATCCGTCTCCAAAATCTACCCTGCCAAGTCGCAGGGTGGGGCTTCACTGAAGGCGCTCGATCAGGTCAGCTTTGATATTGAGGACGGGGAGTTTTTTGGCCTCTTGGGCCCGAATGGTGCAGGCAAAACCACGTTGATCAGCATTTTGGCCGGGTTGTCCCGTGCCAGCCGCGGGCGTGTGTTGGTGCATGGGCACGATGTGCAAACCGATTACGCCCAAGCCCGGCGCTTGTTGGGCGTGGTGCCCCAAGAGTTGGTGTTTGATCCCTTTTTCTCGGTCCGTGAAGCTTTGAAAATTCAGTCGGGTTATTTCGGCGTGAAGCACAACGACGCTTGGATCGACGAGTTACTGGACTGCTTGGGCTTGACCGACAAAGCCCATGCCAATATGCGCCAGCTGTCTGGCGGCATGAAGCGGCGGGTGCTGGTGGCGCAGGCCCTGGTGCACAAACCGCGGGTGATTGTGCTGGACGAACCCACTGCCGGTGTGGACGTGGAACTGCGTCAAACCCTGTGGCAGTTCATTGCCCGGTTGAACAAGCAAGGCCATACCGTGCTGCTCACCACCCATTATTTGGAAGAGGCCGAGGCCTTGTGTGGTCGTTTGGCCATGCTCAAGCAAGGCCGCGTGGTGGCTTTGGAGAGCACCTGCGATTTGCTCCAGTCGGCGTCTAGCAATGTGCTGCGCTTCAAAATTGATGCGCCTTTGCCCGCCGAATTGGCCGCGAAGGCTCGCATCACGGGGCGCATTGTGCAATTCCCGGCGCACGATGCCATGGAGATCGAGCAGTACCTGGCGGCGGTGCGCCAAGCCGGTTTGGTGGCCGAAGATGTAGAAATTCGCAAAGCCGATCTCGAAGACGTGTTCTTGGAAGTCATGTCGGGAGCCGCATCATGACCGGCTGGCAAACCCTGTTTTACAAAGAAGTGCTGCGTTTTTGGAAGGTCAGCTTTCAAACCATTGCCGCCCCGGTGTTGACCGCCGTGCTGTACATGCTGATTTTTGGCCATGTGCTGGAAAACCGTGTGAAGGTCTACGACAACGTGTCCTACACCGCCTTTTTGGTGCCCGGCCTGGTGATGATGAGCGTATTGCAAAACGCTTTTGCCAACAGCTCGTCCAGCCTGATTCAAAGCAAGATCATGGGCAACTTGGTATTTTTGTTGCTTACCCCCTTGTCGCATTGGAGTTGGTTTGTCGCTTATGTGGCCTCATCCATGGTGCGCGGCTTGGCGGTGGGCTTGGGCGTTTTTGCGGTGACCGCTTGGTTTACACCGTTGACCTACGCGGAGCCCTTGTGGATCATCCTGTTCGCAGTTTTGGGGGCTGGTTTGATGGGTGCTTTGGGCCTGGTTGCGGGTCTTTGGGCTGAAAAATTTGATCAGCTCGCGGCCTTCCAAAATTTTGTGATTGTGCCCATGACTTTTTTGTCGGGCGTGTTCTATTCCATCCACTCACTGCCCACGGTGTGGCAGCAAGTCAGCCACTTGAACCCCTTCTTTTACATGATCGATGGCTTTCGCTATGGTTTTTTTGGTCAAAGCGATGTCTCGCCTTGGATCAGCCTGTCGGTGGTGGGTGCAGCCTTGCTGCTCGTCAGCGCTGCGACAGTGAAACTGCTCCAATCGGGCTACAAAATCCGCAGCTGAACTTGAACCTATGACCGCCGAACAACTCCAATCCCTCATTGCGGCCGGCTTGGCCTGTACCTACCTCACGGTCGAGGGAGACGGACGCCATTGGCAAGCCGTGGTGGTGTCCGCCGAGTTTGAAGGCAAACGCGCCATCGCACGCCACCAGCGGGTCTACGCCACCTTGGGCGCCAAAATGCACACCGACGAAGTCCATGCTTTGTCGATGAAAACCTTCACCCCTGCTGAGTGGGCGACTGCGACGCCCGGATCACAGCGCTGAGACGCAATTTTCCAATGGACAAACTGATTATTCGTGGCGGTCGCACCTTGCAAGGTGAGTTGACCATATCGGGTGCAAAAAATGCCACCTTGCCCGAGCTGTGCGCCGCCTTGCTCACCGATCAGCCGGTGACGCTGACCAATGTGCCCCGTCTGCAAGACGTCACCACCATGCTCAAGTTGATTCGCAACATGGGCGTGAACGCAGCGCATGACGCGGATGGTTCGGTGCACCTCATGGCGGGCGGCTTGAATAACCCGCAAGCGCCTTATGAGTTGGTCAAAACCATGCGCGCCTCGGTGCTGGCTTTGGGCCCGCTGCTGGCGCGCTTTGGCCACGCCAAAGTGTCCTTGCCAGGTGGCTGCGCCATTGGTTCGCGGCCGGTGGATCAGCACATCAAAGGCCTGCAGGCGATGGGCGCGGAGATCAAAGTCGAGCACGGCTACATGCTGGCGCAATTGGCACCGGGTTTGAAGCGTTTGAAGGGTGCCCACATCACCACCGACATGGTCACCGTGACCGGCACAGAAAACTTTTTGATGGCGGCAGCGCTGGCCGAAGGCGAGACCGTTTTGGAAAACGCCGCGCAAGAGCCGGAAATTCCAGACTTGGCCGAAATGCTGATCAAGATGGGCGCTCGGATTGAGGGCCATGGCACCAGCAAAATCCGCATTCAAGGTGTGGCGCGCTTGCACGGCTGCAGCCACCAGGTGGTGGCCGATCGGATCGAGGCGGGTACGTTTTTATGCGCCGTGGCGGCCACCGGCGGCGATGTGGTGCTGCGCCATGCGCGTGAGGACCATTTGGATGCCGTGGTCGACAAACTGCGCGATGCCGGTGTGCACATCGAGGCGGGCGCCGATTTCATGCGCGTGCGCGCGCAAGGTCGTTTGAAAGCGCAAAGCTTTCGCACCACCGAGTACCCGGGTTTCCCGACCGATATGCAGGCCCAGTTCATGGCGCTCAACTGCATCGCCACGGGGCCCAGCAAGGTGACCGAAACGATTTTTGAAAACCGCTTCATGCATGTGAATGAATTGGTGCGTTTGGGCGCACACATTCAGATCGATGGCAAGATTTCGGTCATCGAAGGGGTTCAGAAGCTTTCTGGCGCCACCGTCATGGCCACCGACTTGCGCGCTTCGGCGTCGTTGGTGATTGCCGGTTTGGTGGCCGAAGGCGAGACCTGCGTGGAGCGCATTTACCACCTGGACCGCGGCTACGATCGCATGGAAGAAAAATTGCGCAGCATTGGTGCTGATATTGAACGCGTCAAGTGACGCATGGGATGATGCGCGCCTCAAGTGATGCGCGTGCTGGAGAATGAATGTGATCACGCTTGCCCTGTCCAAAGGACGGATCTTTGACGAAACCTTGCCGCTGCTCAAAGCCGCAGGCATTGAGGTGCTTGAAGACCCCGAAACTTCGCGGAAATTGATCTTGACCACCAACCTTGCCCATGTGCGCGTGGTCTTGGTGCGCGCCACCGATGTGCCCACCTATGTGGAATACGGTGGCGCCGACTTGGGCGTCACCGGCAAAGACACCTTGATTGAGCACGGTGGTTTAGGTTTGTACCAACCGCTGGACTTGAACATTGCCAAATGCCGCATGAGTGTGGCGGTGCGCGCTGATTTTGACTATGCCAGCGCCGTGCGCTCGGGCTCACGCTTGAAAGTGGCCACCAAATACACCCGCATTGCGCGTGAATTTTTCGCGCAAAAAGGCGTTCACGTCGATTTGATCAAACTCTACGGCAGCATGGAGCTGGCCCCATTGACCGGTTTGGCTGACGCCATCGTCGATCTGGTGTCCACCGGCAGCACGCTCAAGGCGAATCACTTGATCGAGGTCGAGCGCATCATGGACATCAGCTCGCGCTTGGTGGTGAACCAGGCCGCGCTCAAGCTCAAACAACATGACATTCGCGCCATCATCGACGCCTTTGCGGGTGCAGTGAAGAAAGACTGACAAGATGAGCCTGCACGCCAAACCCTTGCAACTGAACACGCTTGAGGCCGGTTTTGAGGCTGCTTTTGCGGCCCGCTTGCATTGGTCGGCCGACACCGATGCGGCCATCGAGCAGCGCGTGGCCGACATTTTGGCCGATGTGCAGCACCGGGGTGATGCGGCGGTGCTCGACTACACCCAGCGTTTTGATGGGCTCCAAGTTGCCGACATGAAGGCCTTGGAAATTACCCAGGCTCAATTGCAGGCCGCCTTGGACAGCCTGCCTGCCGCCCAGCGCAATGCCTTGCAAGCCGCTGCAGCGCGAGTGCGCACTTACCACGAAGCGCAAAAGAAAGCCTCGGGCGAGAGCTGGTCGTACCGCGACGAAGACGGCACCTTGTTAGGCCAAAAAGTCACGCCGCTGGACCGTGTGGGCATTTACGTGCCCGGTGGCAAAGCCGCTTATCCGTCTTCGGTGCTGATGAACGCCATCCCCGCGCATGTGGCCGGGGTCCAGGAGATCATCATGGTGGTGCCCACGCCGGCCCGCAGGGACGGCGTTGTCATTGCCTCGCATGGCGTGCGCAACCCGCTGGTGCTGGCCGCCGCTTGTGTGGCCGGCGTGAGCCGCGCTTTCACCGTGGGCGGTGCGCAGGCCGTGGCGGCGCTGGCTTATGGTACGGCAACGATTCCTAAGGTTGACAAAATCACCGGCCCGGGCAACGCCTATGTGGCCAGCGCCAAAAAGCGTGTGTTTGGCACCGTGGGCATCGACATGATTGCCGGGCCCAGTGAGATTTTGGTGTTGGCCGATGGCTCCACGCCCGCTGACTGGGTGGCCATGGACCTTTTCTCCCAAGCCGAACACGACGAGTTGGCGCAAAGCATTTTGCTGTGCCCCGATGCGGCTTACATCGCCCAGGTGCAGGCCGCGATCGACCGCTTGCTGCCTGAGATGCCACGGCGCGAGATCATCGCCAAATCGTTGAACGACCGGGGTGCATTGATCTTGACGCGCAGCATGGAGGAGGCCTGCGCCATCAGCAACCGGATTGCGCCTGAACACCTCGAAGTCTCCAGCCGCGACCCGCACCGCTGGGCGCCTTTGCTGCGCCACGCCGGAGCGATTTTTCTTGGGGCTTTCACCAGCGAATCGCTGGGCGACTACTGCGCTGGCCCCAACCATGTCTTGCCCACCAGCGGCACGGCGCGGTTCTCGTCACCTCTGGGTGTGTACGATTTCCAAAAACGCTCCAGCCTGATTGAGGTGAGCGCGCAGGGCGCGCAAACGCTGGGCCGCATTGCCGCCGAGTTGGCTTATGGCGAAGGCCTGCAAGCCCATGCCCGCGCTGCGGAGTTGCGTTTGGACCCCGTGCCGCCCATGCGCGATGGATCGGCGGCCTGAGCCGGGCCTTTACAAAATCTGTTTCAGCGCTTCGACCAAGGCCTGGCATTGCGCAGGGGTGCCAATGGTGATGCGCATGAAATTACGGATGCGCGCTTGCTTGAAGTGACGCACGATGATGGCCCGTTCACGCAGTTGTGCGGTCAGTTCAGCGCCTGCGTGCAAGGGGTGTTGAACAAAAATGAAGTTGGCCGCCGAGGGCAATACTTCAAAGCCTAAAGCGGTTAAATCAGCGACCAAGGTTTCGCGAACCGCCATGACTTTGGCACAGCCTTCCTTGAAATAAGCTTGATCCTCTACCGAAGCCACCGCACCCGCCAAGGCCAACCGGTCCAGTGGGTAAGAGTTAAAGCTGTTTTTGACGCGCTCTAGGGCCTCCATCAATGGCGCTTGCCCGATCGCATAACCCACACGCAATCCCGCCAGCGAGCGGCTTTTGGAGAAGGTGTGGGCCACCAGCAAATTGGGATAGCGCTCCACCAGTTGGACCGCACTTTCAGCACCAAAGTCCACATAGGCTTCATCGACCAGCACGACCGCCTGGGGGTTGCCGGCGACGATGCGTTCCACCTCGGCCAAAGGCAAGGCGCGTCCTGTGGGGGCGTTCGGGTTGGGGAAAATGATCGCGCCCGCACGGCCCCCGTCTTGCGGCAGGTAATCGTCCGCGCAGATGGAGAAATCATCTCGCAAAGGCACGGTGTGGGGCGTGATGCCGTACAGCTGGCAATACACCGGGTAAAAACTGTAGGAAATGTCAGGGAACCACAGCCCGCCGGGGTGGTTGAGCAAGGCCATGAAGGCGTGCGCCAAGACCTCGTCAGAACCGTTACCCACAAAAACCTGTGAGGCCTGGACACCATGGTGCGCAGCCAATGCGTGCTTCAGGGTGTCCGCATTGGGGTCGGGGTACAGGCGCAGGCTGTCATTGGCGGCGTCATGAATCGCTTGCACTGCTTTGGGGGACGGACCCCAGGGGTGCTCATTGGTGTTGAGCTTGATGAGGTTGTCGAGTTGAGGTTGTTCGCCCGGCACATAAGGTGTCAGGCGGTGGACAACAGGGCTCCAAAATTGGCTCATCGGGTATCTTCTTTGTTGCGCAAAACCCAATCTACAAGCGGGCTTGCAAGGGTGCGATGGTATCATGCTCCCCTCTGAAACCCACTTCAAATCAAGCCTCATGCGTCAAGCTGAAGTCACTCGCCAGACGGCTGAAACCAAAATCCGCGTCGCCCTGAACCTGGACGGCACCGGTCAATCCAAATTGGCCACCGGCATCGGTTTTCTCGATCACATGCTCGATCAAATTGCGCGCCACGGCCTGATCGACCTGGATATCAGCTGCGAAGGCGATTTGCACATTGACGGTCACCACACGGTGGAAGACATTGGCATCACGCTGGGCCAAGCGGTTGCGCAGGCGGTGGGTGACAAAAAAGGCATTCGCCGTTACGGCCACGCCTATGTGCCGTTGGACGAGGCACTCAGCCGCGTGGTGATTGATTTTTCAGGTCGTCCGGGCTTGGAAATGGATGTGCATTTCACCTCCGGCATGTTGGGCGCGCTCGACACCCAGCTGGTGTATGAGTTTTTCCAAGGCTTTGTGAACCACGCCTTGGTCACCTTGCACATGGACAACCTCAAGGGTGTGAACGCCCACCACCAGTGCGAGACCCTGTTCAAAGCCTTTGCCCGCGCGGTGCGCATGGCGCTGGAGTTGGACCCGCGTTCGGCTGGCGTGATTCCATCGACCAAGGGAAGTTTGTAATGCCCCCACGCGCTGCACTTCGTGTCATCGCGGCCCCACGAGGGGGCTTCACCCTTCCTGGGGGCGGCCCGGTGCAAGGGCGGACATGAGCGTCAACCGCGTCGCTGTCGTTGACTACGGCATGGGCAATCTGCGCTCGGTGGCGCAGGCGGTCATCCATGCGGCTTCTGGCGTGGACCATGCTGAGGTGGTGGTCACGTCCGATCCGCAGGTGGTGCGCGATGCGCACCGCGTGGTCTTGCCAGGGCAGGGCGCCATGCCCGACTGCATGCGCCAGTTGCGTGACTCAGGCATGTTGGACGCCGTGCTGGAAGCCGCAGCCAGCAAACCCCTGTTTGGCGTGTGCGTCGGCATGCAGATGCTGCTAGACCACAGTGCCGAAGGCGATACGCCGGGTCTGGGGCTGATTGCGGGCGATGTGATCAAATTCGATCTGGCCGGGCAAATGCAGCCCGATGGCACCCGCTACAAAGTGCCGCAAATGGGCTGGAACCAGGTTTGGCAAAATACGCCTCCCCATCCTTTGTGGGCGGGCATTGAGGACGGCAGCTGGTACTATTTTGTGCACAGCTTTTATGCGAAAGTCGCCAACCCCCAGCATGCCGCCGCGCAAACCGATTACGGTGGCCGCTTTGCATCTGCCGTGGCCCGCGATAACATCTTTGCCACGCAGTTTCATCCTGAAAAAAGCGCGGCCCAAGGCTTGGCCTTGTACCGCAACTTCCTCCATTGGCAGCCGTAGTTTTGAGGTGTGCCCTGTTTGTTCAACCTGCATTTGATTTGCCATGATTCTCATCCCCGCCATTGACCTTAAAGACGGCCACTGCGTTCGCCTCAAACAGGGCGATATGGACCAAGCCACCACGTTTGGCGAAGACCCGGCTGCGATGGCCCTGAGCTGGCTGGAAAAAGGCGCACGGCGTCTGCACTTGGTGGACTTGAACGGCGCGTTTGCGGGCAAGCCGCAAAATTACGCGGCCATCAAATCGATTCTCAAAGCGGTGGGCGACGACATTCCGGTGCAACTCGGCGGCGGCATTCGCGATCTGGACACGATTGAAAAATACATCGACAGCGGTTTGCGCTACGTCATCATCGGCACCGCCGCCGTCAAAAACCCTGGCTTTTTACGCGATGCCTGCACCGCCTTTGGCGGCCACATCATCGTCGGCTTGGATGCCAAAGACGGCAAAGTCGCCACCGACGGCTGGAGCAAGCTGACCGGCCACGAAGTGGTCGACTTGGCGAAAAAATTCCAAGACTGGGGCGTGGAGTCCATCATCTACACCGACATTGGCCGCGACGGCATGCTCAGTGGCATCAACATCGACGCCACCGTCAAGCTGGCGCAGGCCCTGACGATCCCGGTGATCGCCTCCGGCGGCCTGTCCAATATGGCCGACATCGAACAGCTGTGCGCCGTGGAAGACGAGGGTGTGGAAGGTGTGATCTGCGGCCGTGCCGTTTACTCCGGTGACTTGGACTTTGCCCTGGCCCAGCAACGCGCAGACGAACTCAATGGTTGAAATTTTTCGGGGCTTGCCCGCACACAAGCTGAGCTTGCCCTGCGGTGACGAACTCATCGTGGCCTTGCACGGTGCCCACGTGCTGTCTTGGGTGTCGCAGGGGCGTGAGCGTTTGTACCTCAGCCCCCACAGCCTGATGGACGGTCATGCCGCCATTCGGGGTGGCGTGCCGGTGTGTTTTCCGCAATTCAACCAACGCGGCACGCTGCCCAAGCACGGCTTTGCCCGCAATCTGACTTGGACGGCCAAGCCGATAGAACCAACCCCTGAAGGCGTGAGCCTGACCCTGGTTTTCTCAGACAGCCCTGCCACCCGCGTGCATTGGCCGCAGGCCTTTGAAGCGCAGTTCATCATCGAGTTGGCACCGCGCAGTTTGACAATGACGCTCAAAGTCGTGAACCGCGACACCCAGCCGTTGGAGATGACCGGTGCCTTGCATACCTATTTGGCGGTGGACGACATCGGCCAAGCGAGTTTGCGCGGTTTGCAAGGCCAAGCCGAATGGGACTCGTTGACCGATGTCCATGCCCAAGCTGCGCCCGAGTTGCGTTTTGACGGTGAGTTCGATCGCGTTTACGAGGCCACGCCTCGGCCTTTGTTGTTACAAGACGGCCCGAACCGTTTGCAGATTGAGCAAAGTCCGGCTTGGTTCAACAGCGTGGTTTGGAACCCTGGCGCGGCGTTGAGTGCGCGCATGGCCGATCTGCCTGACGACGGTTATCAGCACATGCTGTGTGTGGAAGCGGCGCAGGTGGATGCACCGGTTAAGGTGTCGCCCCAAGCCACTTGGCAAGGCTGGCAACGGCTCACTGTGTTGCAAGACCCCCGTCCGCAAGCGCTCACTTAAATCACTGGATTTTCTATGCTGGCCAAACGCATCATTCCTTGCCTGGACGTCACCGGCGGCCGTGTCGTCAAAGGCGTGAACTTTGTCGAGCTGCGCGACGCCGGCGACCCGGTTGAAATCGCGGCGCGCTACAACGAGCAAGGCGCTGATGAGCTGACTTTCTTGGACATCACCGCCACCAGCGACGGGCGCGATGTGATTCTCCACATCATCGAAGCCGTGGCCAGCCAAGTTTTTATTCCGCTCACCGTGGGTGGCGGTGTGCGCACCGTGGACGATGTGCGCCGCCTTTTGAACGCGGGTGCTGACAAAACCAGCTTCAACTCCGCCGCCATTGCCAACCCCCAAGTGATCCGTGACGCCTCGGCCAAATACGGCGCGCAGTGCATCGTGGTCGCCATCGACGCCAAGCGCCGCACACCCGAAGACGAACAGCGCATCGGCACAAACGGTTTACCCATGGGCCCCGGCTGGGACGTGTACAGCCACGGCGGCCGCAAAAACGTGGGTCTGGACGCGGTGGCCTGGGCCACCCAAATGGCCGACTACGGCGCAGGCGAAATACTGCTCACCAGCATGGACCGCGACGGCACCAAAAGCGGCTTTGACCTGCCACTGACCCGCGCAGTCAGCGACGCGGTGAGCGTGCCGGTGATCGCGTCGGGCGGCGTGGGCAACCTCGACCACCTGGCCGACGGCGTGAGCATCGGCGGCGCTGACGCGGTACTGGCGGCGAGCATCTTCCACTATGGCGAGTACACCGTGCAGCAGGCCAAAGCACGGATGCGCGAGCGCGGGATTCCGGTGCGCTTGTAAAGCGCTGCATTCGTCGGCGGCATGGTAAATTCAACCCATGAAATGGCTCGACAACATCAAATGGGACGACAAAGGCCTGGTGCCGGTCATTGCCCAAGAAAAAGACAGCGGCGACGTGCTGATGTTCGCCTGGATGAACCGCGAGGCGCTGCAAAAAACCGCCGAGCTCAAGCGGGCGGTGTATTTCAGCCGATCGCGCAACAAGCTGTGGTTCAAGGGCGAGGAATCGGGCCATGTGCAAACCGTGCACGACATTCGAATCGATTGCGACAGCGATGTGGTGCTGCTCAAAGTGACGCAGCTGGGTCATGAACCCGGCATTGCTTGCCATACCGGCCGCCACAGCTGCTTTTT
>CANGEE010000015.1 GCA_947452635.1 Comamonadaceae bacterium | reverse complement strand
CTTCTATAACGAGGAGAGACCTCACAGTGCGCTAGACTGGCAAACACCAAAAGAGTTCGCTCTGAAGAACGGGTCAAAACCCTGTATTCAGAAAAACAAGGAGCCGGATTTACTAACTTCAGAGTGGTAAGGAAACTGGGTCAGGGTCATCTTGACTGAAATAATGCTTATTTTTTTAAGCAATGACCAGACGGATGACAAGCTATGCACAAATGGTCTCATCAACTGATTGTTTTACTTGTTAGGCTTTGGACCTGATTGAGGTTGAGCTTTTTTAACTCGAATACCACCAAAATCTAATATCATATCAGAGACAATATTGGTATTTATATTTATCAATAATATGTCTTCGTTAATTTGAATGTATTTATGATTTGCGGGTGGGCTTCCAAGTTTTTCACGAATTTTTAATGGTATTTCAGAAGTCAGTGATTGTCCATCAAGTGGTTCGCCAATTTTCCAAAACCTATTTGCTCTAACAGTTACACAAGTTTCTTCTTGTGGTTTCATGAATGGCGGACATTCTTTATCCCCACGCAGTTCATCAAAATATCGAGAAATTACACTTCGGGATTCAGGTGGAAAACTCTGTAGGTTTTTTTTCTTTTGTCTTCCTCTTCCCCATTGCCAGGACTTTTGTTTAAGGCTATGACTCCTCCCATAATACCCCCGCCAGCCTGTGGTGAGACAATTGGTGCGCGAGCCTGCGGGTTGGTAAAAGTATCAACCGTAGGCGCATAATTTTTCATTGCAGGCGTGTAATGTTCAAGGAGCTTATTTGCATCACCGGCGAATTTGGATTCGTGTAAATCATCAATAATAATTGACACTTCAGTGGAAAGTGCGGTTCCAAGCCATGCAGGCGCAGATAGCTGAATAATTTTTAACTGTGTTTGATTGCAACTAAGTCCCTTTACTAATAACCATTTTTTTGCAAATTCCTCACGTATGGTTGGATTATGGTTAGTATATGCAAGCATTTTGAATTCTGATACCATGCAATTACTCTTTCCTTTAACGTTCTGCGCGAGAATGGGTGGAGGAATTATGAATAATAATACCAAGTATATTAATAATTTCAAAGCTTGACGATTAACTGCTATAGTTTTATTTTTAAATTGCATTTTAGATTGACTCGAATTATGCCTTGATCACTCTTGGAAATTCAAAAGGCTCATAAGTTTAAGAATCGTCATAAGTTCTAAAAACTTGAGGTTTGCAGTACCTCTATAACTTAAAAAAGCCTTAAGGGTAATCGTCCCCTAGAACCGTTGTTTTACTCAGTAGAACGGCGGGTTTTCTCATTCTGGGGGCATCGTTTCTGGTTGCTTATCCGAACGCTCTAGACATTGTCCACACGCTGAAGGACTTTGCTTGATGATCAAGCCGTTCTTTCAGCCTAAGTCCATTCGATTCAGAGATGGCGAAGTCGTGGTCTACAGACGGACTCGAAGTCTCATCTGAATCGCCCCGGGTTTTGAGGAGGCCCAAACTTTGAGAAGATGGAGCCACGAACAAGAGATCAACAAATTTTCCCCGGAAGTGCGTGAACGTGCAGTACGCCTGGTGCGGGAGCACCGCGGTGAGTACCTATCGCTGTGGGCCGCTATTGAATTGATTGCGCCAAAGATCGGTTGCGTGCCGCAAACGCTCAACGATTGGGTCAAGCGCGATGAGGTTGACAGCGGCTAGCGCGAGCAGCGAACGCGAGCAGCTCAAGGCATTGCAGCGGGAGGTCAAGGAGCTGCGCCGGGCCAACGACATCCTCAAGACGGCCAGCGCGTTTTTTGCCCAGGCGGAGCAGGGCCGCCGACTCAAGAGTTGAAGGCGTACATTGACCAACACCGCGATGCCTATGGGGTCGAGCCGATTTGCAGGGTTTTGCAGATCGCCCCGTCGTGTTACTGGCGTCACGCTGCCCAAATGCGCGAGCCGACATTGCGGTGTGACAGGGCCAAGCACGATGACGAACTTATCCCGCAAGTCCAACGGATCTGGCACGCCAATATGAAGGTCTACGCAGCCGACAAGGTGTGGAAACAGATGAACCGTGAGGGAATTGCCGTTGCCCGGTGCACTGACGAGCGACTGATGCGCCGACTGGGACTGCGCGGTGTACGCCGTGGCAATGTCGTAAGCACCACGACCCCAGACGCCAATGCACCATGCCCGCTGGACCGGGTCAACCGGCAGTTCAAGGCAGACCGGCCCAATCAGTTGTGGGTGTCGGACTTCACCTGGGTGTCTATGTGGCAAGGCTGGCAATACGTGGACTTTGCGATTGACGTGTATGCGCGTCGGATTGTGGGTTGGCGTCAGAGCAGCTCCATGCGGACAGACTTTGTGCTCGATGCGTTGGAGCAGGCTTTGTACGACCGGCAACCTGAACGTCGCGACGCCCTGATTCATCACAGCGATAGGGGTTCGCAATACGTGTCCATCCGGTACAGCGAGCGATTGAGCGAGGCGGGGGTTAAGCCTTCGGTGGGCAGTCGGGGTGACAGCTACGACAACGCGCTAGGGGAAACGATTAATGGGCTGTACAAGGCTGAATTGATTCACCGTCGAGCACCCTGGGAAAAAAAGGAGTCATTGGAGATTGCAACGCTGGAATGGGTGTCTTGGTTTAACCACCACAGACTGCTTGAGCCGATTGGTTATATTCCACCTGCCGAAGCAGAAGACAATTACTATCGGCAACTTGCCAGTCAAACCGCCACAACGGAATGACTTAAACCAACGGGCCTCCTTGATACCCGGGGCGATTCAGTTCGCTATCTGAGGGTGTGGGCTTCAGGCAAGACTGGTGGCAGATTTTTGCTTGCCAAGCATCGAGTGGTTAAAGTCTTGAAACGACTCCTTTTAAGACAGAACGACATCAAAGACATGCCTTTTGTGGTTGTATTGAAGACCCCAATTCCACATCAATTGTTCAGATTCAGTGATGGGCATCAGCCATACAGTCTTGTGAGCACATTCAGACGCATGATGCGAGACTCGGGCTTGTAGAAAGATGCTGAGGGGCAAACACGCACCTTGTATTCGTTGCTGCACACCTATGCCACTATGGAGATGCTACACGGGAAGGTAGGCATCGACATATTGTCAAAACAGATGGGTAATTCGGCATTGATGATCGAGCGTCACTACTCGAAGTTGACTGCCACTATGACGGCTGAAAGGTTGGATTGATTATTTTTCTAAGTAATATATGATGAGAATTACAAATTTTGTAAAAATCTGATTTTAAGATTAAAAATGAAAAACACTATCAAATACACCCTGGCATCATCTGCATTAGCACTTCTTGTTGCCTGTGGCGGTGGCGGTGAGAGTACGGTGTCTCAAACGCCTGATGGATACCAAGTGGATTCAGGCCTTGCGCAGAAAGGCCCGTTATTGCAAGGCAGTGGCATCACCATCAATGAGCTCACGCAATCAACCATGCAGCCCAATTCCAAAAGCTATACGTTTCAGACGGTGGACAACTCGGGCAAATTCAAGGCTACGGGCATCATCTTCAGCAGCCCCTTTTTGGAGACAACAGCACTGGGTTATTACTTTGACGAACTTACTGGGCAAACTGCGAAAGATATGGTCTATCTGCGCGGCCTGAGTAACTTGAGCCAAGGTAATGACACTGCTGTCAATGTTAATGTTCTAAGTAATTTTACAAAGAATCGCATTAAAAATCTTATAACAAAACCGCCAGTCCAATCATTTACTAATGCTCGGCGACAGGCAGAGCGAGAGATTCTCCGTGCTTTCTTTATTTACAATGTTAGTGATTTGTTATCTGGCAAGACTGTGGCAATGGTGCGAGAGCCTAATAATTTTATGGAATTGGATTTGAGTAAGTCACGAGAGGTAGATCAAATTCTTGCTGCAATATCAAGTTTAGTCATGCAGGTTGGAAAAACTGGGGAGGGCGTTAATACTTTCATCACCCAAATCGAAACAGATTTGGCTGACGATGGAGTGATAAATAATTCAATTTTAATTACGCCAAGCATTGAGCAAAAAATCACTGCCGCTATCATTGAAACTAATTATGCTGCCGTGGCTGCTAATTTAAATAGTTTTTACAAGACTACAACATACTCCTCGGGGAACATCAGCCAATGGCTCGACAATTCGGGTGGCGTAGATAGGGTTATCGATAGATTTAAATTTTCGACCAGTAATGCTGAAGTTAATATGGAATACAAATCCCCAGACTATATTTTAGGTTCCGATGATATAGGTCAATGCATTAGTGTCTCGAGCGGGAAAATATATTTAAATGGTAAACTTTCTGCTGCCGAATTCAAGGCTTCAGCCAATGCGAAAGTAACGATTGGATTGACGCCTACTCTGGAAAATAAAACTCAAAGTGAATTTATTCAGAGGAGTCCACCGAATGCTCAAGGGGTTTGCTCATCCGTGAAAACAGCTTCTGAAGTTGTTAGGCTACAAAAATTTTCTATCAATAAAGATATTGAATTCAAAATAAGTAGAAAGATTAAATATTATCCCGCACCGGCGGTAATTCCAAATTCCCAGGACCCTTCAACTGTTACAGGTGATATCTATGTGAATATAAACCGCACTCCAATGGTGGCTATGTATAACTCTATTATTAAGACTAACCTATGGGCTAATAATGGGAAAGCCCCCAATTCAGCGCCATTAATGGTTGTGGATCAGAAAATTCAAGATGTAAAAATAAAAAAATATGAAAATGTAATTTTAAAAATAGCCAGTATAAGTGGGGGGGCTGCATTGTTTAATGCAGGGTCTCTTGGTGTAAATCTTTTTAAAATCACTGTTTCTCCGGATTTGCCATCGGGTTTGAATTTATCAACTTTATCGGATATTGTTCTAATCGATTCAACGACTTGCAGTGCTTGCTCTTATAATTCTATGGATATAAATATATCTGGAAAGATGCCTGAGACAAAAAGAATTGATCCATATTTTATTAAAATTGAAGATGGTTTGGGCCGTATCCAAATTTTTTCTTTTTATTTAAATTCGATTTAATGAATTTTGAGTGGCCTGTAGTTTAAGGTGCCGCAATAAAGAACATTGGCGCGACAGGAGTTTGGAGCGAGTACCCACGACCAGTACCTTGATCCGTGTCGCTTCGGATTGTCATCGGATGAATGGAGTGGCTGTGGATCGCGCCATAGGGCCAGCCATGCAGGCAGAGCGTGGAGTGCGCCATTCCCCCTTTACTCCGCGACTAAGTGGAAATGCGTTTGCTGACTGGGATGCATCGCGGAACCGAAGCAATCAGCATTCCCTAGCGCGACACTGAATGGTACACAGGCAACGGCATTCGGTACTTGAGCTATGGGTGGATGGCACAAAAGGCGGTTGTTGGTTATCTCCAAACACGCTCCATTGGATGTACTGAAACGCTGTCACGCATGGCAAAAGGACCTATGCCAAGCGTAGTTTGAAAAGAGATTCACAACACGGGTACCGCACTTGCTGTTTCGTTTTAGTCCAGGCCACCAAAAGAAACTGCGGCTTTTTCTTTTGCAAATCTGAAATGGATCGTCGCCAGGGGCCTGCCGCGCGATCGGACCGCAATGCCCCCACGCGGGGCTGCGACCTGAATCAGGTTGGTACTCAAGTAAGTCGCATTCCAGCCGATTCACTTGTTGATGAGCCTCGTTCAAAGCGTCACAGCCAGTTCCAATTTTTACCAGTCAAGCGTTGTCTCGTCTGCGAAATCGGTTGCGGCTGCGTTGTCGGCGATCAGGATCAACCCCCGTGCCAAGTTTGACATCCTGGATACAGCCGCCAATATCGAGGCGCAACTGGATGCGCTGAAAAAAGTGGTCAACAACGTCAAGTCGATGAGCTTGGATGGCGCCTCCAGTGGTGTGGTCAATCTGACGCGAACGCAGATGATGGCCCCAGGGGTTTTGACGCTGCTGAATAAAAATGACGCCTCGGGCGCAGACAATGGCATCAGCCTGAACGTCTCTGATGTCTTGGCCAAAGATGTCGCGAACATCAATTCGAATGCGAAGTACGCCAAAATAAGTCAGTTTTCGATCACAGACTCAGCTGGCAACATCGCTTTGAAGCTCAGTGACCTCAAAGCAAGTGGGTCCAGCTTGCAAGACATCCGGTTGACCGATTCCACCGCGCCCGTCAAAGTCACTTTCGCGCAATACACAGACAATGCGGATGTCTTGGGCAAATTGCGCGGGACTTTCGGCTTGGATGTGAAAGAGGCGAGCGCCACCGAGGCCTTGTCCTTGGCGGGGGATTCGAATGTGAATACTGTGAGCATCCTGGATCACTCCCAAGCCATTGCCGATCATTTGGATGCACTGCAAACGGACTTGGGTGTCAAAGTCAAAGCCTTGGCCAGCGACGACGACGCCATCTTGAAGATCAATGCCAGTCAACTGCAGACGGACCAGGTGGTCATCGGTAAGCTTTACAAAGGCTATCAGTTGGCTGTATTCAACGTGGATTCGTTGTCCGTCGCGAATCTGAAGTCGAATAAAAAAGTTGTCACCATGGACATTGTCGATACGGCCGCCAATCTGTCCAAAAATTTGGTGCTCTTAGACCGCTTGGGCAGTCAAATCCATTCTGTGCGGGTGCTGGATGCCGTTCCAGAGACCCATCCTTTGACCATGACGGCTGCGGACTATTTAACCCATGGCGATGTGTTGAGTAAAGTCATCAACACGGCGTACGCAGATCCACAAGGCCTCCCCGATCCAGAGCAATCTTCTACCCCTACCTCGGACAATAACGTCTACAAACTCAATATTGTGAGCGCCAGTGCGGTGGATGTTCAGGCGATCAACAGCGATGGCCACATTCAGTCCATTCAAGTCACCGACTCCAGTGCCGCCATCGCCGCCAATTTGGATGCACTGAGCGCCCAAAACTCCAAGGTCACAGCGATCAGCCAAACGGGAACGGCCAGTGCCTTGAACATCACTGCGGCGCAATTGGCCGCAGACCAAAATGCCTTGACTTTGCTCGGCAACGAAAACTTCGTACTGAATGTGCGCGGCGTGGCTGCGCAAGACGCTTTAGGCCTGCTCGACAACAGCCATATTGCCAGCGTGTCAGTCAGTGACAGCGCAACGAATATTTTGGGGCATTTGGATGATTTGGCCCAACTCGGTAAAAACCTCACCAGCATCACGCAAACAGACCCGGGGCAGTCTCTGCAGTTGACGGCCAGCAACTGGACCGCACACATGGGCGTGCTGTCGAAAATTGTCGGCGGTTATGGCGTTGACTTGACCAATGTGAGCGCAACGCAAGCCCTTAATTTAGCGCCTGACTTGCGCGTGCGGTCCTTGAACGTGGCCGACTCCGGTGCCGCCATTTCTGCCAATTTGGACGCTTTGATGGGCTTGGGGACCAAGTTGTCCGCCATCCATCAGGCAGACAGCGAAGCCATCCAAATCACAGGCACGCAATTCAATGCTTATGCGTCCAATGCCTTGGCTAAGTTGGGTGCGAATTACACGCTGGCGGTGAGCAATGCCAAGGCGAATCAAATTCAGACCATGGCCGCCAATGCGCATGTCACCGCTGTGAGGGTGGCTGACACGGTTGGCAATATTGGCGCCAGCCTGTCTGCGCTACAAACCGTGATGACTGCAGCAGCCAAACCCAGCATTCAAGTGGACATGGTGGGCCAACCAAGTTCATTTACCCTGACCAAGACCCAATTGGATGGGTACACGGATGCGCTCGGCGTCATCAACGGCAATTACACCGTCAGGGCAACAGACATTGCATTGGCCGATGCCGCTGAAGTGGGCGCGAACACGCATGTGATTGGCATGGATGTCAAAGCCGCGGCAGCCGACCTGTCCGCCGTTGACGCGCAGGGCCGTTTGACTCAATTGAGCGATTTGAGTTCGCTGGGCACCAAATTGACCCGCATTGTGCAGACCGATGCTGGCACCGCTTTGTCCATGTCCGTGTCGAATTGGGCTGCGAACCTGGGCGTGCTGGAAAAAATCAAAGGCTACACCGTGGCCTTGACGGGGGCCAGCGTGGCCAGTGGTTTTAACTTGCTGGCCAAAAACCATGTCAAGTCGATCAGCGTGACTGACACAGCGAGCCAAATTTCCGGCAATTTTGACAAGCTCATGGCCTTGGGCGCATCACTGCAAGGCATCACGCAAGCGGGTGCGGGGCATTTGAAACTGTCCATGTCGCAATGGAACGCCGCTGCCGCCGCACCGACCTTGGCCAAAGTGACGGGGAATTACCAGGTCGATCTCAGCGGCGCCTCGGCAACGCAGGCGCAAAGCTTGATCCAAAATGATCAAATCGGTCTAATCGCCGTGACCGATTCGGCCGCCAATTTGTCAGGCCAACTCGATGCGCTCACGGCCAACAACAAAATATCGGCTGTGCAGTTGTCCAACCCCGCGACGCCTGTCACCATGACCCTGCAGCAGTTCGGCGATGACGCCGCCTTGTTGGGTAAATTTCAAGGGGCGTTTGGCTTCTCGGTCACCCAAGTCACGCCCGCAGATTTAGGCCAAGTGTTTGGTAACTGGCATGTCGCCAGTGCCGAAATTGAAAGCACCGCAAGTCAAATCCAAAGCCCTGGGACGCTGAATGCCTTGATGCAAAACAGCGCGCGCATCAAATCGTTGACCATCACAGGGGACAATCCGAGCGTGAGCCTGGCTTACAGTGATTTCCAAAAGTACAAAGCAGTGTTGGGGATGGTCAAGTCGCCTTTCAGCCTTGCCTTGAATAATATGTCGGCCAACGCCGCTTTGAGAGAGTCACAAAACGCACAGTTCAACATCAGCGCTTTCAATGTCAAAGACAGCGCCAGCCAAGTGGCCGCCAATTTGAGCGGGCTGAACAACCTGGGGGCTAAGTTGACGGGTTTAGCTACCGTTGAATCAGCGCCTGTTTTGACCTTGACGGTGGGTCAGTATGTGTCCAACCAAACGACCTTGGCCAAAATCAACTTGACCAACAACAGCCCGGTATACGCCCTGGCGGTGACGGGTGTGGACATGAGTTTGGCCACCACCATGGTGAACAATGCCCATGTGCAAAGCATCTCGGTGATCGACAATGCGGGCACCGTTTCCAACCAAATCAATTTGTTGCAAAACGACAAAATCGCTGCAGTGAATTTGACAGGCACGGGTTCAGAACTTTCGATCACGGGATTGCAGTACGCGAACAACCTGAGCAAACTGGACAAAATCAAGAGTCCTTTCAGTTTGAACATCACGGCCGCCACGCCGCAACAGGCCGTGTATCTGCAGGCCGATGCCAAAGTCAGTCGCTTCGCACTCCTTTCTGATTCGAATGTGGGCTTGAATGTGGTGGACTCTATCGGTGTCGATTTCCCCACTGTGCTGGCCATGAGCAAGTTGGATCACATCGACTTTGCCTCGACCCTGAGTGATCCAAGAATTGCTTTGACCGTGGCGCAACTTGACGATGTGCAGGGCAACCAAAGCAAACTGCGCGGCGACTACGCATTTGACGTGTCTGGCGTGACCATGTCGGATTTGAACGATTTCCTGACCACACAGCCAAGCCATGTCGGCACTGTGCAAATTTCAGACACCAGCCAAGCCATTGCCACCGGTTGGGATGATCTGTCTGCATTGAGCGCAGATGGGTTGGCAGGTGTGACCGTCACGACGCCTCTGACACCTGTGGCCATCACTTTGGACCAATACAAGGACTCCGCCTCTGCCGCGGCCCTGACCCAGTTGGGCGCGCAGCCCTTGGCTTTGCTGGACGTGGCACCTGGCCAGGCCACAGACGTCGCAAACTACACGCATGTTGCCACCGTATCCGTCAAGGGCAGCGCAGCTGAGGTGGCGGCTGAATTTGATCACTTGGTCGCCTTGGCCGACAAGTTGGATGACATTGACATCACCGACGATGGTCCTTTGATGCTGACCCAAGACCAAGTGGACAACGCGCAAACCACATTGGACAAAATCACCGGCGGTCATTTCAACGTGCAGATCGTGTAATTGGCGCTCACCGGCTAGCGGGCCCGTCATCTCGGCGACCTTGGCCAGCCTCCTCTGAATTAAACTGGTGACAGTTTGCAATATCAGTTTGCAACAGACCTTCACTCACAGGTGGTTCGGTATGTCATGCGTCATGGGTTGGGATGAGTGGGCCAAACACGATGCCGTGGGTTTGGCTCAGCGGGTGCGCCAAGGTGATGTCACCCCGACTGAGCTGGCGCAGCAGGTGGCCGCCGGTATTGCCAAGGTCAACCCCACGTTGAATGCGGTGGTTGAGGTGTTTGACGATGTGGTGGCAGACCCCTGGCGGGATGGTTTGAACCCCGCAGGCCCTTTTGCCGGCGTGCCTTATTTGATGAAAGACCTGGGGCCGACCTTGAAAGGGCGATTGCAGGAGATGGGTTCGCTGTTGATGCAGGGCAACCAGGCGGCAGCCGACAGCTTCCTCACTGGGCAAATTCGCCGCGCTGGTTTGAACGTGATGGGCCGCACCACCACCCCCGAGTTTGGTGTGTGCAGCGCAGCTGAAAACCCGGCGCTGTACATCACCCGCAACCCGTGGAACTTGGCTTACACCACCAATGGTTCTTCGGCGGGCACGGCCGCCGTCGTGGCCGCAGGTGTGTTGCCCCTGTCGCACGCCACCGACGGTGGCGGCTCTATCCGTATCCCGGCAGGTGCCAATGGGCATATCGGACTCAAAGCCTCACGCGGTGTTTTTTCGATTGCGCCTGGGGCCTCTGACTTAACCGGCTTGGTGTCGACCCAAGGTTGCCACAGCCGCACAGTGCGCGACACCGCCGCCTTTGTGGACCACTGCCGCGGCGGCGCGCCCGGTGAGTTCATGCCGTACTGGCAACCCCAAGAGCCCTACAGCCAGCTGATCCAACGTGACCCGCCCCGCTTGCGCATTGCCTTGTCCCACGCATGGGGCCACTACACCGCGGTGCCGCATTTTGTCGCTGAACTGGAGCGGGTCGGGCGTTTTTTGCAGGGCTTGGGTCACCATGTCGAGTGGGCACTGCCCGATGTGGATTTGCCTGCTGCTTTTGCCGCGCAGACCACCTGTTACATCAGCAACTTTGCGCAAACCATCAGCAACCTGCTCAAGCCCATGGGTTTGGTGCGTCCGCCTGCAGACCGGGTCGAACCCATCAACATCCGCATCTGGGAAGAGGGTTTAAAAACCAGTTACGCCGAACGCGCGCAGATGCAAGCCGTGTTCAATGCCACATCGCGCGGGTTTGGTCAGTTCTTTGAAACCTGGGACATCATCCTGACGCCCATCACCGCCAAGCCCACGCCGCTGATCGGCACCACCGAGTACCTCACGCAAAGCACCAATCCCTCGGTGTACGACTGGTTTGAAAATCTGTGGCAAAACTTTGCCTACACCCCGTTGTCCAATTTGTGTGGCCTGCCGGGCATTTCTCTGCCCTTGGCGACCCAAGAAAATGGCCTGCCTTTGGGCATCCAAGCCCAAGCGCGGCAAGCCCACGATGGCTTGTTATTGCAATTGGCCGCCCAAATTGAACGGGCCTTGAACGGCCAATGGAACAACGGGCTGCGGCCCGGTGTTCATGTCTGCGCCTGATGCGCAAGCCTTTGCACAAGCGACCCTATGCACAACCAACCCGCCAACGCTGACCTGGTCGACTCGCGTTACGCGTTCAAACGCCTGATGCTCACCCTGCTGATCGTCACCCTGGGCAGCAGCAGCATGTACGTGGTGGCGGTGGTGCTGCCGGCGGTGCAATTGGAGTTTGGCGTGTCGCGCGCAGACGCTTCTTTGCCCTACACGGTGATGATGCTGGGCCTGGGGATTGGCGGCATTTACATGGGCCGCTGGGCAGACCGCAAGGGCGTGCATGTGCCCGTGCTCTGGGGCGGTTTGGGTGTCGGCGCGGGCTTTATCTTGGCCGGCATGTCACCCAATATTTGGCTGTTTGCGTTGGCCCATTGTGTGCTCTTGGGCATGTTTGGCGCATCCTCCACTTTCGCGCCCTTGCTGGCCGACACCTCTTTGTGGTGGAACAAACGCCGGGGCATTGCCGTGGCCATTTGTGCCAGCGGCAACTATGTGGCGGGCACGGTGTGGCCTGCTTTGGCACAACGCGGGGTCGAGACTTGGGGCTGGCGCTCGACTTATATCGCGCTGGGCTTGGTCTGCGGCTTGGGCATGATGGGCCTGAGTTTTTTCATGCGCCAACGCCCGCCCTTGCTGTCCGCTGCAGCGCCAGCCCCAGGGCAGGCGCTGGCCTCGGTGTCAGAGCGCCCCTTTGGTTTGCGTCTCTCCCATGCACAGGCCTTGTTGTGTGTCGCAGGGGTCGCTTGTTGTGTGGCCATGGCCATGCCGCAGGTGCACATCGTGGCCTATTGTTCGGACTTGGGTTTTGGCGCGGCACGCGGGGCCGAAATGCTCTCGCTCATGTTGGCCTGCGGCATTGCCAGCCGCTTGATTTCGGGCTTGATCTGCGACCGCATTGGCGGCTTGCGCACCTTGTTGCTGGGTTCCATTTTGCAAGGCGTTGCGCTGCTGATGTTTTTGTTCTTTGATGGCTTGGTCTCGCTGTATCTGATCTCGGCCCTGTTTGGTTTGTTCCAAGGCGGCATCGTGCCGTCTTACGCCATCATTGTGCGCGAGTACTTTCCGCCCAAAGAGGCGGGCGCGCGGGTGGGCAGTGTGATTTTTGCCACCATGATTGGCATGGCCTTGGGCGGCTGGATGTCGGGCAAAGTGTTCGATTTGACCGGCTCGTATCACGCCGCATTCATCAACGGCCTGGCCTGGAACCTGCTCAATCTGAGCATCGCCACCTTCTTGCTGTGGCGGCTGTACAAGCTGAAACAAGCCACGCCCACATGAGCTGAAAACGCCTGCGGGCTGTTCGCCCGCAAAATCGGCTAGGCTATGGCCCATATGTCCAATATGTCCTTAGTGCCTTCTGTGCACACCTGCGCTTTGGTTTTGTTTTCGGGTGGCCAAGACTCCACCACCTGTTTGGCCGATGCCCTGTCACGCTACAGCCGTGTGGAGACGCTGGCCTTTGACTATGGCCAACGCCACCGCGTGGAGTTGGACGCCCGCTTGCAGGTGCTGGCCGCCTTGCGTGCGCAGTTTCCCGCGTGGGCGCAGCGCATGGGCGAAGACCATTTGCTGGATGCTTCGGTGCTGGGCCAAGTCAGCGACACCGCGCTGACCCGTGAAACAGCGATTGCCATGCAAACCAACGGCCTGCCCAACACCTTTGTGCCGGGGCGCAATTTGCTGTTCTTGACCTTGGCTGCAGCGCTGGCCTACCGCCGCGGTTTGGACGTGATCGTCACCGGCGTCTGCGAGACCGATTACTCAGGCTACCCCGACTGCCGGGACGACACCATGAAAGCCATGCAAGTGGCCTTGTCGCTGGGCATGGACAAGCGTTTGCGCATCGACACCCCTTTGATGTGGATCGACAAAGCCCAAACCTGGCAAATGGCCTACGACCTGGGCCAAGCCACAGGGCAGGCCGGCGGCGGTCAGCAATTGGTGGACTTGATTGTCGAGCACAGCCACACCTGCTATCTGGGTGAGCGCACCCAGCGCCATGACTGGGGCTACGGCTGTGGCGCTTGCCCGGCGTGTGAATTACGCGCTGCCGGCTACGCGCGTTACGCCATGGCCAGCGCTGCCTATTGATCCGGACTTGTGGCGTTTGAAGTGAAAGGCCTGCCTTTTGTGGGCGCCCCGCCCTCAGGGCGTTAGCTGGTGTTTTGTGGGAGCCCCGCCCTTGGGGCGATAACTGGTGGTCTGCGAGGTTTTTCGCGACGAGGGCGTCGCGCCTACAAAAAAGCGTTTATGCAAACATCACCAGGCCGGATCCATAAAGCAAAGCGGCGAGTGCCTGCATCACAGACACCCGCCGCTTTGAAGATCGTACTTGTCTGAGGCTCAGTTGCTCTGGATCACGCGCTCATTGAGCGGCTGCACCGGACGGGCGTTCTTCTTGAACGGGAAAGCACCGACTTGCTCGCGCGCAATATTGACTTGCGACTTGAGGATGAAAAAGCGCACCTTCTCGGTACAAGGCGGGGTGGTCAGCGAGCCTTCGTAGCTGTAGAAGTCCATCTCACGTGGCAGCAAGTTATTGGGGTTGAAGCTCACGTTCTCGGGCATGACTTCAGGGCCCTCTTTGGCTGGCAAATTGGCCCACAGGGTTTTGATGCCGGGGTTCTCGTTACCCTCTTTGAGCAGCACACCGATCACGGCCAATTGGCCCGCGGCATTTTTGTGTACAAAGTGGATCACCATCGCGGCGGGTTTGCCATCAATCAACTCTTCGCTGGGCTTGTGGAAGTGGAACTGCAGCAGGTCAAACGCCACGCCGTCAATGCGCACTTTGCTGCCCGGCTCGACGTTAACTTGGATGGTATGGCCGTTGTTCAAAATTTTGAGCGGACCGTTTTTGTAATCGGTGGCGATGGAAATCTTCACCTTTTCAAACGGGCCTTTGATGTCCAAAGGCGATTGCGATTTGCCTTTGGCACAGGTGGGGAATTCTTTGCCCCAGTTTTCTGGACCCATCGGGCCTTCGTAATCCCAATGCGGTGCTGCATGGGCGTCTTTGGGCGCATCTTTGCCATGTCCATCGCCTGCGCTTGCTGTGGGCGCTTCTTTACCAGCACTGACGCCTTCACATTCGGACAGCACGCTGACTTTTTCACCCGCTGCGGCCAAAGCATTTTGGGCGGCGCAAATGGCTTTGGACTTGCCCTTCCAGTCCGTCAACTCCAAGGTTTTGCGAAAGGCGGCAATCGTGCTGGGGTCTTTGCTGCCCAGGGTCAGCAAACGCACCGCCGCCAAGCCCAATTGACGCTCCGTAGAGAGGCCTTTTTGCTTGCTGTAATTGGCGTCCAGATCTTTCAAAATCTCGCCGCTCGAAAACGCCATCTTCACCGCATCGAGCTCCTGGGCCTTGCCCTTCAAGGGTTCAGACGCTTCGGCCTGCTCTTTGGCTTCGGCCTGGACCTTGGTCAGCTCTTCCTCCTTGGCCGCGAGTTTTTCCTCCGCTTCTTTGGCTTTGGTTTCCAGCTCAGCCACCTGGCCCGTAGAGGCGCCCGCGCTCTTGTGCTGTGTCCAGCCAAATGCGCCGGCGCCAATCAAGGCCAGTACCAGCACAACTTCTGCAATGATTCTTGTCATGTCTTCATCCTGAAAGGGTTCAAAGAGTGGGGCGCGAACGCGCCTGAGCACATTGATGCCTTTTTAATATCGGCACCGCCATGACAAACTTGAGCTGGGGCAATAGGCTCAGCGATCGGCTTTGAAGGACATGCCTTGACCCGTCGACGTTGTGGCGATCCAAATCAAACGTTGCGTTTTGTTGGGCGCCGGACTGGCCATGACAAAAGCCACACCTGTCAGAGTCTTTTCGCTGAAATCACAAGCGGTGCTTTGTGACAGGGTGACATTCAGCTTGAACAGATTGACCGCTGTGTCGGCTGAAATTTGAAAATGAGGTGCAGTCCATTTGCAGTCAACGCCGAAATTGGCGGTGGCCACCTCGCCCAGGGCTGAAACTGTGAATGAAAAAGCCCCGTTTGTGCCTGCACCATACGACAGGCGGCCCGTCCAAGCACCTGCGATGTCACGTAAGTTCGCCGCTTGGTTGAAGGTCAGCGCCTTGGTCGGGGTGGCGCTGAATGTGGTCATTTGGATCGTTGGCGCCAAATTCAAATCCCCCTTGAGCTGACCTGAGCTTGGTGCCGTGATCACCGCATTGCCAGCATAGACACTGGAGTAGCTGCTGTTGATCGGGAAGTAACGCAAATTTGCGATCGAAGCCGTCCATGAGCCTATGTCTTTGATTTGACCTGAGTAAATGTTCGGATCCTCAATAGACGGATTACTCGAAGCGTAGTGCAACCCATACCATTGATCGCTCACGGCGTTGGGTGAGAGCACACTTACAAACTCCTTGGTGGCCTGTGTACCGATATAAATGCCTGGCTCGACGCGAACAGGGACGGCTACGGGTTCGCTGGGGGTCAAGGTCCCACCGTTACTGCCTGCATTGCTGCTGTCGCCGCCACCGCCGCAGCCAGTCAAGCCCCAAGCCGCGGACCAAAGTAAACACAAAGCAGATAAGTATCGAAAAGTCATGGTATTTGGCACAAGCCTGATTTATAGTTTGCGCATGCACTTATTACACAAATCGCTGGCCCTTGCAATTGCCTTGCTGAGTTACCAAACGGCCCATGCCGACTGGAAGATCATTGGGACTTTTCCGGCAGGGACCTACTACATCGAAGCCAACACGATGGAGAAAACGGGTAATTTGCGTGATTTTTGGACCATGCTGGACTACCCGACGGTGCAAAAATCGGCTCGCGGCGTGAGTTATCTGTCTACCCGCACGCACATGCAACTCGATTGCAAAAAACAAAGCGTGCGCATTTTGCAATTCTCCATGCACACCGGCCGCATGTTGTCTGGCGAGCTGATTGACCAACAAGGCGTGATGCGCGAATGGCAATCCATTCCACCCGACACCCCTTTGGTCAGTTACATGAAGGCGGTTTGCTAAAGCCTTCATCGCGCCACCCACCCGGCTTGCAGCCAATGCCAGTAAGCCGGCTTCATTGGCCAAGCCATGTTTGTCAGGCGGGTCCCCTCAGGGAAAATCGAACCCGTCAAATGATCTAGCCAAGGGCTTTGTGCGCCCATCGACGTCAACCAATGTTGCGTGGTCTGCGCGTCCTCAGGATGCACTTGCGTGACCGTTTGAATGTTGGGCAAAGCTTGCGCAGGCCATGCCATTTGCACCGGCCCTGACATGCGGTCATGAACACTGCCCCAGTGGCGTCCGCGCAAGGCCTGTGTGATCGAGCGCAAACGCTTCTCAGCTTGCGCAATGTGCTGATTCTGAAAGCGTATTTGCCCCAACACGTTGTCGAGAAAAATACTGGCCTGAGGGTGCTCGCGCAGCAAATGGGGCAATTGGGTCAGGGCATCGCCAGTGTGGCAGACCAGACGCACGCCTTGCGCTTGCAGCGTTCGCCCATGGCGCCACCGAAAGAAACGGGCTGCCAGCGGGTCAATGTCCCAGGTGTGAACTGACTTGTAGCGTGCCAGCCAAGCGCTGGACATCATCCAGCCGGCGCTGGCCCCGATCACCATCAGTTGCTCTGACGCGGTGGGTTGCGCCAAAAGCCAGTTTTCGATGTCTGCACACGTTTGTGCCCATCGTGCCTGCGCTGCCCAAGCACGCCCGTGCCAACGCAAACCGCCCGTGAGGTTCATGCCGAGCCCATCATGGTGCCGATCTCAAATTGAATTGCATGACACCGAGCTCATCCATTTTTTGCTGATCGCGTTTTTCAGCCAAACTCAATATCGCTTGTGCATTTTGATCGGCCAAGGTTTGCATCTTCAGCCGTTCACGCTCTGCGGCCATCAGGCGTGCACGCGTTTCGCTCAAGGCCTGCTCAGCTTGCGTTACATCGCCACTGACGCGTTGCATCAAGCTGAGCAATTGCGTCATGAACTGGCGTTGGTTCATGACTTCGCGCATACCTTGTAAGCTGTGGTTGGTGCTATTTTCTTGCTGGCGGTAGTCTTCGTAGAGCTTCTCCAGTCGCGCCTTGCTGGCGTTCAGGCTCTCCAAGCGCGCCAGGGTCTTGCCCAGCTCTGTTTGAATTTGGCTGGCTTCGTCTTGTGCCCTTTGGGCCAAGACCGTCCAACAATTGCGTTCGGTGGTCATGACTCCAACAGCGCACGCAGGTTGTCGCGCGTGATGGCTTCATCTTCGCCCAGGTGCATGTCCTGGCGCAGAAAATTCTCCATCGCATCGCGCAATCGGATGGCTTCGTCCAAAGTCGGGTTGGTGCCCGTTTCATAAGCACCCACCTGGATCAAATCTTGGTTTTGCTGGTAGAGCGACCACATCCGGCGAAAGCGGTTCGCCGCCTTGAGATCTTCCGGGGTCAGCAGGTTTTGCATGACCCGAGAAATAGAGCCGTTCAAATCAATCGCCGGGTAATGCGCTGCATCCGCCAGTTTGCGTGACAGCATGACCTGGCCATCGAGCGAGGCACGGGCAATGTCGACAATCGGGTCGTTGGCATCGTCGCCCTCGGCCAACACCGTGTAAATGGCGGTGATCGAGCCATGGCCATGGCGACCCACGCCCGCGCGTTCAATTAAATTGGGCAGCAAAGCAAACACCGAAGGGGGATAGCCTTTGGCGGTCGGTGGCTCGCCAATCGCCAAGCCAATTTCGCGCTGCGCATGGGCCACGCGCGTCAAACTGTCGACCAACATCAGCACATTCAAGCCCTGGTCGCGAAAGTACTCGGCAATCACATGCGTCATTTGGGCGGCTTTGAGGCGCAACACCGGCGAGACATTGGCTGGCGCTGCAACCACCACCGATTTGGCTAAGCCTTCTTCACCCAAAGACTCTTGAATAAAAGCTTGCACCTCGCGACCGCGTTCGCCCACCAGGCCAATCACCACCACGTCGGCCTTGGTAAAACGCGTCATCATGCCCAGCAACACGCTCTTGCCCACGCCCGAACCGGCCACCAAGCCAATGCGTTGACCACGGCCCAAGGTGAGCAAGCCATTGATGGCTTTGACACCGACATCCAGTACGCTGTCAATCGGCCCTCGCTCCATCGGATTCAAGGGCAGGCCCAGCAAGCTCAAGCGCGAGGTGCCCACGGGTTTGGGTTTGCCATCCAGCGGTTCACCGCGTCCATCAATCACCCGGCCTAAAAGTTCGGGGCCTAAACTGGCGGTACCCAAATCACTGGCCACGCGCACCGAGGCGCCAGGGCCAATACCGACCGGATCGGTCAACGGCATCAGGTACAAAGTTTTGTCATTGAAGCCGACCACCTCGGCTTCGATGCGGTGTCCGTCAGGGCTCATGATTTCGCAACTCGAGCCCATGGGCGCCATGATGCCGCGTGCTTCCAAGCGCAAGCCCACCAGTCGCACCAAGGTGCCGCAGCGCTCCGGACTGCTGGCCCGGATACGGCTCATGGTGCTCGCCACTTCTTGCGCGAAACTACTCATCGAGTTTGTCCAGTTCCAAGGAGATGTCACTCAAGGCTTCATGGAATGGCTGGGTCACGGCTTCGGGCGGCGGGGGCGTTAGCTTCCTGGCCGGCTGCGGTTCATACGTGTGTTGTTCGCCCAATTCGGCTTCAGGGTCATGCGCATCCAGAGCGTCTGGCGCCTCGTCAATCGCCGCGTCCTCCACAGAGGCGGGGGCTTCACGGGCGCCATCGAAGGCAGAGTGGGCGGGCATTGTGGCGGGTTTGGCTTGCGCGTCCTCCACCGTGTGGGCGCTGCCGCGTTGCGCTGCCAAACGGCTGGCCATCTTGGCGGGCGCAAACGCAGATTGCTTTTGCCAGGCTTGGGGGTCTTTCAGCAAGCTGGTGGCCAAAGACTCCAGGCGGTTCTCGATCAAATCACTCACCACGGCATCATCGGCCCTCACCCGCACGCTGCCGGGTAAAAGCAAAGCGTCCGCTTGCAATCGCCATGCAGGCTTGGACTCTCCGTCAGCGCGCTGTTGGTTATTCAGCAACGCCAAATCTTGCGGGTTCAACTCCACCACCATCGCCGAAGGATCTGAGGCATCCAGGGTGTCCATGCAACGCTCTATCAAATGCGCCACCGCCTGTGGCGACAGACTGAGCTCGGTCAAGATCAATTGTTCGGCCAAATGCAGCGCCAAACGCTTCAGGGGCTCTTGCAGTTGCGCGGGGTCTTCCACCAGCGCGTCCACTTTGTGGTCGATCGCCTGCAGCAAGGCTTGTGTTTGGGCATGTGCTTGCGCAGCCAGGGCTTCTTGTTCGTTGGCCGCTTGGGTTTGGCTGGCTTGTGCTTGGCCTTGCGCCAATCCTTGGGCCAGGCCCAAGGCAAAAGCTTGCGCCCGAAGCTCTTCGATGTTGGGGGCCTGAGCCGCTGCATCTGCTGGGGGATTTTGTGTGTCCAGACCAGCGTGCGCTGCTTCGTCGGTGGCTTGCGCCGGCGCCTCGCTGGCCGAGAGATCAAGACCTGCTGGGTCACCCTCATCGGCATGCACCGTGGGCGTGAACATCAGGCCTTTTTTATGCGTGAAGTGCTCTCTGGAAAACACCTGCTTGACCATCGAGGTGCGCAGCGAATCCAACGGCCGCCACAGCGGCCTGGCCTTGACGCCTGACTGGCGCGATACGGCGTCGTCAGACAAAGTCTGCGCCTCCGCCTAGCACCAAATCGCCAGAGTCGGACAGCTTGCGTGCAATGCGCATGATGGTCTTTTGGGCGTCTTCCACGTCGGCAATGCGCAACAAACCTTTCGCATTCATATCGTCCACAAACATGCCACGGGCACGGGTGGACATGTTTTCCAAGAACTTGTCGCGCACGCCTTCGTTGGCGCCTTTCAAGGCGATCATCAACATGTCCGGCTCGACATTGCGCATCAGCACCTGAATGCCTTTGCTGTCCACACTCAACAAATTGTCGAAGGTGAACATATTGTCTTGAATCTTCATCATCAGCTCGGCGTCGAGCTTTTCCAAGCCGCCCATGACCTGCGCTTCCAGCGCGGTTTTGGTGGCGTTCATGATCTTGGCTGCGGCCTTGATACCGCCGAAGCTGGACGAAGCGGCGCTGGAACTGCTGGAGAATTGCTTCTTCATGATGGATTCCAGTTCTGCCATGGCCGAGGGCTGCACGGTTTCCAAACTGGCCACACGCTGAATCACTTCAGAGCGATTTTCTTCGGGCAAAAACAGCAACACGTCGGCCGCCACTTCATGTTCCAGCACCGACAAAATAATGGCACAGACCTGCGGGTGCTCGCCGCGAATCATGTCGGCGATGGAGCGGGCATCCATCCACTGCAAAATATCCAAGCCCTTGGTGCTTTGACCCGGCAAAATCCGGCCTAACACCGAGGCGGCTTTGTCGTCGCCCAAGGCGCGTTTGAACACTTTTTCGACGTAATCGGTGGTGCCCAAGCCAATGCTGGTTTGCTTTTTGATGGTCATCACAAAGTCGTCCAGCACCTGGTTCACGGCCTCTTGTGATAAATCGGCTACCGACACCATGGCACCGCCCAAAGATTGGACTTCTTTCGGGTCTAAAAATTTCACAATCTCCGCCGCTTGTTGCTCGCCCAATAGCAGCATCAACACCGCAGCGCGTTGCGAGCCCGACATGGCCGCCATTTCTTGGCGCAGCGCTTCGGCTTTGGCCGGGTCGACAAACATTTCAGTCGCCATGGCTTTATCCTGCTTTGATCATGTTCTTCAGCACAGCCGCCACACGGGCTGCATCGTCCGCGACAATGATGCGCACCAGCGCCACCTTGTCATCGTAAGTGTTGGCGGTGTCCAGCATTTCGGCCGAGATGTTGGACTTCTTCGGCATCATTTTGGCCTTGAGTTCTTCCATGCTTTCTACGCCACCGTCTTGCAGCGCTTGTTTGTCGGCTTCGCTCAGTTCACCGTCTGCCAGAGGCCCTTCCAGCAAGGCTGGGTCTACCGGTGGCGGCTCTGGCGCAATGAAGTGCATCACCGCAGGGCGGATCACCATCATGATAAACGCTACAAACAACAAGCCGAGCAAACCAGTCTTCAAGTTGTTCACCACGGTTTCGTCTTTGTACCATGGCAGGCTCATGTCAATGACTTGCTCGGGTTCAAATTTGGCTTGAACCACGGTCACCACGTCACCGCGTTTTTCGTCAAATCCGACCACGCCACGCACCAAGCTTTGCATCCGAGTGATGTCTTCTTCGGTGTAAGGGTTGGGCTTGGGATCCATCGGCTCGCCCTTGTCATTTTTTGTCAAAGGCGCGCGTTCGTTAATGACCACTGCCACACTCAAACGCTCCACCGTTCCACTGGCGGCTTTCACGTGGCGCACCGAACGATCGAGTTCAAAGTTGCGCGTGCTGCGACTGGTGAAGGTGGTTTTGTCGCCAGCTGTGTTGGCTCCGGAGGCCGTGGTGTTGGTATTGGCCGTGGGTGCAGCAGGCGGCGTATTGGCCAAGGCCCCTGGGATGCCGCTGGCGTCCTTCAAGGTGTTCTTGTCTTCGCTCAAGGCCTCAGAACGGGTTTTGGGGCCTTCTTTGCGGTTGTCAAAATCTTCGGTGGTGGTCTCTGTTTGGGTGAAGTCCAAGGACATGTTCACCTGCGAGCGCACATTGGCATCGCCGACAATTGGCGCCAAAATTTGCGAGACGCGCTGCCGGTACACCTCTTCCATTTTTTGCTTGTGCTGGGTTTGCGCCGAGGTCAAACCCAAAGCAGATTCGGCGGTGGTGTCGGTAATCAGCTTGCCTTGGTTGTCCACCACGGTGACGTTCTCTGTGCTCATCAAAGGCACGCTGGAGGCCACCAAATGCACCAAGGCTTGAACTTGGGTGGGGCTGACGTAGCGACCAGGAAAAGGCGTCACCACGATCGAGGCTTTGGGCGGCGTGCGGTCACGCACAAACACCGATTGCTTGGGCATGGCCAAGTGCACCCGGGCGGTTTGAATCGAGTCAATTTGTGTGATGGTGCGTGCCAGCTCCTGCTCCATGGCCGCGGTGTAGCGCACCTGTTCCATGAACTGGCTGGTGGTCATGGCCGATTGGTCTTTGAGCGAGTCAATGCCGGTGTTGGTGGTTTTGGGCAAGCCCTTGGAGGCCAAGAAAATGCGGGCTTCATGGTAGCGGGTGGTGGGCACCGTGATCTGGCCATTGGCCGCGTCGAGCACAGGTTTGAAATCGGCTTGTTTGAGCGCTTCAAATGCGGTTTGTTGATCGGCCTCGTTCATGCCGGGCATGATGGGGCGGTAGTTCGGTGCGTTCATGGTGAGGTAAGTCAGCACGAACAACAACACCGCAAAACCCATCAAAATAAATGGCATCGCTTTTTTGACACCAGGCTGCTGCAACATTTGCTGCACGGGGGCGAACAAACCTGGCGCAGGCAGGGCGGTGCCATCGGCACTGGCCAAGGCGGTGCCCGTCCCTGAGGTGGCTAATGCGCCGCCTGCGGCATCGGATGCACCCGCAAAGTTGTTCGGCTGAAAAGTAGCTGCTGTAGCGGTGGCCATGGTCGGTTTCCTTCAGGCAGCCGTTAAACAGGCATGTTCAAAATGTCTTCATAGGCCTTGAGCACTTTGTTGCGCACTTGCAAGGTGGCTTCAAAGGACAGGGAAGACTTTTGCATCGCCAGCACCACATCGGTCAACGGGACAGGCTCTCCGCGCATGTAAGCACCTTCGAGATCATTCGCTGTTTTCTGTTTCTCGTTGACGTTTTCAATCGTCTGCCGAATCATGTTGCCAAAACTGTTTTCTGGCGTGCTCTTGGCTTTGTCGACGCTGGGCGTGTCCATGCCGCCAGCAGCTTCAGACTGGTAAGCCCGAAGCGTTTGCAGCATAGAAGAAATATTGGCTTGTGAGGTCACTTTGTCGATCATGGGAATCCCCTGGTCATCGCGCCATGCTCATTGAAGACAACTCGTTGCCTCCTTTGAGTTTGGCTAATTTATAGCGCAGCGTGCGCGGACTGATGCCCAACTGGCGCGCTGCTTCGATCCGGCTTTCGGTGTTGTGAATGGCCGCCATGATCAACTGGTGTTCGTTGGACTTCACGGCCGTTTGCAAATGCCCGACGGCCCCCATGCCGATGGCAGGCTGTTGAAACAAAGCCTTAAGCTCTTCTTCACACAACGGGCCGTGCATTTCATAAGGCGCTTCCTCACGCACGAGGGGCAGGTTGTGCGCTTCTGCCAAAGCTTGTGTGCGGTAAGGCGCTATGGCGGGTGCTGGCGCAGGCGGCTCCATTTGCGTGTCGTCAAACATCAAATGCATGGCTTCAATTTGCGCATCGGGGCACAACACCACGGCGCGTTGCACCACGTTTTCCAACTCGCGCACATTGCCCGGCCAAGGGTAAGACAGCAACAAGGCTTGCGCCTCGGCGCTCACGGTGAAGACACTGTCTTTGGCATGACGCAACAGCAACTGGGCGACCAGGGGCAAGATGTCACCCGGGCGGTCGCGCAGCGCAGGCACGCGCAGCTTGAAGGTGCTGATACGGAAGTACAAGTCTTCGCGGAATTCTCGCGTGCCAATCGCTTGGCGCAAATCTTTGTTGGTGGCGGCCACCACACGCACGTCCACTGCCACGGGGCGTTCGGCGCCTAATCTTGTGAGTTGGCGTTCTTGCAAAACGCGTAACAATTTGGCTTGCAAGTGCATCGGCATTTCGCCAATTTCGTCTAAGAACAAAGTGCCGCCCTGGGCCTGTTCAAACAAACCTTTGAAATCTTTGTGCGCGCCGGTGAAGGCGCCTTTTTCGTGGCCGAACAGCATGTCGTCAATCAACTGCTCGGGCAGGGCGGCGCAATTCAATCCGACAAACGGTCCCTTTGCGCGGTTCGACGATTCGTGCAACACACGGGCCAAGACTTCTTTACCTGCCCCTGTGGGTCCTTCAATCAAAGCCGTCACTTGGGCTTTGGCAACGCGCTGTGCCAGGGCCAACAAATGTCGGCTGACCGGGTCTACGTAGACCACGCTGCGCTGTGGCGCAGCCTGGGTCGCGGTCTGGGGTACGGCCGTCCCTTTTTGATCGGGCCTGTGCAATGCCGCTTGCCAGGCAGGCACAGACCACTCGTCAGCGGCCATCACATGGTAGGCACCTAAACGCATGGCTTGGACGGCCAGTGAGAAATGTTGACGATCGACACGGCAGATCACCGGCACTGCAATTTGCGCTTGTTGTTGCACGCCCAACACGGCCTGCAAACGCTCCACACTGTTGTCCAAGCGCACCACCACCCAGTCCGCATCGGTGAGTTGCTTTTGAATCTCTTCGAGCGTGTGCAAACGATGCACCGACAAACCGGCCAAGGCCAGTTGGGCGTGCTCTGGCGCGGCCAGTGGGTGGAGCGGGTCCAACCACAAAGCGTGTTGCGCGATATTGAAAGAGCTCATGCTGTACGTTCTCTGTGTCATGAAAGTGGCAAGGTATTGCCAGAGAGGTAAGCAATGGCCGTGCCACGCAAAACAGTGAACCTAAGAATGCGTCATGCCGTGCCAAGCGGCAATGCCAAGCGGCAATGGACGTAATTCCGACAGCCGTGATCAACGGTTTTCAAACACCTTGGATCAGGCCAATGTGTTGACGGATTTGGCGAGGGAAGCGGGGAGTGGTTTGACCGTAAATCCAAGACACGTACGGCCATCAATGCGCATCACTTCGATGGCGGGAAGCACTCTGGATTTGAAGCCCAGCAAGCGACACGCATAAGGCGCACTGGGTTGCCAGCTGATGGCAAAGTGCTTGCATTGGTAACAGTTTGGCCCGCGTTCATGCTTTTGAACGGGGCTCGCGCCTGGGGTTCTGCCGGTGGACTGAGATGGCAAGGCGCTCATGACAAAAACGGATTCAAAGACAATGCGCGGCGCAAAATTACTGCAACAGTTTCATGACCGTTTGCATGTCGGTATTGGCTTGCGCCAACACCGCGGTCGCGGCCTGTTGCATGATTTGCGTGCGTGCCAGCTCGGTACTGGCCGCGGCGTAATCGGCGTCTTCAATTTGGCTGCGCGAAGCTTCTTCGTTCATCGACACATTGGTCAAGTTGTCGACCACGTGTTGCAAGCGGTTCATCACCGCACCCATGGTCGAGCGGCTTTTGGCAACCGCGTCGAGTGCTGAGTTGACATTGGTGATGACACTGTTGGCGCTCTCTACAGTGTTGACATTGGCGTTGCCGCCGGTAATCATGCCGGTGATTTTTCCGTTTTTCCCGTAATCTTCCATGTCAATCGAAATGACCTGATCCGGCGAAGGCCCCACTTGAAAACTCAAGCGTCCAATGTTGCGTTGTTCGACTGGATTGCCTGCAATGAGTTTGAAACCCAAATCGCTTAAATTTTGGTAACTGGGATCAGTTTCGTCGGCGATGAAGCCTGGTGAGAGCGTGAATGAATCTTTAGACTGCAGCGTGACGGTGCCATACACAGTGGACGCTGAAACGCTCACGCCAGCCGTCATCGCTTCTGTGACGGTCAAGGTATCAGAGGAAACTTCGATATCGTCGACATTGCCATTGCTTGTGCCGCTGGCCGTCACTGAATCGCCGGAAACAGAACCCGTAGTGAAATCCGCGGTAAAGGTACCACTGAAAGTACCAAAAGAACTGCTGATGTCTTCCGCAGTGGCACTTGCGTCGAGCAAAGCAAATGCAGAGGCCACTTGAATGGCGGTTGAATCGACACTCGCTGTAAATTTCAAACCACCGACCGTCACCGATTGGCCTGCACTCAAGGGTTTGAATGTCAACACAGCACTTTCAGGCGCTGAGACCGTGCCATCGGTTGTGTCGACTTCAGGCGCCCTGCTGCTTGGAACAATTGAGCCTACATTCCCCATATTGCCTAAGGTGGCTGTCGCTGTCACATTCGCCGCGTCATTGGGTCCTGTGGTAAAACCAGCGGCGAAATTTCCGCTGAAAGTGCCCAAAGCTGCACTCGCGGGGTTTTTCGTCGCCGCTTCAACGGCCGTCATGCCTGAACTCAGGTTGGCAAAAGCGGCGGCCACTTCCTCGTCGGTCGTGCTGTCGGTGGATGTGAACGTCAAGCCATTGACCGTGACCGATTGACCGGCCGTCAAGTCGCTAAACGTCAACGCAGAAGACGCTTGCGTGGCGGCCGAGGCTTGAGTCGCCGTCATCCCTGTGACGCCGGGTGGGACATCGCTAGGATTTGAAGTGTTCAGGCCCAGACCAAAATCAGAACCTTTGAGGCCATTGCTGTTGTCAAACCAGACTGAAAGATTGCGCCCATCCACCGTGGTCAAGGTCAGTCCGCCATAACCTTCGTCACCGGCTTTCACACCATGGATCGATGTTTGGGCATTGATCGCATTCATCACACTTTGACGCCGTTCAACGCCGGTTTGGCCTGAAGACAAACTCACCGCAATCGCCGTGCCGTTGATGTACAAATTGGTTTGAATGGAGGTGTCACGAAGGGTTGTGTTTGTCCCAATGATCACGGCACCATTGGCTTTGGCCTCTACACCTGTGGCGACGGTTTGTGAGTTGATCGCCGCAGCAATGGCAATCGCACTGCCACTTTTGGAGCTTGCATCAGCTGCCATGCTGCTCACCGTATCGCTGGACGCCATCGATTCCGGGATATCGACGGTCACCCCCGTCACATTATTCTTGATCCGCATGTCACCAGCGGCCAAAGTTTTGGCCGTACCGCCCGCACTGACCACTGCACGACTGGTCGAGGTCGCGCTGGGCGAACCCACTGGCGTTCCGGCCTTGCCATTCAAGATGGGAAAGCCGTTCCATTCGTGGGTGTCGGCAATGCGGATAATTTCTTGCTTGAGTTGCTGGAATTCGTTGTCCAAGTAACCGCGTTGCTCTGGCGAGTAAGTGGCGTTAGCGGCCTGCACCGCCAACTCGCTCATGCGTTGCAGCATGGTGGTGATATCGTTGGTGGCACCTTCTGCCGTCTGAATGAACACTATCGCGTCACCCGCATTGCGCACAGACTGGTTCAAGCTTTGGATGTTTTGCGTCATACGCGCGGCAATCGCCAAACCTGCCGCATCGTCTTTGGCCGAGTTGATGCGTTTGCCGGTCGACAACTGCTGCATGGCCACGCGTGATTCGCGCTGCGAGATCTTCAATGCGCCCTGGGTATACAGCGCTTTGATGTTGGTATTGATGACGGTCATAAGTGACTCCGTTGATTCAGTGTGTGCAAAGTGACAAAAGTTGCCGCTGGCAAAAGTTTGCCGCTCAGTTGTGCTGTGCCGAAGCCGGCAGATAGTGCGTGCTGTCTTCCATGCCGAGCAGCTCTTGCAAAAGCGTCGGGTCTGCGGGCCAAGCGCGCAGGCCTTCGTCCAGTACCAAGCGGGCTTGGGGCAGGTCCATATTGCAGAACAAGGCACGCGCCAGCATTTGGTAAGTCATGGGTTGCACCTGGTCTTGTTGTACTTTGCGCAGGTCTTGCAACAATTCAATGGTCAAAGGCCAGTCTTGCTGGGCAGCGGCCAGCAAACCGGCAATCGCCAACACGTCTTCACTCTCTGGATGCAGGCTCAATCCGGCATCGGCGAGGGCCTGGGCCAACTCGATCTTGTCGTTGGCCAATAACCACTGGATACCCGTACGGAAGTCGGCAGG
>CANGEE010000014.1 GCA_947452635.1 Comamonadaceae bacterium | reverse complement strand
TGGAAAACAAATTGCCTTATGTGCAGTTGGTGGAGAGCGCGGGCGCGAATTTGATGACCTACCGGGTCGAAGACTTTGTGCGCGGCGGCAGCACCTTTCGCAATTTGGCGCGCATGTCGGCCGCGGGTTTGCCGGTGGTCACCGTGACCCACGGCTCGTCCACCGCCGGGGGCGCGTACCAAACCGGTTTGTCGGACTACATCATCTTGGTGCGTGGCCGCTCACGCGCCTTTTTGGCCGGGCCGCCCTTGCTCAAAGCGGCCACCGGCGAGGTGGCGACCGAAGAAGAATTGGGCGGTGCGGTGATGCACACCAGCATCTCGGGCCTGGGCGACTACCTGGCCGAAGACGACCGCGACGGCCTGCGCATCGCGCGCGACATCATGGCCAAATTAGACTGGAACCGGTCTGTGCCCCTGACCGCACCGCGCAGCTTCAAACCGCCGCGTTACGACGCTGAAGAGCTCTTGGGCATCATGCCCGACGACCACAAACGCCCGGTCGACATGAAGCAGGTGATCGCGCGGCTGGCCGACGATTCGGACTTTTTGGAGTTCTCCGAAAACTACGGCAGCGCCACGGTCTGTGGCCATATTCAAATCGAAGGCTGGTCCGTGGGTGTGATCACCAACAACGGTCCGATCGATCCGGCCGGTGCCGCCAAGGCCACGCACTTCATTCAGGCCTGCTGCCAGTCGCGCACGCCGATCTTGTATTTGAACAACACCACCGGCTACATGGTGGGCAAGGCCTATGAAGAGGCGGGCATCATCAAGCACGGCTCCAAGATGATCCAGGCGGTGACCAATGCCACCGTGCCGCAAATCACGGTGTACTGCGGTGCCTCGTTTGGCGCGGGCAATTACGGCATGTGCGGGCGCGGTTTCCATCCGCGCTTTTGCTTCAGCTGGCCCAACGCCAAAACCGCCGTCATGGGCGGCGAGCAAGCGGCGGGCACCATGCGCATCGTCACCGAGGCGGGCATGCGCCGCAAAGGGGTGGTGGACGAGGCCAAATTGGACGAGATGAGCCAGCGCATCATTCAGCGTTTTGACAGCCAGATGAGCGTCTTCACCACCAGCGCCATGTTACTGGACGACGGCGTGATCGACCCGCGCGACACCCGCGCCGTGCTGGCGCAGGTGCTGGCGGTGTGCCGCGAAGCCGAGGCCCGGGAGCCGCAGAAGATGCAGTTCTCGGTCGCCCGTCCTTGATGCTGGAGCTTCACATGAATAAAGCGACACCTTTCCACAAAATCCTCATCGCCAACCGGGGCGAGATTGCGCTGCGTGTGATGCGCAGCGCGCATGCTTTGGGCTACCGCACGGTGGCGGTGTATTCCACTGCCGATCAAGAGGCCGCGCATGTGCACGCCGCGCACCAAGCCGTGTGCATCGGCGAGCCGCTGCCCGCGCAGTCTTACCTGAACATCGCCGCGATCATCGAGGCGGCGCGCCTGACCGGTGCGGATGCGGTGCACCCGGGTTATGGCTTTTTGGCGGAGAACGAAGACTTTGCCCAAGCTTGCCGCGATGCGGGCTTGGTGTTCATCGGCCCCTCGCCCGAGGCGATCCGGGCCATGGGCGACAAGGCCGGGGCCAAGCGCTTGATGATCGCCGCTGGCGTGCCCTGCATCCCCGGCTACCAGGGCGATGACCAAAGCGCCGCGCACCTGGCGGCGCAAGCGGCGCAGATCGGCTACCCGGTGATGATCAAGGCCACCGCCGGGGGCGGCGGGCGCGGCATGCGCCTGGTGCGCCAAGCCGCCGAGTTTGCTCAACTGCTGCGCAGCGCGCAGTCCGAAGCGCTCAACGCCTTCGGCGACGCCACGGTGATTTTGGAGCGTGCCATCGAAGCGCCGCGCCACATCGAGATCCAAATTTTGGCGGATCGGCATGGCCACGCGATTCACCTGGGCGAGCGCGATTGCTCGGTGCAGCGGCGCCATCAAAAAGTGATCGAGGAAGCACCCTCGCCTGCGGTGGACGCCGACTTGCGCGCGCGCATGGGGGCGACGGCGGTGGCGGCGGTGCAAGCCATTGCCTATGAGGGCGCGGGCACGCTGGAGTTTTTGCTCGACAGCGAGGGGCGTTTTTATTTCATGGAAATGAACACCCGCTTGCAGGTGGAGCATCCGGTGACCGAGGCCATCACCGGGCTGGATTTGGTGGCGTGGCAGCTGCGCGTGGCGGCGGGCGAGCCGCTGACTTTGACGCCAGCCGACATCGCATTGACCGGTCATGCCATCGAGGTGCGTTTGTGCGCTGAAGACGTGCCCGCAGGCTTTATGCCGCAAAGCGGCACCCTGCTGCAGTGGCAGCCACCTGCCGGTGTGCGCGTCGAGCACGCTTTGCAGGATGGGGCCAGCATCCCGCCCTATTACGACTCGATGGTCGCCAAAATCATTGCCCGGGGTCGCAACCGCGCAGAGGCTTTGCGGCAACTGCAGTCGGCCCTGCATGACTTGGTGGCCCTGGGTGTGAAAACCAACCAAAGCTTTTTGCGCCGCAGTCTGGCGCACCCGGTGTTCGCCGCAGGCCACGCCACCACCGCTTTCATTGCGCAACACGAAGCCGAGTTGCTGAGCGAAACAAGCAGTACCCAGGCCTTGGCCGTGGCGGCGTGGCTGTTGCACCAAAGCGGCGCGGTGCAACCCCCGCGCGAAGCCGCGCGCTTGGCCCATGCCCTGCCTGTGGGCCTGTCGCTGCAGGTGGGCGATGCCAGCTTGCGTGCGCAGGTGACGCAAACCGGGCCACAAGCCTTTTCGGTGCAGGTGGATGGGCAGACCCATGCGCTGGTGGCGGTGGCGCGCGCCACACGCAACGCAAACAACGCGCATAACGAACACAGCGCTCAAAGCGAACACAGCGAACCCTTCGCCAAGGTCATCGTGGACCAGGTCATGCACAGCGTGCCTTGGGTGCGTGACGCAGACTGCCTGTGGCTGCACTTTGCCGGTCACCCGCTTCAGGTGATCGACCTGACCCGCGCCGTGGGCCCCAAACCCGGCGAGCAGGGTGGCGACGGCAAAGTGCGCGCCAGCATGAACGGGCGCGTGATCGCCGTGCAGGTGGCGGTGGGCGATCGGGTGCAGGCGCAGCAGGCGCTGGTCACGCTGGAAGCCATGAAAATGGAACATGTCCACGCCGCCCCGGTGGCCGGCACCGTCACCGCCGTGCATGCGGCCACCGGCGAGCAAGTGCCGGCCAGTCGCGTGCTGGTGGAAATCCAGGCCGATGAAGCGCCTGCCCAATCTGCCAATGTGGCGCAAAGGAAACAAGATGACTGAACAAAAGACTGCGCAGACGATGGACGCCGCCGTCGTCCTGCACGAACGCAAAGGCCCAGCTTATTGGATCACCATCAACCGCCCTGACAAACGCAACGCCATTCACGAAGGCGTGGTGCACGGTATTCAAGAAGGTTTGCGCCAAGCGCATGCCGACCCGCAGGTGCGGGTGATCGTGCTGACCGGCGCGGGCGAGAAGGCTTTTTGCGCCGGCGGCGATTTGCAGCCTGGCAAAAGTTTTGAATTTGATTTTGCCAAACCCAATGTGGCCTATGCCGACTTGCTGCGCGAGGCGCACAGCGCCACCTTGCCCATCATCGCCCGCATCAACGGCACCTGCATGGCCGGGGGCATGGGCCTGCTGTGCATGGCCGACTTTGCGGTGGCCGCCGACCACGCGCTGTTTGGCCTGCCCGAAGTCAAAGTGGGCGTGTTTCCGATGCAGGTGATGAGCTTGCTGCAAGACCTGGTGCCGCGCCGCATCGTGCGTGAATGGGCGCTGACCGGCGAGCCGTTTTCAGCGCAAGAAGCTCAGCGCGCAGGACTGGTGAACCACGTCGTGCCGGCCGCCGAGCTGGACGCCAAAACCCAGTGGCTGATGGCGCGCATCGCCGACAAATCGCCCACCGCGATTCGGCGCGGCAAATACGCCATGCGGGCCATCGCCGACATGACGTTTGAGCAAGCCATAGCCTACACCGAAAGCCAAATCGCCCTGCTGGCCATGACCGAAGATGCGCGTGAGGGTTTGGCCGCGTTCAATGAGAAACGCAAGCCGACGTGGCCAGGGCGCTGATGAGGGGGTGAGAGGATGCGCATCGGGGCCCAACGCTGGTGGCCCCATTCACATCACTGGGGGGTTTTGGACCCGGTGCCCACATGCACCTGAATGCGGTGAAAGGGTTTGCGCCCGGCCTCGGGGAAATTGTGGATCTCAACATACGCGCTGGCCGTGTCGCCCAGGTAGCGGTCGCCCATGTCGTGCGAGCCCGTGGGCGTGGGCACGTACAAGGCTTCATCCATGCGGCGACGCAGCTGCGCAACATAGCGCCAGCATTGTTTGAAGTCCATCATGATATGCCATCTTTTTCAGGAAACGATGTAAACAGTTTATATCGTTTCCTGAGTTTGGCAATACTCGTTTACACTAATTAACAAAATTGTCATGCAGCCCATCAGCATCACTTCATCAGCTGTTGCGCGGCTTGCACAATGGCCTGCTCGCTCACGCGCGCCTGTGCTTCCAGCACCGGCGCATAACCCACCGGGATGCGCGGCGCGCCCAGGCGTTTGACTTTGCAGGGCAGGTGTTCGGCCACGGTGGCGACAATTTCAGCGCCAAAGCCGGCGGCTTGAATCGCTTCATGCACCACCAACAAGCGGCCGGTGCGGGCGCAGGACTGCAGCACGGCCTCGCGGTCCCAGGGCCAGATGGTGCGCAAATCGATCAGTTCGACCCCAATGCCCAGCGCGGCCAGTTGCTCGCAAGCCTGCGCGCACACATGGACTTGGCGGCTCCAGCTCACCAGGGTCAGGTCTGGGCCGCTGCGCAGCGTGGCGGCTTGCCCCAGCGGGATGTGCAGCTCTTCGTCCACCGGGCCTTCCAGGCCCCACAGGGTTTTGTGTTCCATGTAGACCACCGGGTCGTCGTTTTGCATGGCGGCGCGCAGCAGGCTGTAGTTGTCTTGCGCGCTCGATGGACACACCACCACCACGCCGGGCAGGTGGGCAAACCAGGCTTCGAGCGACTGCGAGTGCTGCGCAGCCGACGCGTCCCAAATGCCTGAGGGCATGCGCGCCACCAAGGGCACACGGCCCTGGCCGCCAAACATGTAGCGGTTTTTGGCGGCCTGGTTGACGATCTCGTCCATGCCGCACAGGGCAAAGTCGACCACCCGCATTTCCACCACCGGGCGCAGGCCGGCCAGCGCCATGCCCACACCGCTGCCCATGATGGCCGCTTCGCTGATCGGCGTGTCGATCACGCGCGCGGGGCCAAAGCGTTCTTGCAAGCCTTTGTATTGGCCAAAGATGCCGCCCCGGCCCACGTCTTCGCCCATCACCACCACATTCGGATGGGCGTTCATTTCATGCGTCACCGCCAAAACGGCGGCTTGCGCGTAGCTCAGGTTCAAAACCATTGACCCGCTCCTGTGGTTTGGATGTCGGTGTAGGCACTGGCTGCGTCGGGCCATGGGGCCGCGTCGGCGGCGGCCAGCGCGGCTTGCACTTCGTCATGCGCGGCTTTGGCGATGGCGTCCAGCGCTGACAAGTCGCCGCCGTGGTCCGCAAAGCGCTGACGTGCGCGGGCAATCGGGTCGGTCAACAGCGCTGCCGCCAACTCGGCGGGGTCGCGGTAGGCCGCCAAATCCACCGACACATGGCCTTTGACGCGGTAGGTGAGGGCATGCAACAAGCGCGGGCCGTGCCCGGCGCGCACGGTGGCGACCAGTTTTTGCGCGGCAAGCCACACGGCCTCGACATCGTTGCCGTCAACTAACGTGGCGGCGATGCCCAAACTCTCTGCACGTGCCGATGCGCCCGCACCGCCCACCATCGGGCCGCTGGCGGTGGTGGCGCTCCAGCGGTTGTCTTCACACACAAACAACACTGGCAGTTGGTAAATCTGGGCCCAGTTCAGGGCTTCCAAAAAAGGGCCGCGGTTGATCGCGCCATCGCCGAAAAAGCAGACGGTGATGCCGCCTTGGCCGCGCAGTTTTTGCGCATGCGCCGCGCCGGTGGCGATCGGCAAGCCCGCCGCCACCACGCCGTTAGCACCCAGCATGCCGACCGAAAAGTCGGCAATGTGCATGGAGCCGCCTTTGCCGCCGTTAAAGCCGGTGGCCTTGCCAAACAGCTCGCACATCATGCGCGTCAGGTCTGCGCCCTTGGCCAGCGTGTGGCCGTGGCCACGGTGGGTGGAGGTGAGGTAGTCGCTGGCCAGCAGGTGCGCGCACACGCCGGTGGGCACCGCTTCTTGGCCGGTGGACAAATGCAAAGGCCCTTTGACATGGGCCTTGCCGTCCGACGATTTGCCGTAGGCGCTGACCCCGCCTTGGCTGGCCACTTCGGCGGCGTCTTCAAAAGCGCGGATGCGCACCATCATGCGGTACAAATCCAGCAGGGGTGGGGCCGCTGTTGTGGGGACATCTTGCGCCAATTCGAGCTCCTTGGGAGACGGGTCAAAACCGCATGGTAACAAGCGATGGCGGCGCGGTTGGCGGCATTCGCCCGCAGGCGACACAGTCACCTAGGTGGACGACAGACAGGTAAGGCTATTGCATCATGCGATTCATGACATCATCTTTTGATTCACGTATTTCCCAGTTCACCCAGCATGTGGGCATGGCGCTGGTGGAGAAGCTTCCCGGTCGCAGTCGCTGGACTTTGGATTTGCAGCCCATTCACATGAATACGCATGGCGTGATTCACGGCGGGGTGTTGTTCACCATGGCCGACACGGCAATGGGTGCGGCCTTGATCGGTGCTTTACAAGCAGACCAGATTTGCGCCACCATCAATGTGAAGATCAATTACTTCAAGCCGGTGTTTGGCGGCACGGTGGTCTGTGTCAGCGAGGTTGTCAATCAGGGCAAGAGCGTCGCGCACATGGATGCCAGCCTGTATGTGGATGATGTGTTGGTGGCCCGCGCCAATGGCGACTTTGCGATTCTCAAGCGCAAGCCACCCCAAAGCCCGCGATGAGTCGGCCGGTCGTTCTTGCCCATGAAAAAACCGCCCTAGGGCGGTTTTTTCATGACAGCGGAGCGGGACTTCAGTCCAGCTTGAAATACTCGGAAATGATCTTCCACTTGCCGTCCTGGATTTGCGACAGGCGCGACTTGTTGGAGCCCAAATGTTTGGTCGGAGTGAACGTGCCCTCAGGGCTGCCAAAAATATCGGTCGGCACGGTCATCTTGTCCATGGCCGCCACAAAATTGTCGCTGGTCAGGTTAGGCCCTGTTTTTTGTGCGGCCTGGATGAAGGTGTCCATGATCACATAGCCATAAACCGAGAACACGGTCGGGTCTTCGCTGAACTTGGTCTTGTACTTGTTGGCCCAGAAACGGATCGGGTTGGACGCTTCGTCCAAATAAGGGTGGGGCACGTTCATGGTGGCGTACATGCCGTCCATGGCCTTCCCACCCAGCTTGTGGATCAGATCGGTGTAGGCGGCACTCGACCCGAGGAACACCGGGTTGAAGCCGGTCTTGCGCGACTCGGCAATGGTGCCCACGGTTTCACGGATGATGGTGCCCAGCACCACCATTTCACAGCCTGCGCCTTTCATGCGCGCCACTTGCGAAGAAAAATCGGTGGCACCCCGTTTGTACGAGGTCTTTTCGGTGAAATCCATGTTCAGGGTTTTCAGGCTGGCCTCTGCGCCGCGCAGCACCTCCAGGCCGAATTCGTCATCTTGGTAAATGGCGCAGACCTTGGTGATCTTTTTCTCTTTCACCAGGCTGGCCACGGCGGCGCGCATCTGGTCAAAATAAGTGGCAAAAAAGGCGTACTTGTATTTGTTGAAGGGCTCGTACATTTCGCGCGCAGCAGTCACGGGCAAAAAGTTCACCACTTTCTTTTCAAACTGCACTGGCATGGCGGCGTTGTTTTGCGCCGTGCCCAAGTGGGCGGCCATGATGAAAATTTTGTCTTGGTTCACCAGTTTTTGCGCGGCCAAGACGGCGCGCTTGGGGTCATAGCCCGAGTCTTCGGTGATCAGTTTGAGTTTGCGGCCGTGCACACTGCCTTGTTCGTTGAGCTCGTCGACGCGCAGCAGCATGCCGTTGCGCACCGCTTTGCCGTAGCCGGCCAAGGGCCCAGACAAATCCTGGATGGTGCCGATGGTGATTTCGGTTTTGCTCACGCCTTGTTGCTGGGCAAGCGCAGCACCGCTGAAGGCCAGGGCCGCCAGGGTGGTGATCAGTGGGAACTTCATGCGGTATCTCCTTGGGGTTATGAATGGGCGTTGACGAAACAATCAGTGGCTGTACATCGACTCGATCATGGCGCTGTATTTCTGTTCGACAAACTTGCGCTTGAGTTTCATGGTCGGTGTCAGCTCGTCGTCTTCAGCGGTCAATTGGGTGTCGAGCAAGCGGAACTGTTTGATTTGTTCCACCCTTGCAAATTTCTTGTTCACGGTGTCGATCTCTTGCTGGATGCGAGCCAGGACTTCGGGGGCCCGGGTCAGGCTGGCGTAGTTGGAAAACGGTACATCGTGGTCTTGCGCAAACTTTTCGACGTTCTCCAGATCGATCATGATGATGACGCTCAAGTAAGCCCGCCGGTCGCCAATCACCACCGCGTCGGTGACGAAGGGTGAGAACTTGAGCTCGTTTTCCCATTCGCTGGGCGTGATGTTCTTACCCCCTGCGGTGATGATGATGTCTTTCATCCGATCGGTAATCCGGAAAAACCCTTCGTCGTCCACGGTCCCCACATCGCCGGTGTGCAACCAGCCGTCGGCATCGATGGTCTCGGCGGTTTTCTCCGGCAGATTCAGGTAACCCATGAACACATTGGGGCCGCGCACCAGCAGTTCTTGCGTGACCGGGTCCAGGCGCACCTCGTTGAAAGGGGCGGCTGGGCCGATCAAGCCCGCTTTGATGCGGTCGGCCGGCATCACGGTGGAAGCACCGCAGGACTCGGTCATGCCCCAGGCCTCAATCATGGGCACACCCAGCGCCAAATACCAGCGCACCAAATCGGGCGAGATGGGCGCTGCGCCAGTCACCAGCACCTTGGCTTTGTGGATGCCGATCATGCGCCGCACATTGTCCAGTGCCAACCAGCGGCCGATGTAAAAGCAGGTTTTGAGCCACAGCGGCACCGTTTGGCCTTGCGTGACTTTGTCGCTGACTTTGTAGCCGATGCCCAGTGCCCAGCGGTACATCAGCTGCTGCAGGCGGTCGGACTCGGAGATGGCGATGGTGACTGCCGAATAAAACTTCTCCCACACCCGGGGCACGGCGGTGAAGGTGGTGGGCGCGATCTCGCGCACGTTCTCGGGCACGGTGTCGGGGTTTTCGACAAAGTTGAGGATGGTGCCGGTGTAGATCGAGAAATACTGCCCGCCCAAGCGCTCGGCCACGTGGCACAAGGGCAAGAACAGCATGCGTTCGTCGTGCTCGTCTTGCACAATCACCTGGTTGTAGCCATGGCACATGTAGACCAGTGCGCGGTGGTTGTGCATCGCCCCCTTGGGCTTGCCGGTGGTGCCCGAGGTGTAAATCAAAATCGCCAAATCCTCTGGCCGCCGATTTTTGCGCAGCAGGTCAAACAGCCCGGGCTTGGCCAGATCGTGGGTGCGGCCCAGTTCGCGCAGCGCGTCCAGGCCGATCACCATCGGGTCGCTGTAGCGGTGTAAGCCGTCCATGTCGATCACCACGATGTGGCGCAGCAAGGGCAGGTGCGCTCGCGCGGTCAAAGCCTTGTCGAGTTGCTCTTCGTCTTCGACAAACAGCACGGTGGTCGAAGAGTCTTCGCACAGGTACTGCACTTGCGCTGCCGCATCGGTGGGGTAGATGCCGTTGGAGACGCCGCCCGCGCTGAGCACCGCCAGATCGGCCAACACCCATTCGAGCCGGGTGCTGGCCAAAATCGATGCGCATTGACCGGGCTCGAAACCCAGCGACGCCAGGCCCATGGCGATTTCGCGCACCGCCGTGCCACTTTGCGTCCAACTCCAGCCTTGCCAGATGCCGAATTTTTTCTCGCGCATCATCAGCTTGTCGCCGCGCGCGGCCACACCGTTCCAAAACATTTCGGGAATGGTGTGGCCCGGCATCACCACCTCGTTTTGGCCTTTCAGAGCAGTCGTATCCCAGAGGACGGTCATGGCTTATCTCCAGGTCTTTTTCTTTTTCCAGCGGCGCTCGGCGCGCGCGCCGTCTTCTTTCATGCCGAGGTAAAACTCTTTGATGTCGTCTTTCTCGCGCAGCGCCGCGCAGCTGTCTTCCATCACGATGCGGCCCGACTCCAGCACAAAGCCGTAGTCCGCCACATTGAGGGCCATGTTGGCGTTTTGCTCGACCAGCAGCATGGTGGTGCCGCGCTCACGGTTGATGCGCACCACGATTTCAAAAATCTCTTTGGTCAGCTTGGGAGATAGGCCCAGGCTGGGTTCATCGAGCAAGATCAGATCGGGCTGCGCCATCAGCGCGCGCGAGATCGCCAGCATTTGCTGTTGACCGCCAGACAGTAAGCCCGCATCTTGCGCGGCGCGTTCTTTCAGGATCGGAAAGTAGCCGTACACCGCTTCGATGTCGCGCGCCACCCCATCGCGGTCGGCGCGGGTGTAAGCGCCCATCAGCAAATTGTCTTTGATCGACAGCAGGGGGAAGACCTCGCGGCCTTCAGGCACATGGGCCAGGCCGCGCTGAACAATCAGCGAAGGGTCCATGGCGGTGATGTTCTCGCCTTTGAATTCGACAGAGCCTTTGCGCGGGTCGATGATGCCGGAGATGGTTTTCAGCGTGGTGGTTTTGCCCGCGCCGTTCGAGCCCAGGATGGTGGCAATCTGGCCGGTGTGCACCGTCAGGCTGACGCCGCGAATGGCACGGATCGGGCCGTAGGCGCTTTCCACGTTGAGTAGTTTGAGCAGCGGGGTGGTGGCGGTCATGGGGGCGGTTATGTGGTCACTCATGCCCTGCTCCTCAAGCCGCACGGCGCAGGCTGGCGGCGTCATCGGCGCCGCCCAGATACGCTTCAATCACCGCCGGATCAGCCTGCACTTGCGCCGGCGTGCCCAGCGCCAACACCTCGCCCTGGTTCATGGCCAGCACCCGGTCTGAGACTTTGGAGACCAAACTCATGTCGTGCTCCACCATCAACACGGTGATGCCCAGGTCGTGCTGAATGTCTTGAATCCAAAACGCCATGTCGCTGGTCTCTTCCACGTTCAAGCCGGACGAGGGCTCGTCCAGCAGCAGCAACTGGGGCTCGGTGGCCAAAGCCCGCGCCAGTTCCACCACTTTGCGCACACCATAGGGCAGACCGGCCACCAAGGTGTCGCGGTAATGTTGCAAATCCAGAAAATCAATCACCTCTTCGACCTTGCGGCGGGTCGCCAACTCGGCCTGGTGCACGCTGCGGGTGAACAGCAGTTGCTGCCAAAAGCCGGTGCGGTTGTGCACATGGCGGCCGATTAAGAGGTTTTGCAAGACGGTGGCGTGTTCGAACAACTCGATGTTTTGAAAGGTGCGCGCAATGCCCAGGCCAGCCACTGCATGCGGCGGCACCTGCGTCAGCGTTTGGCCTTGAAAGTCAATGTGGCCGGCAGTGGGGGTGTAGATGCGGCTGATCAGGTTGAACACCGTGGTCTTGCCCGCGCCGTTGGGCCCGATCAAGGTGAAGACCTCACCGCGCCGCACCTCAAAGCTGACCTTGTTCACCGCCAGCACGCCGCCAAAGCGCACCGACAGGTTGTGGGCTGAAAGCAGGATGTCGCTCATTTCAGTCGATCCGATTTTTGGAAGCTCTTTTGCCGCTTGAACATGCCTTTGCGGTAGAACGGAAACAACTGGAACCAGGTGCGCACCTTGAGCCAGCGGCCATACAGCCCCATGGGCTCGAACATCACAAAAGCGATCAGCACCAAGCCGTACACCACACCTTGCAAGCCCGGTGCCTGGCCAATGAAGGCGGGCAAAAAGTCTTTGCCCAGCGAAATCAGCTGCGGCATGGTGATCAAAAACAGGGCGCCCAAAAACGCGCCGTGGATCGAGCCCAAGCCGCCAATCACCACCAACAGCAGCAAGTCCACCGATTGCAATATATTGAACTGGTCCGGGCTGATGAACTGCAGCTTGTGGGCGTACAAAGCCCCACCGACACCGGCCAGCGCGGCCGAGATCATGAACGACAGGGTTTTGTAACGCGCCAAATGAATGCCCATGCTTTGCGCCGAAATCTCCGAATCGCGGATCGCCACAAACGCCCGCCCGGTGCTGCTGCGCAGCAGGTTCATCACCGCCAGGGTGGACAGCACGGTGACCACCAAACACACGCCGTAAAACGCTTCATTGCTGCTGGCCTCCAGGCCAAACAGGTTCACCGCTTTGACGTGCATGCCCGCGTTGCCGCCGGTCACGCTGTCCCAGCGCGCCAGGCCTTCTTCCACAATAAAGCCAAACGACAAGGTGGCAATGCCCAGGTAAATGCCTTTGACGCGCAGCGCCGGCAAACCCACCACCGCACCCACCGCCGCCGACAGGCCTGCAGCCACCGCCAGTGAGACCGGGAAAGGCCAGCCTTTGGCCGCCAGCACCGCTTCGGTGTAAGCACCCACGCCCAAAAAGGCGGCGTGCCCCATCGAGAACAAACCGGTAAAGCCTGCCAGCAGCATCAGCCCCAAGCCGACCACGGCGTAAATCATGACAAAGGTCATTTGCGCCAACCAGTATTCTTCGATCAGCCAGGGCGCGGCCACCAAAAAGGCCAGCAGCAAGCCGTACCAAAACACCTGCCCGCCATGCTTGAACAGGCGAATGTCTTGGTCGTAGTCGGTTTTGAAAATGAACCGCATGGGTCAGACCTTTTTGCGCAGTTTTTCACCGAACAGGCCGTTCGGTTTGAGCACCAGCATCAGCAGCACCACGATGTAGGCGGCAATGTCTTTGAAGCCCTCGGGCAACCAAAAACCAGCCAAGGCCTCGACCACGCCAATGATCACCCCGCCCACAATCGCGCCGGGCAGACTGCCAAAGCCGCCGACCACCGCCGCCGGAAAGGCTTTCAGGCCAATAAAGCCCATGTTGGCGTGCACAAAGGTGATGGGCGCCAGCAGCAAACCGGCCACGGCGGCCACGGCGGCGGCCAAGGCCCACACCAGACCGTTGAGGCGTTTGACGGGAATGCCCATGTAATACGCGGCCAGCTGATTTTGCGAGGCCGCCTGCATGGCAATGCCCACGCGCGAGAAACGGAACACCCCATACAGCAGCAGGCTCAAAGCCCCGGTGGCCAGCACCACGACCACCTGGGTGGCGCCCAGCACCACGCCGCCGAGGTTGAACACCGTGTCTTTGTAGGGCACTGGAAAAGCCAGGGTCTCGGTACCGATGTCTGGGATCATGGTGATCAGCCCGCGTGCCACATAGCCAATGCCGATGGTCAGCATGACGATGGAAAAAGCCGGTTGCCCCAGCACCGGGCGAATCACCACCCGCTCGGTCAGCCAACCCAAAGCGGCCATGGCCAGCATCGCCGCCGGAATGGCCAACCCATAAGGCAGGCCCAGACCGCTGACGCAGCCCAGGCCGCAAAAAGCGCCCAGCATCATCAGCTCCCCCTGGGCAAAGCTGACGGTTTCGGTGGCCTTGTAAATCAGCACGAAGCCCAGCGCGATCAGGCCGTAAATACAGCCTTGCGCGACCCCGCTGAAAATGACCTGCAGTTCCTGCATCGTGTGCGCTTTCCTCAGCCTGTAGAGAACTTCTTGGTGAATTGACAGCGATGGTGCATCGTCTATCATGACCAAACCAAGCACTTGCTTTCTATCTTAGAGACAAGCACCACCACCGCAATTTGGGGAAACCCTAGGCCATGTCCGACACCTCGGCACCGCGTTCTTTGTCAGACCCACCGGACGAGGTCAACCGCCGCCAAGCGCTGATCCGCGCCTCGGCGCGCTTGTTCCGCGAACAAGGCTATGAGGCCACCACGGTGCGCGACATTGCGGGCGCGGTGGGCATGCGCTCGGGCAGCCCGTTTTATCACTTCAAAAACAAACAAGAAATCTTGAAGGCGGTGATGGAAGAGGGTTTGCACCAGGGCTATGAGCGCACCGTGGCGGCGCTGGCCCAGGCGAGCACTTTGCAAGCGCAGTTTCGCGCCTTGGTGCGCACCCAATACGGCATCTTGCATGACGAGGGCAGCGAGTTCATTGCGGTGCTGTTGTACGACTGGCGCAGCCTGCCACCCGAGTACAAGCAAGAGATCATCGAGGTCAAAGACCGCTACGATGCGTTGTGGCAGCAAACCTTGCAAGCGTTGTTGCAAGCGGGTTTGCTGGGTGCGAACGCCGCGCACGACGCCAGTGCCGCCGAGGATGTGAAGATGGCGCGGCTGATGGTCATGGGGGCCATCAATTTCACCGCCACCTGGTACAAGAAAAACCCAGTGCCCGGCCACATGGATTTGGATGCATTGACCGACCGTACCGTGCGGTTTTTCATGCGCATGGACAATGCGTGAAGTGCGCACGCCACGCGGCCCGGACTGCGCTAAGGATAAAACATGATCAACAAATTTGTGCCCAGCATCGCTGAGGCTTTGGCCGACACCCGGGATGGTTCCACCATCTTGATCGGGGGGTTTGGCACGGCCGGCATTCCCGATGAATTGATTGAAGGTTTGCTGGCCCAAGGCGCACGCAACTTGACGCTGGTGAACAACAACGCCGGCAATGGCGAGCAAGGCATTGCGGCCCTGCTCAAGGCAGGAAGGGTGCGCAAAATGGTGTGCAGCTTTCCCCGCCAAGCCGACTCCTATGTGTTTGACGGCCTGTACCGATCGGGCCAGGTCGAGTTGGAGTTGGTACCGCAAGGCAATTTGGCCGAACGCATCCGCGCCGCCGGTGCGGGCATCGGTGGCTTTTTCACCCCCACCGCGTACGGCACCGACTTGGCGAAAAACGCCGACGGTTCCCTCAAAGAAACCCGTGAAATCAATGGCCGCATGTATGTCTATGAAACACCCATCCATGCCGATCTGGCCTTGGTCCGCGCCGAGCGCGGCGACCGCTGGGGCAACCTGACTTACCGCAAGGCGGCGCGCAACTTCGGACCGGTGATGGCCATGGCCGCGCGCAAAACCGTGGCCACGGTGTATGCACAAGCCGAGTTGGGCGAGATTGACCCGGAAACCGTCATCACCCCCGGCATATTTGTGCAAGCGGTGGTCCTGATCGACCGTGTGGCCACCCAGGCCGGAGGCATCAAAGCATGAGCTACACCCGTCGCAGCAAAGACGAACTGGCCGCCCGCGTGGCGCAAGACATCCCCGAGGGGGCGACTGTCAATTTGGGCATCGGCCAACCCACCTTGGTGGCCAACCACATTCCACCCTCGCGCGAGATCCTGTTGCACAGCGAAAACGGCATCTTGGGCATGGGCCCCGCCCCGGCTGCGGGCCTGGAAGACTACGACCTGATCAACGCCGGTAAACAACCGGTGACCCTGTTGCCGGGCGGCGCTTTCTTTCACCACGCCGACAGCTTTGCCATGATGCGCGGCGGGCATTTGGACATTTGCGTGCTGGGCGCGTTTCAGGTTAGCGCCACCGGCGACTTGGCCAATTGGCACACGGGTGAGGCGGGCGCGATTCCGGCGGTGGGCGGCGCGATGGACCTGGCCATCGGGGCCAAACAAACCTGGGTGATGATGGACCTGTTGACCAAGCAAGGCCAAAGCAAACTGGTGGCCGCCTGCAGCTACCCCTTGACGGGCATTGCCTGCGTCAAACGCGTCTACACCGACCTGGGCACCCTGGCCTGCACCCCGCAAGGTTTGCAGGTGATTGACCTGGTGCCGGGCTTGAGCCTGCAAGCATTGTCCGAGTTGATCGGCCTGCCTTTGACGATGGCCTGAACCGGGACGGATGGCGGCGTGAAAGTCGCCTGAAGTGTCAGGCCGCGGCCAGCGCCAAAGGCGCGTCCACATTGATGGCCGAGCCCAGGCCCAGCGCCTGGTTGACACGCGGCATGACCTCGTGGGCCATCAATTCCATGGAGCGGCGACCCAGCGCCGGGTCGACCAAGTCCATGCCCGCATAGACGATCTCACCAAAGTGGCCGGCCTGTTCGCGCAGCGCGAGAATTTGATCCACCACCTGGTCCACTGTGCCAGTGATCACCAAGTCGCCCAACAAGCGCTCCAGCGTGACGTGGCGATCGTCCTCGTCCTTGTGCTTTTTGAAGATGACATGGCGCTTGGACATCATCATCTTGGTCAGCATTTGGCGGTAGTAGTAGCGGTAAGGGCTGTTCGCGTCGTCGCGGCCATAACGCTGGGCCGTGGCGGCGTCGTCGCTGACAAAAATGGTGCGCGCCACGCGCCAGTCGGCGGGGTTGGCCGTTTGTTGCACGCTGGCTTTGCCCTCTTGGTAATTGGCCCAGTGGCTGTCCAGCCAATGCGCCATCAGGAAGTTGGCGGACATCGGATGGAAGTTGCGTTGGCCCATGGCGATCACGCCTTTGGAAAACGGTGCCACCACCGTGCCGACGATTTCAGGGTAAGGCGTTTGGTAGGGCTTCATCATCTGCCCGCGCCCAATTTCAGGCACCGCCGTGGTTTGCGTGGTGACTTTGAAGCGGTTGTTAGGGAAGTCGATGTTGTAGGGCGGCTCGCGCTCCCAAATCGCCAAGATCACATCGATCGCCTCCGCAAACAGTTGGTTGCGGTCTTGGTCCAAAATGCCCAACGCTTCGGCGTCCGAGGCCAGGGCCCCGGGGCTGATGCCAAAAATAAAGCGGCCTTTGGCCAGGTGGTCGAACATCGCCGCTTGCGCGGCCAGCAAGGTCGGGTGCGAGTGTGACAAATTGGAAGTGCCCGAGCCCAGCTTGATGGTGCGTGTCTCGGCAATCAAGGTGGCCAGAAAAATCAAACTGTTGGTGACGTTTTCGGCCTTGTCCGTCAAATGCTCGCCCACAAAAGCATCGTAAAAGCCGAGTTGGTCGGCGTACAGGATGGTCTGACGGTCTTCGTGCAGGGTTTCCGTGGTGTCCCGGTGCAAGGGGTGCAGCGGCATGGTGAAGTAGCCTAAGCGCATGGAGGGCTTTCTGTTTTTGTACGGACAATGGGTCGCCATCTTACAAAGCCAGCCGCAAGGCCTCTGGCAAGTGAGCGACAGGAAAGGGGGCACCCCCGCCATTTCCCGATTGCAGACGCAGCGCCGTCTGGGCATACTGATTTGACACCTTCCTGGTCGAAGGTGGGTTCTCTTCAAAGTCAAGCAAAGGTTGTCTTCATGGGATTCAAATACGCGTTGTGGAGCCGTTGGTTCTTGGCTGTCTCAGGGGTCTTGAGTGTCTGGGCGGCGCAGGCCCAACCCTATCCCAACCGCCCTATCAAGGCGGTGGTGCCGTATGCCGCAGGCGGCTTTTCAGACCAAGCCAGCCGCATCATTGCCGAGGCCATGTCGCGCAACCTGGGTCAAAACATCGTCATCGAAAACCGCGCCGGCGGTGGCGGGCGCATTGGCAGCGAGTCCATCACCCGGGCCACGCCCGATGGCTACCAGTTGCTGCTCACCACCAATGGCACCCACACCTATATGGCGGTGGTGGAAAAATCGCTGTCCTATGACCCGGTCACCGACTTCACACCGATCTCCCTGGTGGGCAAATACGGCTTGTTGATGGTGGTGAACCCGGCTGTGCCCGCCAAAACTTTGCCCGAGTTTTTGGCTTACGCCCGTGACAGCAAAGTGCAAATCAACTACGCCACCTCGGGCATGGGCAGCGGCTTGCACTTTGCTGGCGAGTTGTTCAACGCCATGGGCAAGGTGAACATGACCCATGTGCCCTACAAAGGCTCGGGCCCTGGCATGCAAGATGTGCTGGCCGGTGTGTGCCAGGTGATTTTCGACGGCGCGGCCAAACCGCAAATCGACGCGGGCAAGGTCCGGCTGCTGGGCACCACCAGCGCGGTGCGAGACCCGCGTTACCCCGATGTGCCCACCTTGAGCGAAGGCGGCTTGACCGGCTATGACCTGACCTATTGGGTCGGCTTGTTTGGCCCCAAAGGTTTGCCGCCTGAGATCCAGGCGCGCTTGAATGCCTCGGTCAAAACCGCGCTGGCCGACCCCGAGGTCAAGCGCAAACTCAACGGCATGGGCATGACCTTGGTGGGCAGCACGCCCGAGCAAATGGTGCAAGAAATCCGCACCGAAACCGCCAAGCTGCGCCAGATTGCGGCGGCCATTCCGGGCGGCGTGAACTGAGTCGCTTTGAACTTAGCCGCTGAAAGCGGAGCCGATTCAGTGCGCGGCAAAGGCCTGGCACACCCGCAGCACCTGTTCGCCATAGGCTTCGCGCTTTTTCACGCCCAGGCCGCTGATGCCGTCCAAATCGGCCAGTGAATGCGGCGCACGCTCGGCAATCGCGGCCAGTGTGGCGTCGTGAAAAATCACATACGCAGGCAGGTTGTGCTCTTTGGCCACCTCGGCGCGCCAGGCTTTGAGGTTGATGAAGCGCACCAAGGCGTCTTGGCCCAGGTTGGCGGCCGCCGGGCCCGGGGCTGAGCGGCTTTTGCTGCGCTTGTCGGGGCGTTGGCTGGTGGATTCACGCAGTTGCACCAAGACCTCGCCGCGCAACACGGCGCGTGAGCCCTCGGTCAGGTGCAGGGTGCTGAAGCCTTCGCTGGTGTGCACATGCAGCGCGCCAATCGCAATCAGCTGGCGCATCACCGCACGCAGTTGCTGTTCGCTGTAGTCGCTGCCCACGCCGAATGTGCTCAGGCTTTCATGGCCGCGTTGCACCACCTTGTCGGTCTTCTTGCCGCGCACAATGTCCATGGTGTGGCCCGCGCCAAAGTGCGTACCCTGGCTTTGCTGGCAGCGGTAGATGGTGGACAAAATTTTGCGCGCCGCATCGGTGCCGTCCCACACTTCGGGGGGCTGCAAACAGTTGTCGCAGTTGCCGCAAAACGGCATGTAAATGCCTTGACTCGGCTCTTGCGGGCCGCGGTAGGCCTCGTCAAAGTAAGCCAGCAAGCGGGCGCGGCGGCAGTCGGTGGCCTCGGCCAGCGCCAACAAGGCGTCGAGTTTGCCGCGCATGACTTGCTTGAATTCTTCGCCCGCCGGGCTCTCGTCGATCATGCGGCGCTGGTTCACCACATCTTGCAGGCCATAGGCCATCCAAGCATCGGCGGCCAAGCCGTCGCGCCCGGCGCGGCCGGTTTCTTGGTAATAGCCCTCGATGTTTTTCGGCATGTCCAGGTGCGCCACAAAGCGCACATCGGGCTTGTCGATGCCCATGCCAAAGGCGATGGTGGCCACCATCACCACGCCTTCGTCACGCAAGAAACGGTCTTGGTGTTGTTGCCGCAGCTTAGCGTCCAGCCCAGCGTGGTAGGGCAGCGCGTCGATGCCGGCGCTCAGCAGCATCTCGGCCACCTCTTCGACCCGGCGGCGCGACTGGCAGTAGACCACCCCGGCCTCGCCTTCGTGCTCGCGCTCAATGAAGCGCATCAGCTGGGTGGAGGCGTCTTTTTTCTCGACGATGGTGTAGCGGATATTGGGCCGGTCAAAGCTGCTGACGAACTGCTGCGCGTCTTCGAGTTGCAGGCGCTCCACAATGTCGGCGCGGGTCAGGGCGTCGGCGGTGGCGGTCAAAGCCATGCGCGGCACGCCCGCATAGCGCTCGTGCAGCACGGTGAGCGCGCGGTATTCGGGCCTGAAGTCGTGGCCCCATTGGCTCACGCAGTGCGCCTCGTCAATCGCAAAAAGGCTGAGCAGGCCGCGTTCGTGCAGCGCATCGAGCTGCGCCAAAAAGCGCGGCGTGGTCAGCCGCTCCGGCGCGGCGTACAGCATCGTGATCTCACCCCGGCGCACGCGCTGCTCAATGTCTTGGGCTTCTTCCAAGGTTTGGGTCGAGTTGAGAAACTCGGCGCTGACCCCGGCCTCGTGCAGCGCGCCCACCTGGTCGTGCATCAAGGCAATCAAGGGCGAGACCACGATGGTGATGCCATGGCCTGCTTGCTGGCGCACGATGGCGGGGATTTGGTAGCACAGGCTTTTGCCGCCGCCGGTGGGCATCAGCACCAGCGCATCGCCCCCCGCACCCACATGCTCAATGATGCTTTGCTGGGGGCCACGGAAAGACTCGTAGCCAAAAACTTCACGCAGTACAGATAAATTAGACACAGCCGCGATTGTCGCCCATCCCTTGCGTTGCTTTTTCATGCCAGCGTGCCCCCTGCCTCCTCAAGGCCAGGGCTGAATTCATACAATAGGGGCATGACCCGTTCTGCCTCCCTCACCTACACCCGCGGCCAAGCGCTGCCCAACATCCTGAAAACCCGTATCGCCATCCTCGATGGCGCCATGGGCACCATGATCCAGCGCTTCAAGCTGACCGAAGCCGACTACCGGGGTGAGCGCTTCAAAGACTTTGCCAAAGACATCAAGGGCAACAATGAGTTGTTGAGTTTGACGCGTCCCGATGTGATTCGCGACATCCACGAAGGCTATTTGGCGGCTGGGGCCGACCTGATCGAGACCAACACCTTTGGCGCCACCACCGTGGCCCAGGCCGACTACGACATGCAGCACCTGGCGCGCGAGATGAACCTGCAATCGGCCAAATTAGCGCGCGCTGCTTGCGACAAATTCTCCACCCCCGACAAGCCGCGCTTTGTGGTTGGCGCCTTGGGCCCCACGCCCAAGACCGCCAGCATCAGCCCCGATGTGAACGACGCCGGTGCCCGCAACGTGACCTTTGAAGAGCTGCGCGCCGCCTATTACGAGCAGGTCGAGGCACTGGTGGAAGGCGGCGCGGATGTGCTGTTGGTGGAAACCATTTTCGACACGCTCAACGCCAAAGCCGCGCTGTTTGCCATCGACGAGTTTTTTGAGGCCAGCGGCCAGCGCCTGCCCCTCATCATCAGCGGTACCGTCACCGACGCCTCGGGCCGCATTCTGAGCGGCCAGACCGTGACCGCGTTTTGGCACAGCGTGCGCCACGCCCAGCCCCTGGCCATTGGCCTGAACTGCGCCTTGGGCGCGACGCTGATGCGCCCCTATATTCAAGAGCTGCACAAGGTGGCGGGCGACACCTTCATCAGCTGCTACCCCAACGCTGGGCTGCCCAACCCGATGAGCGACACCGGTTTTGACGAAACCCCCGACGTGACCAGCCGCTTGCTGCACGAGTTTGCGGCCGAAGGCCTGGTCAACATCGTCGGCGGCTGCTGCGGCACCACGCCCGACCACATTGGTGCCATTACCCGGGCGGTGGCCCCGCTGGCGCCGCGCAATGTGCACAGCGGCTTTTTCTACAAAGAAGCTGCTTGAAAGGGTGCGCCCCGCCTCAGCGCGCCTGCCATGCGCGCACCATTTGAATGCCGCGCACTTTTTTGGATGTGCCATTTCAGTGCATGAGGCGCTGCTGGCACTGGCGCCATACTGCGCAGTCGCAAATCAGGCGCAAAAGTAGCAGAGAACGCCATCCACGGCCTGGCCCGTAGATTGCTCAGTCAGCTCATCTTCCACGAATGAGCTTGCCATGTCTGAATTCTTTGACCCGTACAACGCCGACCGCCCTTTGATGCTCAAGTGCAGCTGCGGGCGTGACCATTCGCCCGCCGATCACCACACCGAAGTGGTGGCCGATGCCGCGGCTGCCCAGCTGCGGGCGCGCTCTGAAACCGCCGAGTTCGAGGCCTACAGCCAGGCCTTCATCGAGGCGACCTTGGTCAAGTCGCTGTTCCCGCACGACCAAGAGCGGCGCATGTTCTTGCGCGCGGTGGGTAAAAAGACCGCCATGGCGGCCATTGCCAGCGTGTTGCCCGTGGCCAGTTTGCAGGCCATGGCACAAGAGAAGGGGCCGCTGGAAAAAACCAATTTGAAGATCGGCTTCATCCCCATCACCTGCGCCACGCCCTTGATCATGGCCCACCCCTTGGGCTTTTACAGCAAGCAGGGCTTGACGGTGGAAGTCACCAAGACCGCTGGCTGGGCCTTGGTGCGCGACAAGATGCTGAACAAGGAATACGACGCCTCGCATTTCCTCTCGCCCATGCCCCTGGCCATCAGCATGGGTCTGGGTGCCAACGCCACGCCGATGAATGTGGCCACCATCCAGAACATCAATGGCCAGGCCATCACCTTGGCCATGAAGCACAAAGACAACCGCGACCCGAAGAACTGGAAGGGCTTCAAGTTCGGCGTGCCGTTTGACTATTCGATGCACAACTTTTTGCTGCGCTACTACCTGGCCGAAAACGGCATCAACCCCGACACCGATGTGCAGATCCGCGTCATCCCACCGGCTGAGATGGTGGCGAACTTGCGCGCGGGCAACATCGACGGCTTTTTAGGCCCCGATCCGTTCAACCAACGTGCAGTGTTTGACGAAGTCGGCTTCATCCACATGCTGACCAAGGACCTGTGGAACGGCCACCCCTGCTGTGCCTTTGGCACCAGCACCGAGTTCATTCAAAAGAACCCCAACACCTTTGCGGCTTTGTACCGCGCTGTGCTCACCGCCGCCGCCATGGCGCGCTTGCCGGGCAACCGCGAACTGATCGCCAAAGTCATCGCACCTGCGCAGTACCTGAATCAGCCCGAAGCCGTGCTCAGCCAGGTCTTGACCGGCAAATTTGCCGACGGTCTGGGCAAGGTCATGAACGTGCCGGACCGCGCCGACTTTGACCCCATGCCTTGGCAGAGCATGGCGGTGTGGATGCTGACGCAAATGAAGCGCTGGGGTTACATCAAGGGCCATGTGGACTACAAGCAAATCGCGGAGAAAGTGTTTTTGATCACCGATGCCCGCAAGCACATGAAAGAATTGGGCCAAACGTTCACCGCAGGTCCGGCCTACACCAAGCACACCATCATGGGCAAAGCCTTTGACGCGAATCAGCCTGAGGACTACCTCAAGGGTTTTGCCATCAGCAAGATGGGTTGAGCCTGATGAAAACCACCTCGCTCAATTTTCGGGCGGCCCTGGTCTCCTTGCTCATGCTGCTGGTCTTTCTGGGGGCATGGCAGTTGGCTGCGACTGCGCCGTCGGTGGGCGGCGCGGCCAAAGCGGGCATGACGGCCGAAGAGATCGAATACCAAAAGATGATGGGCAAGGACCCGGGCGCTGTGAAAAGCACCGGCTTTCCGCCGCCCATCGAAGTGGGCAAGGCCCTGGTCGGGCATCTGGCCAACCCCTTTTACGACAAAGGCCCCAACGACAAAGGCATTGGCATTCAACTGGCGCATTCATTGGGGCGCGTGGGCCTGGGCTTTTTTCTGGCCGTGCTGGTGGCGCTGCCGGTGGGTTTCATGATCGGCATGTCGCCGCTGTTGCGCAAAGCCTTCGACCCCTTCATTCAAGTGCTCAAACCCATCAGCCCTTTGGCCTGGATGCCACTGGCGCTGTACACGCTGAAAGACTCTGAAGTCAGCGGCATCTTTGTGATCTTCATTTGCTCGGTGTGGCCGATGCTGATCAACACCGCTTTCGGCGTCTCTGCGGTCAAGCGCGAATGGTTGAATGTGGCCAGCACCTTGGAGGTCCAGCCCTTGCGCAAAGCCTTCTTGGTGATCTTGCCGGCTGCGGCACCGACCATCGTCACCGGCATGCGCATCAGCATGGGCATCGCCTGGCTGGTGATTGTGGCGGCCGAGATGCTGGTGGGCGGTACGGGCGTGGGCTACTTTGTCTGGAACGAATGGAACAACTTGTCGCTGGTGAATGTGATCTTTGCGGTGCTGGTGATCGGCGTGGTCGGCATGCTGCTGGACTTGGTATTTGCCCAGTTGCAAAAGGCGGTGACCTATGTCGAGTAATGGCGCGGCCCTGGCCGGGTTTTTGAAAATCGAGAAACTGGGCAAGGCTTATCAAAGCGACAAGCCGGTGTTCGCAGACGTGTCTTTCACGCTCGATCAAGGGGAGTTTGTCTGCATCATCGGTCATTCGGGTTGTGGCAAGACCACCATCTTGAATGTGTTGGCGGGGCTGGACACCGCCACCGAAGGCCACGCCTTCATGGACGGGCGCGAAATCGCCGGCCCCAGCCTGGAGCGCGGTGTGGTGTTCCAAAGCCATGCGCTGATGCCCTGGCTGACGGTGCGGCAAAACATCGCCTTTGCCGTCAAGTCCAAATGGCCCGAATGGAAAACGCCACAGGTCAATGTGCATGTGGAAAAACACGTGGCCATGGTGGGCTTGATACAAGCCATCGACAAAAAGCCCAGCCAACTCTCAGGCGGCATGAAGCAGCGCGTGGGCATTGCCCGTGCCTTTGCCATTCAGCCCAAGATGCTGTTGCTGGACGAGCCTTTTGGCGCGCTCGATGCGCTGACGCGTGGCACGATCCAAGACGAGCTGATGACCATCGTGCGCCAGACCCAGCAAACCGTGTTCATGATCACCCATGATGTGGATGAAGCGATCTTGCTGTCCGACCGCATTTTGCTCATGAGCAACGGCAACGAAACCGGTGGCCCTTATGTGCCGGGTGGCTTGGCCGAGGTGGTGGTGAATCCGCTACCGCGCCAGCGCACCCGCGCGCAATTGCATCACCTGCCTGGCTACTACGACCTGCGCAACCACATTGTCGACTTCTTGGTTTCGCGCGCCAAAGCGCATTGATCAAGCGCAATATCCCCGGCACATTGATTTTCGATTTTCAACAACCCCCTCAAGAGGCTCTTCATGAACCGTTTAGACGTAACCGAAAAAATCATCTCCACCAAAGTGGCCAAGGGCATCCAGTGGCGCGACGTGGCCGACAAGGTGGGCCTGTCCAAAGAATGGGTGACCGCCGGTTGCCTGGGGCAGATGACGTTTGACGCTCCACAGGCCAAGATCATCGGCAAGATCTTTGGCCTGACCGCTGAAGAAATCAAATGGTTGCAAGTCGTGCCCTACAAAGGCTCGCTGCCCACGCCGGTGCCGACCGACCCGCTGATCTACCGTTGGTACGAAATCGTCAGCGTGTATGGCAGCACCATCAAAGAGCTGATCCACGAAGAGTTTGGCGACGGCATCATGAGCGCCATCGACTTTTCCATGGACATCGTGCGCCAGCCTGACCCCAAGGGCGACCGCGTGAACGTGGTGCTGTCGGGCAAGTTCTTGCCGTACAAAACGTATTAAAGGCCGCGCTGCCTTGACTGCCTGCCCGCTGCCCTGCGGGTGACAGGTCGGGCTAGATTTTGCGGTGGACAATGGGACTTCCATTGGAGGTCCTATGCAAGACATTCTCGACATTCAAGAGCAGGGCGGCGTGTTGCGGCTCACCCTGAACCGGCCCGAGCGGCTCAATGCGCTGAACCCGGCTTTGGCCACGGCTTTGCGTGAATGCTTTCAGGGCTTGTACCGGCGCAAAGACATTCGGGTGGTGATCTTGCAAGCGGCTGGCCGCAGCTTTTGCGCCGGCTTGGACCTCAAGGAGCAGGCGCCGGGCAAGTCCTTGGGTGCGGCCGAGATGATGGAGGTGCAGTACAGCATCCGCGACATCATGATCGCCATGCGCCGTTGCCCGCAGCCCATCATCAGCGTGGTGCAAGGGGCGGCCAGCGGCGGTGGCTTTGCGCTGGCGCTGGCCAGCGACATTCGCCTGGCCACGCCCGATGCGCGCATGAACGCCTCGTTTTTGCGCGTCGGCCTGACCGGCTGCGACATGGGGGTGGGCTACTTTTTACCGCGCATGGTGGGCAGCTCGGTGGCGGCGCAATACCTGCTCACGGGGCGCTTCATGGACGCACAACGCGCGCTCGGCTTGGGACTGGTGAGCATGGTGGCTGACTTGGACGCCTTGCACGCAGAGGCGCAGGCACTGGCCCAAGACATGTTGCGCACCAATCCCTTGGGTTTGCGCCTGACCAAAGAAGCCCTGGGGCACAGCCTGGACATGGGCAGCTTGGAAGCGGTGATGGCCATGGAGGACCGCCAGCAAATCCTGTGCACGCAAACTGAAGACTTCAGCGAAGGCATGCAAGCCTTTTTAGAAAAACGCGAGCCGCGCTACACCGGGCGCTGAACGCCGGAGGTTCAGGCGCGATCCAACAGCATGGCGCGCAGTGCAGCGATGTCTTGCGTGTTCAGGCCAATCGGACCGTGCAAATAGTTCTGCATGCCGCCGTGTTGCTGGTCCACTGTTGCCAATGCCGCATGCAAAAACGCGGGTTGCACGCCCCACAGGACCTGCATCACATGCGCCGGGCCTTTGCCTTCAATGTTCGGGTCGCGCTTGTAGCGTAGATTGGTGAGCAGATAGTCGTGCTCGATCGTGGCCCGGTCCACCCCGAGGGCCGATAACAGCAACGCCGCCGCAAACCCCGTGCGGTCTTTGCCCGCCGTGCAGTGAAACACCTGCGGCGTGGGCTCGTCCAGCAGGTGCCTGAAAAAGCGGCCAAAGGTGGCAGCGTTGTGGTTGACAAAGTCGCGGTAGGTGCCGCACATCAGCTCCACCGTGTCTTCAGTACTGGGTTCAATGCCTTGCGCCACCAGCGCCTGCATTTTGGCAATCACGCTGGGCTCGATCGTCAGCGCCACCCGCTGCACGCCGTCAATTGCATAGGGGGTCGCGGCGCACTCGGCTACGCCGCGAAAGTCCAGGCTGTGCGTCACGCCCCACTGGCGCAGTTGCAGCAGATCGCCCGGTGTCAGCCCGGCCAAATGGTCGGAGCGAAACACCCGCCCGCGTTTCACGCGCTCGCCGCCCTGCGTCGCATAACCCCCAAGGTCGCGGAAATTGGAGGCGCCGTGCAGGCGCGTCGGTGATGTCGAGGGTGGGTTGTCAGAAGACATGGCGGGTCCAAGCAGGTAAGCAGCCTCGATTGTGCCTAGCTCGCGCTGAATGTCTGTCACATCAACGAAAGCCCCAGTTTGCGCACAGGCCGTACACTCTTCAAAAGAGTCGGTGAAGGTCTGCAAGGCCTAACGACCCAGAGGGACTTTTTGGAGAAAATGCAGTACATTCGGGCCAAATCAACCTTGGTTAAATTCAAAATGATAAAGATACTTGCTGCTGTTTTGATGGCGTTTGCTGTTGTGGCTTGCGGCGGTGGCGCAAGTAACCAAGCGCTGGATAACCAGAACAACAATGCCAGTTCGCTGATTTTGTCTGGGGTCGCTTCTGGAGGAGCGCCATTGGGCTCGGCAAATATCACCGTGCTCAGCCGCAACGGTGGAATTTTCAGCGCGACAAGCCCAACGGATCCAAATGGACGCTTCTCTTTAACGCTCGATGCCAACACTTACCCGGGCCCCTATTTAATCAAAATCGAAGGAGTTGATGAAGGCAGCCCAACTTTTTATGCATTTGCAAAGGCATCAGACAATACTGGTATTTTGGTGACGCCGTTGACGACGGCGGCCATTGCGCTGAGTGTGAATAAGAATGCGGCAGATGTATTCAATAACAAGACAGCCATTGATGAAGCCACATTCACCAGCAAGATCAATCTGCTGTTCAGCGCTGCATCTGGACTTTTTCAATCAGCGGGTATTTCAAGTGCTTCCAAGCTTGTCAACGACGCGAATTACATCGCGAATGGCTCGGGCCCTGATTCTGTGCTGGACACGTTGAAGCTCAACTACACCAATTCAGCAACGGGCGAGGTCTTGCTGAGTGGCAAATTTGCAAGTTCCGGTCGACTGATCAATGCAACCACAACATCAGTGACGCCTCTAACCATTTCAGGAAATCTCACCAGTGGCGTTTTGTCGGGTATCTCTTCCGTAAATACTTGCATTGTGAGTGCGTCTGCTGCCAACAGTTCCACCGCGCTGCTCAGTTGCCTGGTCGACAGTGGCTTTAAAGAACGTGGCGCAACGACTGCAAGCACTTACTTGGCCATGCTCAACAGCTACATGGGTACCTTGGCCAGCTTTAGGCCGGCTGTTTTGAAGTGGTGCGATTTTGATGACGCTACGATCACCCTGGAGTCTGCTGCTTCAGCTTTGGCAGGTAAAACAGGCGTCTGCTTGGCCAAGGTTCCTTTCACGAACACGCAGGCTGGCACCACGCTGTACGACGCCTACTACAAGTTCACTGTGAATGCATCTGGCACGGGGGTTAGCACAGTCCAAATGCTGGGCAACCAATTGGATGGCTCTTTCAATGTTTACCCCGCAATTGGAAAGAATATTCGGATTGATGGACTCACTGAAAATGCTGGCGTCATCAACAGCGGTTATCGCTTCGAAATCAATAACAGCTATTTTTCGGGGCAACGCTACCCGCTGTCTGCCAAAGTGGAATTGTTTAAATCGGACAACAGTTTGATCACCACCGTGTATTTGCGTTGCCAACAAGTCGCACCGAATTCCTCTGCAACTTGCGTTGACACTAATTTGTCGATTTGTACAGACGCTTCCTGCACCAGGACGGACAACAGCTCTGCTGCCATTTCAAATGCCAACTCCACAGTCACGAGCCAAATCATCACGGCATTGCAAGCGGGACCTGTAAAGGCCAAAATGACAGCCTATCAAAACGCGAATCGAACAGGCAGCGCTTTCACCAGGTCCGTCCCTATCAATGAGTTGCCTATTCCTCAAAGTGACATCGCAGAGGCTGTTATGCCGACTTTGGATACCAATGCGATAGACGCTTTGCAAAGATGGGATGGTTTGTCGAGCACGCTTTCATTGGGCTTTAACCCGGGTACGGCAGGTGTTCGCGTTGGTATTTTTTACAGCTCAGGCATGCAGATCAACGTTCAATCTCAGCCTGTAAGGGGCTCGGGCATCTTGAATTTGAGTGGTATTGGCATGAGCAATGCCAGCCCCTTGGTGACGGGGTCGACTGTCTGTCCCGCGGCCAACAAAACCTACCGCGCCGTGACCTTGGGGGGGTCGTACCGGGATACACCTGTGTACACCAAGTATTTTGGCTCTTGTACCTCTGGAAGTTATTGAAAAACCGCTTCCGATGGACGAATGCATTGAAGGCGATGGCATGACCATGGCGCGGTCGGCAGTGTCTGGGCCATAGGATCGGGCGCCTTGTGCTTGACGCAGGGCACAAATTTGTCCTGTACATATCACCCGGTTAAAATCCCCCATCCCCAAGGAGCGTTGCAGCCCGCCGCCGTCTAGGCGCCGCAGGTCAGGCTTGGGGCTTGTTTGCACAACGACGCTCACCTGTATGCCCAAGGTGAGCCTGTGTCCGTTGTCCTTTCTGTAGTTCCCCCCATGAAGTTGTCCGGTCTGGAGCCCGTCTCCATCGGCACCGGTGCCCTGTTTGTCAACGTCGGCGAGCGCACCAACGTGACCGGCTCCAAGGCTTTTGCCCGCATGATTTTGAATGGCGAGTTCGAGCAGGCGCTGGCCGTGGCGCGCCAGCAAGTGGACAACGGCGCGCAGGTGATCGATGTCAACATGGACGAAGCCATGCTCGACAGCCAGGCGGCCATGGTGCGCTTTTTGAATTTGATGGC
>CANGEE010000013.1 GCA_947452635.1 Comamonadaceae bacterium | reverse complement strand
TTTGTGCTTGAACGCCCAAAGCGAGCATGCTCGCTGCAGCACAGGCCATGGAAAGAAGCGTTTTTTTCATGTGGTAACTCCAGTCAAGGGATTTCAAAACAACCGTGAGCCTGAGCATTTCAGACAATCTGTCATCATAATGCGTATTCGCCGACCGATCGGTCGGTGAATTTCCTGAGGCAACTCGTTGCAAAATAAAGACATAACCAGCCTAGGCTCGGGTAAAATTTAGAACGACCGTGCTTTTTATTGGACCTGTTTCTCACCCAACAGTTCTGGTGCACAATTGACGTTTACGTTAACGTCAATTCGATCGGGGTACAAGATCGAGTGCCACTCTCATTCAATCAACGGAGATGCAGTTATGAAAATTTTGGTTCCCGTCAAGCGGGTGGTGGACTACAACGTGAAAGTCCGCGTGAAATCTGACGGCTCTGGCGTGGACATCGCCAACGTCAAAATGAGCATGAACCCTTTTGACGAGATTGCCATCGAAGAGGCTGTGCGCTTGCGCGAAAAAGGCGTGGCCACAGAGGTGATTGCCGTGTCTTGCGGCGTGACCCAGTGCCAAGAAACCCTGCGCACCGCCATGGCGATTGGCGCGGACCGGGGCATCCTGGTGGAGACCCCTGCCGATCTGGACTTGCAACCCTTGGCCGTGGCCAAGTTGCTCAAAGCCTTGGTGGACAAAGAGCAGCCGGGCTTGATCATCTTGGGCAAGCAAGCGATCGATGACGATTGCAACCAAACCGGTCAGATGCTGGCGGCATTGGCCGATGTGTCACAAGCCACCTTCGCCTCCAAAATTGAAATTGCCGACGGCAAAGCGGCTGTCACCCGCGAAATCGACGGCGGCTTGGAAACCCTGTCGATCACGCTGCCTGCGGTGGTGACCACCGATTTGCGCTTGAACGAGCCGCGCTATGTGACTTTGCCCAACATCATGAAGGCCAAGAAAAAACAACTCGACATCTTCAAGCCTGAAGATTTGGGTGTGGACATCACGCCGCGCATCAAGACACTCAAAGTGTCTGAACCGGCCAAGCGCAGCGCCGGGATCAAGGTGGCCGATGTCGCTACATTGGTGGATAAATTGAAAAACGTTGCAAAGGTAATCTGATCATGAGCGCACTGGTTATTGCAGAACACGACAACGCCTCGATCAAGGGCGCCACTTTGAACACCGTGACCGCAGCCCTGGCTTGCGGTGGTGAGGTGCATGTGCTGGTGGCTGGCCACAACGCGGCAGGCGCTGCTGCGGCAGCGGCCCAGATCGCTGGCGTGACCAAGGTCATCCATGTGGACAGCGACAGCCTGGCGCACGGTTTGGCCGAGAACGTGGCCGCGCAGGTGCTGGCCATCGCAGGCGCTTACAGCCACATCTTGTTCCCGGCCACCGCCGCGGGCAAGAACGTCGCCCCGCGCGTCGCCGCCAAGCTCGATGTCGCGCAAATCAGCGAAATCACCCAGGTGGACTCGCCCGATACTTTTGAGCGCCCCATCTACGCGGGCAACGCCATTGCCACCGTGCAAAGCACCGACGCCACCAAGGTCATCACCGTGCGTGCCACCGGCTTTGACGCTGCAGCGGCCTCTGGCGGCTCGGCCGCCGTGGAAAGCGTCACCGCCCAAGCCGACAGCGGCAAGAGCAGTTTCAAGGGCAGCGAGATCGCCAAGAACGACCGCCCCGAACTGACCGCGGCCAAAATCATTGTCTCCGGTGGCCGTGCTTTGGGCAGCGCCGAAAAGTTCAACGAGGTCATGACGCCTCTGGCCGACAAATTGGGCGCGGCCATTGGCGCAAGCCGCGCAGCGGTCGATGCCGGTTATGCCGCCAACGATTTGCAAGTGGGTCAAACCGGCAAGATCGTGGCGCCCCAGTTGTATGTGGCCTGCGGCATCTCGGGTGCGATTCAGCACTTGGCCGGCATGAAGGACAGCAAGGTCATTGTGGCGATCAACAAAGACCCGGAAGCCCCGATCTTCAGCGTGGCCGATTTTGGCTTGGAGGCCGATTTGTTTGTGGCCGTCCCCGAGTTGGTCAACGCACTGTGAACGCAAGGGCGTGACACCAAGGCATCGCTTGCGATGCCTTTTTTGTACCTGCGTTGAAAACCCCCGTTCCCGTATTCGCATTTTTGGAGACCTGACATGAGCTACATCGCCCCCTTGAAGGACATGCTTTTCAACATCGAGCATTTGGCCCGCATCGACCAGATCGCGCAAATTCCAGGCTTTGAAGAGGCCGGGTTGGAAACTGCGCAGGCTGTGCTGGAAGAATGCGCCAAGCTCAATCAGGATGTGATCTCGCCCTTGAACTGGGAGGGCGACAAAAACCCGTCTTTCCACAACGGCAGCGGTGTCACCACCACGCCGGGCTTCAAAGACGCATACAAGCAATACGCCCAAGGAGGCTGGCAAGGCCTGCAACACCCTGCCGAATTCGGTGGCCAAGGCTTGCCCAAAACCATTGGCGCCGCCTGCGGCGAAATGCTCAACTCGGCGAACATGGCATTTGCGCTGTGCCCCTTGCTGACCGATGGCGCGATCGAAGCCTTGTTGACCGCAGGCTCTGATGAGCTCAAAGCCACTTATTTGGAAAAGCTGGTCTCGGGCGAATGGACCGGCACCATGAACCTGACCGAGCCGCAAGCGGGCTCCGACCTGGCCGCTGTGCGCACCCGCGCCGAGCCGCAGCCTGATGGCACTTTCAAAATCTTCGGCACCAAGATCTACATCACCTATGGTGAGCACGACATGGCCGACAACATCGTCCATTTGGTGCTGGCACGGGTACAGGGTGCGCCCGAAGGCGTCAAAGGCATCAGCCTGTTTGTGGTGCCCAAGTTCATGGTCCAGGCCGATGGCGCTTTGGGCGAGCGCAACGATGTGCATTGCGTCAGCATTGAGCACAAGATGGGCATCAAAGCCAGCCCGACGGCGGTGCTGCAGTATGGCGACCATGGCGGTGCCGTGGGTTTCTTGGTCGGTCAGGAAAACCGTGGGCTTGAATACATGTTCATCATGATGAATGCCGCCCGCTATGCCGTGGGTGTGCAAGGCATTGCCATTGCCGAGCGCTCATACCAACGCGCCGTGCAATACGCCCGTGACCGCGTGCAAAGCCGTCCGGTCGATGGCAGCTTGCCCGGCGCAGGCCCCATCATTCACCACCCCGATGTGCGCCGCATGCTGATGACCATGCGCGCCTACACCGAAGGCTGCCGCGCCATGGCCGCGACCGCGGCTGCGGCCTACGACGCTTCACACCACCATCCCGACGCCGAAGTGCGTCAGCAAAACCAGGCTTTTTATGAATTCATGGTGCCGCTGGTCAAAGGCTACAGCACCGAAATGAGTTTGGAAGTCACCAGCCTGGGCGTGCAAGTGCACGGCGGCATGGGCTTCATTGAAGAGACCGGTGCAGCGCAGTACTACCGCGACGCCAAAATCTTGACCATTTACGAAGGCACGACTGCGATCCAGGCCAATGACTTGGTCGGCCGCAAGACGGCGCGTGATGGCGGTCAAACCGCCAAGGCCTTGGCGACCCAAGTGGCCCAGACCGAGGCCCAATTGATCGCCTCTGGCCATGCCGATGCGCAAGCCGTCGCCAAACGCTTGCACGCTGCGCGTGAAGCCTTTGTGCAGGTGGTGGACTTTGTTGCGGGCAACACCAAAGCGCATCCGAACGACGTGTTTGCGGGCAGCGTGCCCTACCTCATGCTGGCCGGTAACCTGATGGCCGGCTGGCAACTGGGCCGCGCGCTGTTGGTGGCATTGACCCCCGAGGCGCAGGCGCAAGATGCGGCTTTCATGGCGGCCAAAATCACCACCGCCCGTTTTTATGCCGACCACCTGCTGAGCAAAGCGCCGGGCATGCGCGACAGCATTGTGGAAGGCGCGGCCAGTGTGACTGCGCTGGCGCTCGAGGCTTTTTGACGCCGTGCCCTTGGGCCCTGTCGGACGTGAGCCTTTGGGCTTGTCGCCACTTGGACAGGCCCCAGCCGCTCATTTCTTTGACAATGTTTGATCTGTATTGGAGACCTCATGTCTAATTTGCCTTCTGCCCTGGCGCACCTGCCTTTTCCCGCCATCGCCTCTCCCTTGTTCATCATCAGCAACCCCAAGTTGGTGATAGAACAGTGCAAGGCGGGTATCGTGGGTTCCATGCCAGCCTTGAATGCGCGACCTGCTGAACAGCTCGAAGAGTGGTTGATTGAGATCACCGAGACCCTGGCGGCTTACAACCAGGCACACCCGGACAAACCGGCTGCGCCTTTTGCCATCAACCAAATCGTGCACAAGAGCAACGACCGCTTGGACCACGACATGGCCATGTGCGTGAAGTACAAGGTGCCGATCATCATCACCTCCTTGGGCGCGCGCGAAGAGATCAATGCCGCCGCCCACAGCTATGGAGGTGTGGTGTTGCATGACATCATCAACAACAAGCACGCGCACAAAGCCATTGAAAAAGGCGCGGATGGTCTGATCGCCGTGGCCGCTGGTGCTGGTGGTCATGCCGGCGTGAAAAGCCCTTTCGCTTTGATCCAAGAAATTCGCGAATGGTTTGATGGCCCTGTGGCCTTGTCGGGCTCGATCGCCACCGGGGATGCCATCTTGGCTGCCCAGGCCATGGGCGCTGACTTCGCTTACATCGGTTCGGCCTTCATTGCCACGCATGAAGCGCGTGCTGCCGAGGGCTACAAACAAGCGATTGTGGACAGCAACTCGGACGACATTGTGTACAGCAATTTGTTCACCGGCGTGCATGGCAACTACTTGGCCCCGTCCATCCGTGCGGCGGGTCTGGACCCGGAAAACCTGCCTGAATCAGATCCCTCCAAGATGAATTTTGGCGGTGATGCGAAAAAGGCCTGGAAGGATATTTGGGGTTGTGGTCAAGGTATCGGTGCCGTCAAAGCGGTGGTCAGCACCGCCGAACTGGTGGCCAGAATGCGCCGCGAGTACACGGCTGCGCGTGCCCGATTGGCCTTGTGATGGCATGGGCATGACGCGCTGATGACGCGTTCATGCCCAATCGGGCTTGTGTTTTGAACGCCTTACGATCTGCAAATTGGGCAACGGCCTCCAGTGATGGGGGCCGTTGGTTTTTGCTGGACGCCATCAAAGCGATGGGCTGTTTGGTGATTGTGTTGCACCATCTGGCGGTTTACAGCCCGATGTTTGACCGGGTGCTCTTGTTGGCGCCTGCGCAACTGGCGGTGTTGTACAACCATGGTCGCTTGGCGGTGCAAGCCTTCTTGGTGGTGGGGGGCTTTCTCACGGCGGGACAGTTGTTGCGCGCCGTGCCTGTCAACGCGCAGCACTTGCCGCTGTCCTTTTCGGTCATCGGTTTATTGAGCAAACGCTTTTTGCGATTGGCCACACCGTTGATCGCGGCGCTCACTTTCACCGTTCTCGTCACCGCGCTGGTCAGGCCATGGTTTCCCCATTCTTCTTTGTCCGCTTCGCCCACCTTGTGGAGCATGGCTGTGCACATGCTGCTGTTGCAAGATTTGCTGGGTGTTCAGGCCTTGTCCGCCGGAATTTGGTACGTGTCGATTGATTTCCAGTTGTTCGCCATAGCCGTGTTCACCGTTTGGCTGGCTGGACAATTGCATCGCTGGCAGCCGCAATGGAAATTGCGCGGGTTGATGGTGCTGTTGTGGTTCACGTTGTCCGCTTTGTCGCTGTTGTGGTGGAACCGCCAAGTCAATATGGATGTGGAGGGCCTGTATTTCTTTGGCTCTTATGGCCTGGGGATGCTGGCTTACCGCGTGCGCTTGAGTCGCCTCACGGTCAAAGGCTGGTGCATTATTTTTGTGCTCGGCTTGGTGGCTTTGTTGCTCGAGCCTCGCTTGCGCATGGCGTTGGCGTGGGTCATGGCCTTGCTGTTGGCAGCCTGGCCGCAGTCCCCGCCCTCGTCGGTGAGCGCAAGCTCTGGCTTCTTGCAGCGCGGCATGGCTTATCTGGCGCAGCACTCGTATTCGATTTTTTTGGCCCATTTCGCTGTCAGCTTGATGGTCAGCGCCATGGTGTTTCATGCCGGCTGGCAATCCCCATGGCTCAACTTGTGGGGCATGGGCCTGTCCTTGGCGCTGTCGCTGTGGGCGGGTGATGTTTTGTACCGCCAAGTGGAAAGCCAAACCCCCACTTTGCGTCGATTGTTGTTATGGCAACTCTTGTTTGTCGGGAGTGGCTTGGCGGTGATGGCCTGGGATGGGTTCAACCCGCTGCTTTGACTTTGTCGCCGATGTAGGCCAAAGCCTCATCCACCTGATCGATCAGAATCAGGCATAACTCGCCGGATTGCAGACGGTCCATGGCGGTGTCAATGGCCTTGAATTCGCCACGCACTTCTTGCACGAACTGGGTGCGCTGTGCCCCTTGCAAGCCTTGGCGCAACAAAGACATGACCTCGCCGTCTTCACGGCCACGCTGGCAGGCGTCTTCGTACAAAATCACATCGTCAAACGCTTGTCCCAATATTTGGGTTTGGTCGCGAATGTCTTGGTCGCGGCGATCACCGGCGCCGCTGATGACCACCGAGCGTTTGACGGCAGGCATGTTCTCCACAGCCTGCACCAAGGCTTGAATCGCATCGGGGTTGTGACCGTAGTCGGCAATCACCGTGGCACCGCGGTAGTCAAATAAATTAAAACGTCCTGGAACGCCTTGCACATCGCTGATGAAAGTGGCTAAACCTTCGCTGATGATTTCCCAAGGCACGTTCACAGCCCAGGCTGCAGCGACACTGGCCATGACGTTTTCGGTCTGGAAACCGATTTGTCCTTGACGTGTCAGCGGGACCTGCTGCAGGGGAATTCGAAAAACTTTTTTGCCTTCTTGGGCCACGATGTGGTTGTTCTCGACAAACACCACGCGCTTGCCCTGGGCGCGGTGTGTAGCCAAGACCGGTTGTTGAGGGTCTAACGCAAAAAAAGTGACGCTGCCTTGGCAATGTTTGGCCATGGCCACGACCGCAGGGTCGTTGGCATTGAGCACCGCCATGCCATCGGCCGCCACATTGAGCACGATCACCCGTTTGAGCACCATCAAGTCCTCTAGGGTGGTGATGTAGTTCAAGCCCAAATGGTCGCCAGAGCCCAGATTGGTGACGATGGCCACCTGGCATTTGTCAAAGGCCAGGCCTTCGCGCAAAAGGCCGCCGCGGGCGGTTTCAAACACGGCTGCATCCACATCCGGGTGCATCAACACATTGCGCGCGCTGCGCGGGCCGCTGCAGTCGCCGTCGTCAATTTGCCGGCCGTTGACATACACGCCATCGGTGTTGGTCATGCCCACGCGCAAGCCCTGGGTTTTGAGCAGGTGCGAAGTTAAACGCACGGTGGTGGTCTTGCCGTTGGTGCCGGTGACCGCAATGACGGGGATGCGACCATCGTCATCGGCGCTGAACATGGTCTCGATCACCGCCTTGCCGACATTGCGGCCTTTGCCAAAGGAGGGGCTGATGTGCATGCGCAGACCGGGTGCGGCGTTGACCTCGACAATGCCGCCGCTTTGCTCTTCCAAGGGGCGTCGGACAGATTGCGAAACCACGTCCACGCCGCAAATGTCCACGCCCACCATTTGCGCTGCCGCGATCACGCGGGCGGCCACTTCAGGGTGGACCTCATCGGTCACGTCGGTGGCGGTGCCGCCGGTGGACAAGTTGGCGTTGTTGCGCAGAATGACCCGGCGGCCTTTTTCGGGCACCGATGCGGGTTGGAGTTCTTGCTGTTCGAGCCGCGCAATGGCGATCGCATCGAATTTGATTTTGGTCAGCGAGGTGGAATGACCATCACCGCGGCGAGGGTCGGCATTGACCAGGTTGACCAATTCTTGCACCGTGTGCACACCATCGCCCACCACCAAAGGGGGCTCACGGCGAGCCGCAGCCACCAATTTGTCGCCCACCACCAACAGGCGGTAGTCATGGCCAGGCAAAAACTTTTCCACCATGACCTCGCCATATTGGGCGGCTTCTTGGTAGGCCAATTCAAAATGGGTGCGGTCAATGATGTTGACCGTGACGCCTTTGCCTTGGTTGCCGTCTTGCGGTTTGAGTACCACAGGCATGCCAATGTCTTCGGCCACAAGCCAAGCGGACGCCAGGTCTTTGGCGGGACGGCCAATCGGCACGGGCACGCCGGCGGCGAGCAGCAGCGATTTGGTCAGGTCCTTGTCTTGGGCAATGGACTCGGCAATCGCGCTGGTGCTGTCAATTTCAGCCGCCTGGATGCGGCGCTGCTTTGCGCCCCAACCGAACTGAACCAAGCTGCCATCGGTCAACCGGCGATAGGGAATGCCTCTGGCCACAGCCGCGTCCACGATCGAGCCGGTGGAGGGGCCTAAGCGCACGTCTTCATCCAAGTCTCGCAACTGCGCCATGGCGGCAGTCAAATCAAAAGCAGCCCCTTTTTTCGCCGCTGCACACAACTCTTGCGCCAACGCCAGTGCCAAACACCCCACGGACTCTTCGGTGTACTGCACCACCACTTGGTAGACCCCCGGTTCTTGGGTGGCTGTGGTTCGGCTGAAGGTGACGGGGCAACCTGCTTGCGCCTGCAATCCCAGGGTGACCTTTTCAAGGGCGTGGGCCATGCTCGATTGCTGACCATGGCCTACGCCTTCAATAAAGGCCAGGGCCGGGAAGATGCGACGCAATTGTTTTTCGAAAGGGCTTCCAGGTGCAATATCCCGATCCGGGGTGTTGCAGGTGACGATGGCTTCGATCGCAGTGTGGCGGCTCCACAAATTAGGGCCGCGAAGCGCACGAATTCTTGAAACTTCCATGAACCGTTGTTCCTGTGTTTAAGCGAGTCACTGGCTCAATGGGTGGTTGGACTTTGTCCAAAACTCTTGACGCCGGCGCGAATCAAATCTTTGGAAATATCCAAAGCCCACGCAGCGCTGGCTGCCGCCAGTAAATCATCGCGCGACAAATGGTGTGTTTTGAGAATCTTGCTGGTCGTGGCGGTGGCCAGGCTGCAAATCTCGGTTTCTTGAGCACCTTGCGCCCAAATCACGTGGTCTTGACGTGCGAACACCACCTTGCCATCGGCCTGACGGTGCGCTTGCAGTGTCGGGTTGTGCTCGTCTTGCGCGTAATAAATGACTTCACCATCGCTGAATTGGGCCAAGGCCACCACCTGCGGGTCTTGCGCGTTCAACACGGCAGCACCGGTGGGCAACACCACGTCCATTTGGGTGCGCACGAATCCTGGCATTTGTTCGTCGCTGTGCACATACAAATCGTCCAGGCCTTCGGCCGGTGGCATGCTGGTGACCACACCCACTTGGCAGCGGTCATAAGGCAGGCCTTCGGTCAGCAAATGCCGGGCCGAGCTTTCAAACACGGCGGCTTGAGCGGCGCGGTTGATCAGCAGGCGTTGCGCCGTCTCCGAGTCCATGGCACTCTTTTTTTGCAAGCGGCGATTGCCCAAAAACAAACCGCAGGCGCAAGCCAAACCCGTTTGCAAGCCCTTGAGGTGCAACAACCAGGCAATCAGTTTGGCAGGCCCGGTGGTGTCGCCATGACCCATCAAGCCTACGACTGGAATGCGGCCTGCTTCATGACTGGGAAACAAATGCTGTGCAATGGCTTCGCCTACTTGTTGGGCTTTGCCCGAGGCCGGGTTCAAGTGCATCAGCAAACTCGGGCCTGCGTTGACTTCCACCACCGCGCCGCCTTGGGCCTTGAGGGGCTTGGCAATGTCTTGGGCGACCACATCCACGCCGGCAATGTCCAGGCCCACGATGCGGGCAGCCAGTGCCACTTGGGCAGCCACATCCGGGTGCACGCTGTCGGTGACGTCCATGGTCATGTTGCCGGTGCGCTTGACCAGCACTTCACGCGCCGCCTCGGGCACGCAGTCCGGCGTCAGGCCTTGGCGCGCCAGCTCCAAAACTTCAGGGCTGTTGCGACGCAGGCGCACAGTTTCCAGGGGCAAATTGCCATCGCTGCCGCGACGCGGGTCGGAGTTGATTTGCAGGGCGACCAATTCACGCACCGTGTGTTTGCCGTCGCCGACCACGCTGGCGGTTTCACCCCGGCTGGCAGCGACCACACGGTCGCCCACCACCAACAAACGGTGTTCCGCGCCACGGATAAAGCGCTCGACAATGACCTCGCTGCCTTGTTTCAAGGCAATGTCGTAGGCGGCTTCGATGTCGGCTTGGGTATGGAGTTCCAGCGAAACGCCGCGGGCACGGTTACCGTCGGTGGGTTTCACGCACACGGGCAGGCCCAACGCTTGGGCGGCATTCCAAGCCCCAGCGGGGCTGTTGACGACCATGCCCTCGGGCACCGGGACACCGCACATGGCGAGTAACTTTTTGGTCAAGTCTTTGTCTTTGGAGATCCCCTCGGCAATGGCGCTGGTGCTGTCGGTTTCGGCCGTCCAGATGCGGCGTTGGTTCTGGCCGTAACCCAACTGAACCAAGTTGCCCGCATTCAGACGTATGAAGGGGATGCGACGCTCTTGGGCGGCGGCCACAATGCTGGCGGTGCTGGGGCCAACCCAGACGCTGTCGACCAAGTCGGTGAGCTCGGCAATCACACCCGGCACATCGTAGGGGGTGTCGTGAATGGCCGCCAAAATCAGTTCGCGAGCGGCCAGCAGGGCCGACTTGCCCACTTCGGGGTGATCGGTGCGGATAATGACTTTGTAAACACCCCGGGGACCGGCCTCGCGCGCCTTGCCAAAACCCATGGGCATGCCGGCACGGGTTTGCAACTCCAACGCCACGTGCTCCAAAATGTGGCCGGCCCAGGTGCCGGTGTCCAGGCGCTGAAAAAAGCCGCCGCGCACACCCGGTGTGCAGCGGTGCTCAATCATTTCAGGCAACCAGGCTTTGAGGCGGTCGTTGAAGCCTGGCAGGGTGTTGGACGGGAAATCCTCGAGCGCACCGATGTCGATCACGGCTTCGATCACCGGCTGGTAAGTCCAGATACTGGGACCCCCCAAGTAGGTCATGCGCAGGATGTGGATGTTTTTCTCGCTCAGGAGAGGAGAGGGCGGCGATACAATGACCGGCACCGGTGTGGCGCTGACATCGCGCTCAATGTGATGAGTATGCATATGCATGGTTGTTACAGTCGTGGCCACATCAACGGTTGTTTTTGTCTTGGCTTGCCAAAAGGTGGGTTGGGCTACTAGCGGTTCATCTTTCATGACTCCATCAATTCCCTCAGTTATGCCCAGGCCGGTGATACCGGAAACCTGGCAAGCCGAGTTGCGTTCTCGCCTCCAACCAGAAGAAAACGCGTCAGCCTGGCTGGAGGTTGACCTTGATGAGGACCTTCAGTTCGCTAAAAATGCAATTTTTATGACTGAAAATCGAATATTGATACTTTCAGGTGATAAAAATAAGACCGCCAGCTGGTCATTGCACTGCGACATGACCGTGAAGCTGAATGACCACGCGGGTGTGGGCTCGCTGGAGCTGGCGACCGCCACAGGCCGACTGGCCATTTGGCGCTTCACTTTGGGTTTGCAGTCTGCGGCTGCACGCTGGGCGGCCCAGTTCGAAAGTCAAATTGCGCAGTTGTCGGGGGATGGTCGTCCTGTGCACTTGGCGCTGCGCGGTGCAGTCTGCCCGATCTGTCAGACCCTGATGGCACAAGACGATGTGGATTGCCCCGCTTGCAGTCGCGAGGATTTGACCCCGCCTTCGACCTGGACCTTGTTCAAGTTGTGGCGTTTTGCCAAACCTTACCAAGGGCGTTTGGTGTTGGGCTTTTTGTTGACCCTGGCGGCCACCGCCGCGACCTTGGTGCCACCCTACCTGACCATGCCTTTGATGGATGATTTTTTGATTCCTTACCAAAACGGCAAGGACATCAACCCCGGGCAGGTCTCGATGTACCTGTCGGGTTTGTTTGCAGCCGCCTTGTTGGCCTGGGCTTTGGGTTGGGCCAAGACCTATATTTTGGCCCTGGTGTCGGAACGCATCGGTGCCGATTTGCGCACCACCACTTACCAACATTTACTGAAGTTGTCGCTGGAGTATTTTGGTGACCGTCGCACGGGAGATTTGATCGCCCGTATTGGCACCGAAACCGATCGCATCAATGTGTTTTTGTCGCTGCATTTGCTCGACTTTGCCACCGACGTGCTGATGATCATGATGACCGCGGTGATTCTGTTCACCATCAACCCCAAACTGGCCATGGCCACCTTGTTGCCTTTGCCTTTTATCGCTTGGTTGATCCATGTGGTGCGTGACAAGTTGCGCACCGGCTTTGAAAAGATCGACCGTGTCTGGGCCGAGGTCACCAATGTGCTGACCGACACCATTCCGGGCATTCGGGTGGTCAAAGCCTTTGCGCAAGAAGACCGTGAAGCCCAGCGTTTCAAAGACGCAAACAAACACAATTTGTTTGTGAATGACCGTTTGAACCGTGTCTGGTCACTGTTCGCGCCGACGGTCACCTTGATGACCGAAGTCGGTCTTTTGGTGGTCTGGGGTTATGGCATTTGGTTGGTCGCCGACGATCAGATCACGGTGGGTGTGATGACCGCTTTCTTGGCCTACATCGGTCGCTTTTACAGCCGCCTGGACTCCATGAGCCGGATTGTCTCCAACACCCAAAAAGCAGCCGCGGGCGCCAAGCGTATTTTTGAAATTTTGGACCACGTCTCCAGCGTGCCCGAACCGGTCCAGCCCCTGGCTTTGCCCGCCCAGGTCCAAGGTCGCCTGACCATTCGCGACGCCGAGTTTCGCTACGGCAACAGGGCGGTGATTCGTCAACTCAATCTGGACATCACCCCGGGACAGATGATCGGCCTGGTCGGCCACAGCGGCTCTGGCAAAAGCACCTTGGTCAATTTGATTTGCCGGTTTTACGATGTCACTGAAGGCCGCATTGAACTCGATGGCATCGACATTCGCCAACTGCGCATCGGCGACTACCGCCGCCAAATTGGCCTGGTGCTGCAAGAGCCGTTTTTGTTCTTTGGCACGATCGCCGACAACATCGCCTATGGCCTGCCGCAGGCCAGCCGCGAAGACATCGTGGCGGCGGCGCGCGCCGCCCATGCGCACGAATTTATTTTGCGCATGCCGCAGGGCTATGACTCGCTGGTGGGTGAGCGCGGTCAGGGCTTGTCCGGCGGTGAGCGCCAACGCATCTCGATTGCCCGTGCGCTGCTGATCAATCCGCGCATTCTGATCCTGGACGAAGCCACTTCGGCGGTGGACACCGAGACCGAAAAAGAAATCCAGCGCGCGCTGGACAATCTGGTGCGCGGGCGCACCACCATCGCCATTGCCCACCGTTTGTCGACGCTGCGCAAAGCCGATCGGCTGGTGGTGATGGACAAGGGCGTGGTGGTGGAAGAGGGCACCCACGACGTGCTGATCGAAGCCCAAGGCGCCTACTGGCGACTGTACGAAGCGCAGCAGCGACAAGCCGAAGCCGAGGCCGTTTTGAACAGTGGTGCTGAACTGACTGCAGACAAGGTGATGGCATGACTGCATTTGATTTACAGCGCGATGCGTTTGGCCGTTGGACCCTGACCCTGGCCGATGGCACGCAGCACCACGGTGTGATCGCGGTGCGGGCTTTTCCGGTGTCTGATGCGCAGGGCGGTGCGGCCTTGATGAATAGCGAAGGCCATGAAGTGGTGTGGATCGACCAGGTCAGCCAACTCGATCCTGGCCTGCGTGCGCAGGTGCTTCAGGCCTTGAATGAGCGGGAATTTTTACCGGAAATTGTGCAGTTGCAAGCCGTCAGCAGCTTTGCCACGCCCAGCACTTGGACGGTACAAACCAACCGCGGCACCACCCAGTTCATGCTCAAAGGCGAAGAAGACATTCGCCGATTGACAGGCACTGTGCTGCTGGTCAACGACGCCCACGGCGTGCAGTACATGATCCGCGATCTGGCGGCCATGGACAAACACTCCCGCAAACTGCTGGACCGTTTTTTGTAAGTCCTTGTCCTGACTCACCCCGGCCACGTGGCGCCATGTTCGGGTGTGATGGCGCGCCCATGCAGTTCGTGTTCGATGCGTTGGCGCAGCATGTCCGATGCTTCGCGCTCGCCATGCACCACATAGACCTGGCTTGGCGGTGAAGGCATTTGGCCCAACCAAGCGATCAACTCGTTGCCATCCGCATGGGCCGAGGCCGATTGCAGTTGCACCACCTCGGCCCGCACCGTGACTTCTTGACCGTGGATACGCAGACTTTTTTTACCACTGACCAAGGACGCCCCACGGGTGCCGGGCGACTGGAATCCGGTCAAGATGATCATATTGCGGTGATCGCCCGCATAGTTGGCCAAATGGTGCAGCACCCGCCCACCGGTGGCCATGCCGCTGGCCGACAAGATCACCATCGGGCCGTGCCGCGCCATCAGCGCTTTGGATGCCTCGGTGGTCTCCACCAGGGTGGCCACATGGTCCATGGCCTTGACTTCTTGCGGGCTCAAGCGGTGTTCGTCCATGTGCTGGCAGTACAAAGCGGTGGTGTGCACCGCCATCGGACTGTCCAAAAAAATAGGCAAAGCATGGCGTATGGCGCCACTGGCTTTGAGCTGTGCAATCGCATGCAACACGGCTTGGGCACGCCCCACCGCAAACACCGGCATCACGGCCACACCGCCCCGCGCTGCCAGTTTGCTCAGCAAGGGGGCCAGCTCCTTTTCGATGTCGGATGGGGGATGCTGTCGATCACCATAAGTGGATTCGATCACCACCGTGTCGGCCGCGGGCGGCGCATCGGGCGGGTTCATCATCGCGTCATGCGGGCGTCCCAGGTCGCCTGAAAACAGGATGCGCCGACCATCGACTTCCAGCAGCAAGCTCGAGGCCCCCAAGATGTGCCCGGCTTGACTGAACGTGGCTTTCCAGCCGGGTAGTGGCGCAAAAGTGTGGCCCCAGTGCTCGACCTGAAAAAGGTCAGCGCACTGCAGCGCATCCTGCTGGGTGTAGAGCGGCAGGGCTGGCGCGTGTTTGCTCAGACCGTGGCGATTGGCAAAATTGGCGTCTTCTTCTTGAAGATGACCGCTGTCAGGCAGCAAGATGTTGCACAAATCCCGGGTGCCTGGCGTGGCGTGCACGCGCCCCTTGAAACCCTCACGCACCAAGAGGGGCAAATACCCACTGTGGTCCAAATGCGCATGGGTCAGCAGCACTGCGCCGATGGCGTCTGGTGCCACGGGCAATGGGGCCCAGTTGCGCAGCCGCAAAGTCTTGTAGCCTTGGAACAGTCCGCAGTCGACCAGCAGGTTTTGGGCGCCGGATTGGACCCGGTATTTGGAGCCGGTGACGGTGTCGGCGGCGCCCAGAAAAGTGATGTTCAAGCTCATGCTTCATGGTAGAGCTTGTCGCGCGGCAGCAGGAACAAAAACAGCGCCCGAGGGCGCTGTGTTCTTGAGTTGCGTCAAATTTTAACCAAAGAAACTCTTGAGTTTGTCGGTCCAGCTGTCGCCGGTGGGGGAATGCTTGGCACCGCCTTTTTGCAAAGACTCGTCAAATTCTTTGAGCAGCTTGCGTTGGTGCTCGGTGAGCTTGACCGGGGTCTCGATGGTGATGTGGCAGTACAGGTCACCAGGGTAACTGCCGCGCACACCTTTGATGCCTTTGCCGCGCAAGCGGAACTGTTTGCCAGTTTGCGTGCCTTCTGGGATGTCGATGGCGGCTTTGCCGCTGAGCGTGGGCACATCGATCTCGCCGCCCAAGGCCGCTTTCGAAAAGCCGATGGGTACCGAGCAGTGCAAATCGTCGCCGTCGCGTTCAAAAATATCGTGCTTTTTCAGGCGGATCTCAATGTACAGATCACCGGCGGGGCCGCCATTGGTGCCTGGCTCACCGTTGCCGGTGCTGCGAATGCGCATGCCGTCGTCAATGCCGGCGGGGATTTTGACTTCCAGGGTTTTTTGCTTTTTCAGCTTGCCCTGGCCATGGCAGGTGCCACACGGCTCGGGAATGATCTTGCCTGTGCCGCGGCACTGTGGACAGGTTTGCTGCACGCTGAAGAAACCTTGGCGCATTTGCACCTGGCCTTGGCCTTGGCAGGTGCTGCAGGTCTTGGCGCTGGTGCCGGGCTTGGCGCCGGTGCCGGTACAGGTGTCGCAGGCCTCCCAGCTGGGAATGCGGATTTGCGCATCCTTGCCGTGCGCGGCTTCTTCCAGCGTCACTTCCATGGCGTAGCTCAGGTCGTTGCCGCGAAAGACCTGGCGGCCTCGGCCCGCGCCGCCGCGACCGCCGCCAAAGATGTCACCAAAAATGTCGCCAAACGACTCGCCAAAACCGCCAAAACCTTCCGCGCCGCCGCGCATATTGGGGTCCACGCCGGCGTGGCCGTGTTGGTCGTAAGCAGCGCGTTTTTGCGGATCAGACAGCATCTCATAGGCCTCTTTGACCTCTTTGAATTTGGCTTCAGCTTCTTTGGCCTTGTCGCCCTGATTGCGGTCAGGGTGGTGCTTCATGGCCAGTTTGCGATAGGCTTTTTTGATGTCGTCGTCTGAAGCGTTTTTGACCACGCCCAGTATTTCGTAAAAATCTCTTTTAGCCATGTGCATCAACTTTGATAACAAGAACGCCGCGCAGACGATTCAGAACCTGAATCAAGCTGCGCGGCGGGTCAGTGGCGAGCCTTTTGAGGGCCAGCCGACTCAGGGTTTTTTAACTTCTTTGACTTCGGCATCGACCACGTTGTCGTCTTGCGGTTTGGCTTGCGCCGCGTCGCCCGCCGCAGCGCCACTGGCCGCCGCTTGTTGCGCTTGCATCTCAGCGTAGACCTTCTCACCCAGTTTCTGGCTGGCCGTCATCAGGGCTTCGGTCTGGTTGTCGATCGCCGCTTTGTCTTCGCCTTTGAGGGCTTCTTCCAGCGCCTTGACCGCCGTTTCAATGGCTTCTTTCTCAGCCGCTTCGATCTTGTCGCCGTGCTCGCTCAAGCTTTTCTTGACGCTGTGCAAAGAGGCTTCGCCCTGGTTGCGGGCTTGCACAATTTCCAGCTTCTTCTTGTCTTCTTCGGCGTTCAACTCGGCGTCTTTCACCATTTGTTGAATTTCAGCTTCTGACAAGCCTGAGTTGGCTTTGATCGTGATCTTGTTTTCTTTGCCCGTGCCCTTGTCTTTGGCGCCCACATGCAAGATGCCGTTGGCGTCGATGTCAAATGACACTTCAATTTGCGGTGTGCCGCGCGAGGCCGGTGGAATGCCTTCGAGGTTGAATTCACCTAACAACTTGTTGCCGGATGCGATCTCGCGCTCGCCCTGGAACACCTTGATGGTCACGGCCGGTTGGTTGTCTTCGGCCGTCGAGAACGACTGCGCAAACTTGGTCGGGATGGTGGTGTTCTTGGTGATCATCTTGGTCATCACACCGCCCATGGTTTCGATGCCCAAAGACAAAGGCGTCACGTCCAGCAGCAACACGTCGGTACGGTCGCCGGACAAGACTTGGCCTTGGATCGCAGCGCCCACGGCCACGGCTTCGTCAGGGTTGACGTCTTTGCGTGGCTCTTTGCCGAAGAACTCTTTGACCTTTTCTTGCACCTTGGGCATGCGCGACATGCCACCGACCAAGATGATGTCGTCGATGTCGCCGACCGCCACGCCAGCGTCTTTGATGGCCATGCGGCAAGGCGCGATGGTGCGCTCGATCAATTCTTCGACCAACTGCTCCAGCTTGGAGCGGGTCAACTTCACGTTCAAGTGTTTGGGGCCGGTCGCGTCCGCAGTGATGTAAGGCAAGTTCACATCGGTGGCAGATGACGAGGACAGCTCGATCTTGGCTTTTTCAGCAGCTTCTTTCAGGCGTTGCAGGGCCAACACGTCCTTGGCCAAATCAACGCCGGATTCTTTCTTGAACTCGGTGATGATGTAGTCGATGATGCGTTGGTCAAAGTCTTCACCGCCCAAGAAGGTGTCACCGTTGGTGGACAGCACTTCAAATTGCTTTTCGCCGTCGACGTCAGCGATCTCGATGATGGACACGTCAAAGGTGCCGCCACCCAAGTCGTACACCGCAATCTTGCGATCGCCTTTTTCGGTCTTGTCCAGACCGAAAGCCAAGGCCGCAGCGGTGGGCTCGTTGATGATGCGTTTGACGTCCAAGCCGGCAATGCGGCCCGCGTCTTTGGTGGCTTGGCGCTGTGCGTCGTTGAAGTAAGCGGGCACGGTGATGACAGCCTCGGTCACTTCTTCGCCGAGGTAGTCTTCGGCGGTTTTCTTCATCTTGCGCAAAATTTCAGCGCTGATTTGCGGGGGGGCCAACTTGTTGCCGCGCACTTCCACCCAGGCGTCGCCGTTGTCGGCTTTGGCGATCGTGTAAGGCATCAGGTCGATGTCTTTTTGCACTTCTTTTTCGGCAAATTTACGACCAATCAAACGCTTGACCGCGTACAAAGTGTTGCGCGGGTTGGTCACCGCTTGGCGCTTGGCGGACGCGCCGACCAAAATTTCGCCGTCTTCTTGGTACGCAATGATGGACGGGGTGGTGCGCGCGCCTTCGGCGTTCTCGATCACTTTGGTCGTGTTGCCTTCCATGATGGCCACACACGAGTTGGTGGTGCCCAAGTCAATACCGATGATTCTTCCCATGGGGTGCTCCAAATTCTCTAAAAATTAAACAGATGTGTCAGAAGTAAGGGTGGGTTCTGGGTTTTCAAGACGCCCCTACCTCAAAAAAGGTTTTTATTTGGGTGCGGTGACCGTCACCAAGGCCGGGCGCAGCACCCGGTCGGCAATCAAATAACCTTTTTGCAGCACGGTCACCACGGTATTGGCCTCCTGCTCGGCCGGCACCACGCTGATGGCTTGGTGGTGGTGCGGGTCGAATTTGGTTCCGGCAACCGGGTTGATGTCCACCACTTTGTTGCGTTCCAAGGCGCTTTTGAGCTGGCGCAGAGTGGCCTCAGCGCCTTCGCGGATCTGCTCGATGGTGACATTCGGGATGGCCAAACCCGCTTCCAGGCTGTCCAGCACGGGCAGCAGGCTGTCGGCAAAACCCTCCACGGCGAATTTGCGCGCTTTGGTGATTTCGTCATCTGCGCGGCGGCGGGCATTTTGCACATCGGCTTGGGCGCGCAGGTACTGGTCGGCCAGATCGGCGTTTTGCGCCTTCAGGTTGACCAGTTCGGCTTGCGCGTCAGCCAAAGGGTCGGTTGACGCTTGCGCTGCAACGGCGGCTTCGAGCGCCTCGGGGCTGTCCGAGGCTGTGGCAGATTCAGGGGTGTGGGATTGTGGGTCTGACATGGCAAATTTCCGCGACAGTGCGGCTCCTCAAGTAACTTCGCCCCTAGTTGGGGGGCGAGTTGGTGATTTTCAAGAGTCCTCAAGACTCCAAAAGGCAGGGTTTATTTGACGGCCAGCAGCTGCACATCAAACTGCAAAGTGGCGTTGGGCGGGATCACGCCGCCCGCGCCGCGCGCGCCATAGCCCAGCTCGGCAGGGATGATCAAGGTGCGCTCGCCGCCGACCTTCATGCCGGCCACGCCTTCGTCCCATCCGCGAATCACCATGCCCGCGCCCAAGGAGAAGACAAAGGGGTCACGGCGGTCCAAGCTGGAGTCGAATTTGGCCCCTTTTTCGCCGTCATTGAACAGCCAGCCGGTGTAATGCACAGTGACGCTCTGGCCTTTTTTGGCCTCGTCGCCTTCACCCTCCACGGTGTCTTCGTATTGCAAGCCGGTGGCGGTGGTGATCATGGGAAGTCCTTGAAGGGAAAGTGAACAAAACAAAGGCCCCGACATGGAGCCTTACAGACAAAGATAGACTGCGCAAGATTATGCCATTGGGGCTGGCATGGCCGAAGAACCGGCCTGGCTTAGTCCTGCACGCATCCCTGTGCGGCGTATCGGGTCAGGGCTTTCGGCTCGCCAGATCGCGCATCAAAGCGCGTACGCCATAAGTCCATGGCGCGGCCAGGTCGCTGGTGGTGACCCGGTTGAACAGGGTGCCTAATTGCGGGGTGGAGACGGCCACGGTGTCGCCCACCACGTGGGTGAAGCCCTGGCCGGGGCCGTGCCGGTCTTGGGTGGGGGCGAACATGGTGCCCAAAAAAAGCATCATGCCGTCGGGGTACTGGTGGTAGGGGCCCATGGCCTGAAAGGCCAGGTCCAGCGGGTCGCGGCTGATCTGGCTGATGGCGCTGGCGCCTTGCATGACAAAGCCTTCGGGGCCGGTCACCACCATGTGCAGATCGGCCTGACGCACATCGTCGAGGCTGAAATGCGCGTCAAACAAACGGATGAAGGGGCCGATGGCGCAGCTGGCGTTATTGTCTTTGGCTTTGCCCAGCAGCAGGGCGCTGCGGCCTTCAAAGTCGCGCAGGTTCACATCGTTGCCCAGCGTGGCGCCGACCACTTGGCCGCGTGCGTTGGCGGCCAAGACAATTTCAGGCTCGGGGTTGTTCCAATGGCTGCCCGGGTGCAGGCCGACTTGGGCACCCGTGCCCACCGCGCTCAAGGGCTGTGATTTGGTGAAGATTTCGGCGTCCGGCCCGATGCCCACTTCCAGGTACTGCGACCACATGCCTTTGGCGAGCAGAACTTTTTTGAGTTCCGCCGCTTGCGGCGAGCCGGGCACCACGCTGCGCAGGTTGTCGCCAATCACCGCCACCACGGCTTGGCGCACGGCTTCGGCTTGGCTGGCGTCGCCGCGGGCTTGTTCTTCGATCACCCGCTCCAGCATGCTGGCGACGAAGGTCACGCCAGCGGCCTTGATGGCTTGCAGATCGCAAGGGGCGAGAAAGTGCGCTGTGTCTAAAGTGGCCCCGTCACTGGCTTGCAACAGGCTTGGGGTATCACCCAAACGCGCACCGCTGTGCGCTTGCACCTGGCTTGCCACCTCGTCAAGTTCCAGCAAATCGCTGCAGGTCAGCGCCAGGGCTGACAAGTCGTACACGCCTTGCGGCGTGACGCGCACCAACACCGGGCCGGTGCCCGGCAGCCACAGACGGCCGATCAGCGTGGCCTGGGCGGCGTCGAGGGGCAAAGCGCTGTGTTGAGCGAGGGCATTGGGGTTGTTCATGGCGGCGTCTCCGGTGTGTGTTCTGCCGCTGGGGCGCGTCAGAGGTAGATTTTTTGCAACAGTTGCACCAGCGTTTGGCGCTGACTGGCGCTGAGTTTAGAGCTGGCATCGATCTCCAGCTCTGAAGCCGTGAGCTCCGCCTGTTGCATGAGCGACACGCCTTTGGCGGTCGGGTGCAAGCCCAGCGCCCGGCCATCGGTAGGGTGAGGCAGGCGTTCGATCAAACCCCTGGCCTCCAACGATTGGATCAGCCCGACCAAATTGGGCGGCAAGATGGCCAGCGAAGCGCACAGCTGACGCGAGGTCACGCCCGGGTTGTGGTGGATCACCGACATGACGGAAAAGTCCACCGGTTTCAAACCGTAGGCCGCCAGGCGCTCCAAAAAGACGCCAATGATGGACAGCGCGGCACGGCGCGCGTTGTAGCCCAGCAGGGTTTGCAGGTAGCTGGTGTCCACCGGCTGGGCCGCGGGCGCAGGGGCTGCCTTTTTGCTTGTCGCCATCTTCAGGCGGCTTGGCATTGCGCGTGGATGATGGCGCAACGCATGTCGAACTCGGGCAAGACCCAGTGCCGCAGCGCCGCGGCCGGGGCACGCCAGCGGCTCGCGCCCTGCGGCAGGTCGGGTGTCAAGCTGGCTTCAATGCCTTGCCAGGCCCAGTCCATCAAGACCAAGCCGACAGCGCGCAAAAAATCATCGGCCACGCGGTAAGGCAAAGACGCATCCAAGAGCGCGGCTTGGCCAATCTGCTGGGTCAATGCACGCAGGCGCTGTTGGCGCTGCTGGGCGTCAGGCACGGCGCTGGGCAAGCTGTCGAGCAAGGCGTTCAGGCTGCTACCCCCATCGGGCAGGACTTTGCGCACCAACAGGTCGATGGCCTGGATCTCGTTGGTGCCTTCGTAAATCATGGCCACACGGGCGTCGCGAACGATTTGTTCCACACCCCATTCACGCACATAGCCGTGACCGCCAAACACCTGCAAGCACTCGCTGCCGCCGTGAAAGGCCTGGTGGGTGAAGATGGATTTCATCACCGGCGTGACCAGCGCGCACCAGCGCTGCGCCGCAGCTTGCGCCTCAGCGTTCGGGCTGTGTTTGATTTGATCGAGTTCCATGGCTGTGCGGTAGGCCAGCACCCGGCCGGCATCGATCCAAGCGCGTTGCGTGTCCAAAATCCGGCGCATCGCCGGGTGTTCAGCAATCACATCAGCTTCGGCAGAGGACTTCCCGCGGCCCGGCGCGCGCATCTGGCGCCGTTCTTGCGCATAGGCGTTGGCTTTTTGCCAGGCCGCATCCAACAGGCCAATGCCTTGCAGCGCCACATGCAGGCGCGCCGCGTTCATCATGATGAACATGGCATTCAAGCCCTTGCCGGGTTCACCGATGATGTGACTGATGGCTTCATCAAAGCGCATCACGCAGGTCGGACTGCCGTGCAGGCCCATTTTTTCTTCAATGCGGTCGCAATGCACACGGCTGCGGGTGCCGTCCGGGTACCACTTGGGCACCAAAAACAAGGACAGGCCTTTGGGGCCGGGTGGTGCATCGGGCAATCGTGCCAACACCAGGTGCACGATGTTGTCGGTCAGGTCGTGATCGCCGCTGGAGATGAAAATTTTGGTGCCGCTGATGGCGTAGCGCCCATCCATCAGGGGCACCGCCTTGGTCCGTGCCAGGCCCAGGTCCGAGCCCGCGTGCGGCTCGGTCAGGCACATGGTGGACAGCCATTCCCCAGTCGCCAGTTTGTTCAGGTACAGCGCTTTGAGCTCCTCGCTGCCATGGTGTTTGACGCACTCATAAGCGCCATGCAAGATGCCCGGACCCATGGTCCAGCTGTGGTTGGCTGCAGACAGCATTTCATACAGCATGACTTCCAGCACCGCCGGCAGGCCTTGGCCCCCGTCCTCGGTACTGGCCGACAACGCGGGCCAGCCCGCTTGCCAAAAGGCTTGGTAAGCCGCTGTGAAGCCGGGCGGCATGGTGACGGCGCCGTCATGCCATTGCGCACCAATTTCATCGCCATCCCGGTTCAAGGGAGCAATCACCTCACCCACAAACTTGCCCGCTTCTTCCAGCACCTGCTGCATCAGGTCCGCATCCACTTCGGCAAAGGCAGGCAGTGCTTGCAGTTGGGCCGGGGCATGGAGCACGCGTGACAACACAAACAACATGTCATCGGTGCGGGGCTGGTAGGAGTTCATGGGCTTTTTTTCAAGATGGATCAGGAGTCGACGCTGAAACCGATGCGTTTGATCAGCGGGCCCCAGCGTTCAAATTCCACTTGTGAACTCTTGAGTTGCTCTGCGGGTGTGCCGCCAAACGGGATCAAACCGACGATCGTGAAGGCGTCAATCACACTCTTTTCTTTCAAGGCGGCGTTGATGGCGGCGTTGATGACTTGGATCACATTGGCAGGGGTTTTTGCGGGCGCGTAAAAACCAAACCACTCTTCCACAGTCAACTCCGGAAAGCCTTGCTCGGCAAAAGTCGCCACATCGGGCACAAAGGGCGAGCGGGTTTTGCCCGAGGTGGCCAGGATGCGCATCTTGCCGGCTTTGTGGTTGGCAATGAAGTCGCCGTGCGGTGTGAACATGCAGGCGATCTGGCCACCCACGACATCGGTCACGCCAGGCACCGAGCCCCGATACGGCACATGTTTGAATTCAAAGTTCTGGTTCAAACCCAGCAAGGCGCCAATAAAGTGTGGCGTGGAGCCCGCAGCCGGCGAGCCATAGCTGGCTTCGGCCGGATTGGCTTTGGCCCAAGCGACAAAGTCTTTCACGTTTTTCACACTGGCCGGCACCATCGGGCCGACCGCCAGACCATGGTGAATCATGGACGCTGTGCCCACGGGGGTGAAATCTTCAAAGGGCTTGTATTGCAGATTTTTGAAAATATGCGGGTACAGCGAAATCGCCGAGAACGGTGTCATGGCCAAGACCGAGCCGTCGGCAGGGGCGGGTTTGAGCAGGTTCAGCGCAATCTGACCGCCCGCGCCGGGGCGGCTGTCGATCACGCCTTGGTTTTTGCTGTAAGGCGTATTGCCGAATTTTTCTGCCACGCGGCGGGCGCAAATGTCACCGGCGCTGCCGGGCGGAAAGCCGTACAGCACTTTGACTTGTTCGATCGGCAGGCCGCTTTGCGCCCAAGCGTGTTGAAAGGCGGTGCTGCCCAGCACAGCGGTGCTGACGGCGGTTTGAAGAAAATGACGACGGTTGTTCACGAAAGGCTCCTGGTGTTTTTGAGTGAATGATGGATTGAAAAAGGCCATCAGCTGCACAAGGTTTTGATGTCCTCGGGCACGGGAATGGATTTGATGCGGTCCGGGTCATCCGGGTGTTTGATGCAAAAGGCGCGCACCTCGGTGCCTTCGCACAGCACGGTCTCGCCCCGCATCACCACATGTTTGTGGACAAAGACTTTGTCCTTCCATTCCTGCACGCTGGTGTGCACTTGGATGGTTTCGCCATAGGTGGCTGGGCGGATGAATTGGGTGTGGATCTCCAGCAACGGCGTGCCGATGATGCCGCGTGTCTTGACCAACTCGCGCCAAGGCGGCACCCCGCATTTGACGAAAAAGTTCAAGGACGCGGCGTCCATCCATTTGGAAAAGTTGGGGAAGAAGACGATGCCTGCGGGGTCGCAGTCACCGAACATCACCTGCACTTCGTAAACAACGGTCTTGTGCATATTCAGCTTTAACGTGGCGCCATGCGCAGCGCGCCGTCCAGGCGGATGACTTCGCCGTTCAGATGGCCGTTGCTGACGATGTGACAGGCCAGTTCGGCAAATTCGCTGGGCTTGCCCAAACGCGCCGGGAAAGGAATGCTGGCGGCCAAAGAGGCTTGGATCGGCTCAGGCAGCGTGCGCAGCAATGGGGTGGCAAACAAACCTGGGGCGATGGTGCAGACCCGAATACCGTGTTGCGCCAAGTCGCGTGCCATGGGCAGGGTCATGCCGGCCACGCCGGCTTTGGAGGCGCTGTAGGCTTGTTGGCCCACCTGGCCATCGAAGGCCGCGACCGAAGCGGTGAACACCATCGCGCCGCGCTCACCGTCTTCCATGGGGTCGGCTTTGGCGCAGGCGGCGGCAAACAAACGCGCTGCGTTGTAAGTGCCAATCAGGTTGACGTTGATGACTTTGGCAAAGTCTGCCAGCGGCGCAGCGTTGCCGTCTTTGCTGACCACGCGCTTGGCCGAACCAATGCCGGCAATCTGCATCAAGATGCGGGCCGTGCCGTGGGCGGCAGCGGCTTGTTCAATCGCGGCTTGCATGCTGTCGGGGCTGGTGACATCGCAATGGATGGCAATGCCGCCGATTTCGGCCGCCACCCGTTGGGCGTTGTCCATATTCACGTCGAGCACCGCGACTTTCGCGCCTAAGCGGGCCAGTTCGCGCGCTGTGGCCTCACCCAGGCCGGAGCCTCCACCGGTGACGAGTGCGGCATGTCCTTGAATTTTCATCTCAGTTCCTTTCAGGTTAAATGGCTTGGGGGTTTTCGATCAGCAAGGCAATGCCTTGGCCGCCGCCCACGCAGGCGCTGGAGATGCCCCAGCGCAAGCCGGCGCGTTTCAGTTCGCGCGCCAAGGTGATGGTCAAACGCACGCCGGTGGCAGCCAGGGGGTGGCCCAGGGCAATCGCGCCGCCGTTGACGTTGAGTTTGGCCAAGTCCAGGCCCAACTCGCGGCCCACGGCCAGGGTCTGCGCGCCTTGGGCTTCGTTGATTTCAAAGCGGCCGATGTCGGACAGCTTCAGGCCGGTGCGCTCCAGCAGCAAACGAATCGCCGGAGCCGGGCCAATGCCCATGATCTCGGGCGGCACGCCCACAGCAGCGGCAGCGACCACGCGGGCCAGCGGTATGTGGCCATGGGCTTTGGCGTAGCTGCCGGAGGTGACCACACATGCGGCCGCCGCATCCACCAGGGCCGAGCTGTTGCCACCGGTTTGCACACCGCCTTCGTACACGGCTTTGAGTTTGGCCAACACCTCGGGCGGTGAGATGCGGGGATGGGTGTCGGTGCTGACCTCGGTGATCTTGCCTTGCAGCTTGATGCCACGGGCTTTGTAGCCTTCGAGCTCGAACTTCTCGGTGACCACCGCCACGATCTCGCCCGCGTGAAAACCGGCTTGTTGAGCCGCCACCGCTTTGGCAAAGGAGTCGGACGCGAACTGGTCTACCTCTTCACGGCTGATGTTGTATTTTTGGGCCAGGTTCTCGGCGGTCTGGATCATGTTGATGCCTGCCGCCGGGTCCTTCAGGGCTTCCCACATATAGTCTTTGAAACCCACGGGCGCGCCCAGCTTGAAGCCGGTGCGGTGGTCAAAAGCGGCAATCGGATTGCGTGTCATGCTCTCGGTGCCAACCACCAAAGCGGCGTCGCACACTCCGGCTTGAATCTGCTCGCCCGCTTGGCGAAACAGCTCAAAGCCGGTGCCGCAAATGCGCTGGGTCATGATGGCGGGCACTTCTTGCGGCACACCGGCGTACAGCCCGATGTGGCGTGGCAGAAAGAACTGGTCAAAGTCACCCGGCGCCATGTTGCCGGTGATGACCGAACCGATCTCGCTGGCGGCGATGCCCGCGCGCTTCAAGGCCTCGCGCGCGGCCTTGATGCCCAAATCGGTGGGCGAGATGTGACCGAGTGCGCCGCAGTAATCCACCATCGGGGTGCGCACGCCTTCATGCATCCACACATCGGCAAAGGCGTTGAAAAATCCTTGGGAGGCCATGTTGTGCTTTCTGTTTATTGAGCCTGTGGCTTGAGGATGTCATGCAACGTGTCGGCATGCAAGGCCGCCACCGTGTCAGCGCGGTGGCTGAGCACCGCGCGTTGGTTGATCGAGCCTTTGTCGGTGATCTCGCCCTTGTCAATCGTCGGCGGCTCTGACAACAGGCACAAACGTGCAATGCGGTTGGCGCTGCCGGTGCCGCTTTGCGCCAAGGTGTTGACGATGGCTTGGAACTTGGCCAGCACCGGGGCCGAGGCCAACACATCGGCCATGGACGCATCCGCCCTTAGGCCGCTCAAGGCCCGCACGGCGGGGGTGGGGAACACCATAGCGCCCACTTCTTTCAAGTTCAAGCCCGTCAGCACCGCGTCTTGGATATAGGGTGCGCCAGCGGCGATGATCTTCGCGCGCAGCGGGCCCACGCTGACGAATGTGCCGGTGGCCAGTTTGAAGTCTTCGGCAATGCGGCCGTCAAATTTCAGGCCCAAATGCACATTGGTCTCGTCGATCCATTGGACTGCATCACCGGTTTTGAAGAAGCCTTCTTCGTCAAAAGCCCCGGCGGTCTCTTGCGGGTTGCGCCAATAGCCCGGCGTGATGTTGGGGCCACGATAGCGCACCTCGGTCTTGCCTTGCATGTCCACCAGTTTGAGCTCCAGGCCCGGCGTGGGCACGCCCAGATCCCCCGCCTGCACATGGGGGTTGGTGATGAAGATGCCAAACGGCCCGGACTCGGTCATGCCCAGGCCGGTGCCCATGACGATGCGCTCGCCCACTTCGCGCTCTTGCGAGGCGAACAAGCTGTCCCAAATCGGCTGCGCCAAGGCAGCACCGGCGTAAAAGAACATCTGCACCCGAGACAGCAGCGTCTTGCGCAGCACATCGTCGGTTTGCATGGCGTTGGCAATCGCTTCAAAGCCGGTCGGCACATTGAAATAGACGGTGGGCGCGATCTCGCGCAGGTTGCGCAAAGTCTCGCCAATCAAGGCCGGTGTGGGCTTGCCGTCGTCGATGTACAGCGTGCCGCCGTGGTAGAGCACCATGCCCACGTTGTGGTTGCCACCGAAAGTGTGGTTCCAGGGCAGCCAGTCGACCAGCACCAACTCTTTTTCGGCCAGCACCGGCATGGATTGGGCCATTTGCTGCTGGTTGGCGCACCACAAGCGTTGGGTGTTGATCACTGCCTTGGGCAGTTTGGTGGAGCCGCTGGTGAACAAAAACTTGACGATGGTGTCGGGGCCGGTGGCGGCCATCGCCGCGTCCACGGCAGGTGTTTCAGCGGTGGCGCACAGGTTGGCGAACGAGGTGACCTCACGTCCCTCCACCGAGCCATCGACCATGACCACTTCCATGTCCCTGCTGACCGTGGCCGCAATGGCTTTGGCGTAACGTGCGTCAGACGCGAACACCAAGCCCGGCGTGACGGTGCGCAGCACATGCTGGAGCTTGTCGTAGTCGACGCTGATCAAGGAGTAGGGCGGCGAGGTGGGCACATAGGGCACACCGGCCAGCATGCAGCCCAGGCCCAGCAGGGCGTGTTCCAGGCTGTTCTCGCTCAAGATCAGCACCGGGCGTTCGGCACTCAAACCCCGATCGATCAGGCTTTGCGCAATGCTGCGGGCCGTTGCCCAGGCCTGGGCGTAGCTGATATGTTGCCAGTCGCCGGTGCTGCCGTCGGGCCGTTTGGCGCGGCGCGCCATGAAGCTGTGTGCCGGTTTCGTCTGGGCCCAATGCTGCAGACGGTCGGTCATGCGGTGGGCAAAAGGCTGCAGGTCTTGGTCGGCCTTCACATAATGGGTGCCGGGCACGCCGCCCTGCAGCGTGACACGGGTCACGCCGAATTGAAGCGGGCGAAAGGGGGCGGCGCTCATGACTTTTGCACCTTGGCGGCCTTGCCTTCCAAGAAGGCGCGCACCCGGGCTTTGGCTTCGGGTGCGGATTGCGCAATCGAGGCCATCAGCGCTTCAGTGAACAAGCCGTGGTCGGCCGGTTGTTCGGCAATGCGCGGCAGCGCGTGCATCAAGGCAAAGTTGGTCAGCGGCGCATTGGTGGCGATGCGCCCGGCCAACTCCAAGGCTTTGGCCAAGCTGGTGCCCGTGGGCACCAGGTACTGCGCCAGGCCCACACGCTCGCCGTCTTGGGCGTTGTACACCCGACCGGTGAGCATCATGTCGGTCATGCGCGCCGCGCCAATCAGTTTGGGCACGCGCACCGAACCGCCGCCGCCGACAAAAATGCCGCGCGTGCCTTCGGGCAAGGCGTAAAAAGTGCTGTCATCGGCCACGCGAATATGGCAGGCGCTGGCCAACTCCAGGCCGCCACCGACCACCGCGCCGTGCAGCGCGGCCACCACCGGCACCCGGCCTTGCTCAACCGCGTTCAAGGCCACATGCCAACTGCGCGAGTGGTGGATGCCTTCGCCCGCGTCACGCTCTTTGAGTTCGGACAAATCCAGGCCGGCGCAAAAATGATCGCCCTCGCCATGGATCACGGCGGCACCGGCCTGCGGCGGCAGGTTCTGGAACACATCGCGCAGCGCTTCGATCAGGCCGTCGTTCAAAGCGTTGCGTTTGGCGGGGCGGCACAAACGCACCACGGCCACGGCGCCCTGCATTTCCAGCGAAACGCCGTGGGCTGCGGCACGGTCAAAAATGGGGGTGTTCAAGTCAGTCATGGGGGTGTCCGTTGACGGCCATCAGGTCAGGCCAAGGGGATGGATAAAGTTATTGTTAATAACTAATATGGTACGGACTTTGACTTGCCTTGCGTTTCGGGGTTTTCCCTGATTGAACAGGCCTGCCACACCCCGGCATGGTTGCCAAAGTGTTCGTTTGCGCTGTGGGCCCGTCGGCAGGATGCGCGGAACTTGGTTACGATCGGAGCGCTGCGCCGCCGTTGCGTGCCGCAATGTTGTTTGAAAGTACTCGCATGTTCCGCCCCCTGAAACACCCTGGCGTCATGGCCATCACCCTGGCTGCCGCCGGCATCATGATGGTCACCGGCGGCATTCGCATGTCCAACGGTCTGTTTCTCAGTCCCATCAACACCAGCACCGGACTGGGCATCGTCAGCCTGAGTTTGGCCATGGCGATTGGCCAGTTCGTCTGGGGCGCGGTGCAGCCACTGGCCGGCGGCCTGGCCGACCGTTACGGTGCGCGCCCCGTGTTGTTCGGCGGCGTCGCGCTGATGGCCTTGGCCACGGCCAT
>CANGEE010000012.1 GCA_947452635.1 Comamonadaceae bacterium | reverse complement strand
TGCCAATAAGATCGCTGCAAAGGCTGTTGGTAAAACGCTTTGACCAACTGCTGACCCACGGTGGTGGACAAATGGGTGGCGCGGTGACCAAAATCAATGATGCCTTCGGTGTTGGCTTTGCCATTGGGCAAGACAGCAAAGCTGGGATCAAGGCCGTTTTCGCTAGGATGACCCATGTCATTTTGCATGACCGCATAGCCTCGCCCTAAGCCTGGTTGCGCTGCAGCCAGTGACAAATTACCAGCAAATCCACCACCACCAATGCCCAGAAATTTGCCATTCCATTTGGCGGGCAACCGATAGATTGCCACGGTGCGCGAACCGGCCACCGGGGAAATAGCCACTTTGATTTCACAATAATCGGTCAGGTTTTTGCCCGCATCCGCTGCCTGCGGATGAATGCTCAGTACCTGCGCAAAGGGCAGTGATGTCTTGGCGTCAAATCCACGACATACATCTGTATTTTGAGCCTGGGAAGCCATCGGCGACAAAAGACCAAGGGCGAGGAATCTGCACCATGCATGAAATCCAGAAGGCTTGTGAAAAGACAAACAACCCATGAAATATCTCCAAACAAAAAGTGCGGATTTTGACGATCGAGACCGGTTTATTGCTGCGTGGCATTGCGCTGGTAAGTTGTGTAGGTCACGATTATCAGATTGCACACCGCAATGATTGTGTGGCGTCACTCGACTTGCGAGTGTCCCGGATGAAGCAGTCATTGAGCTTTTCTGACGGCTGTTTGGAACCAAGCCTGGTCCTTTCTAAATCGTGACTGACCTGCCGCTCTGAGCCAAACCAAATCTATGGAACAAAGTCCGCAAATTTTGGAGACGTCGACTGACTGTTTTACTTTTTAGCATTGATTTAGGCGTTTGCAGCGACAGTCCGCTTAGGGCCTTTCAGAGCCGTCCACCTTGCCCAGCTATTAAATTGCGTCAATGCCCAAGCATTTGACGCATTGTTAATTTGTACGTAGTTTGTCGCTCCGAGAGCGATAAGTGCCACTGACACTGTGGGACATCGCTCATCCCCAACTACGCCAAGAAAGGCAGATATGAAAACAGAACTCGCACTCTTGATGCTTTACGAAAAACCAGTCCTATCGCGAGAGCAGGTCGCTGAGCTGATGGGCGTGAAGCGAGAAACCATGTCCAACATGTTGTCCGCGGAATCGGTACCAATCCCGATGTTCAAGGTCGGGCCACGTTGGTGCGCTCACATTTCAGATGTGGCGCAGTACATTGACGCCCAACGAGAGCTGGCAACGAAAAAGTGGGAATCAAACCGAATTTGATGGTTTGGCAGAGGAATGAATTGCTACGAGATTGCTACGAGGTCCTCTGCAGCCCGCATAGATGCTCACTTCTCCGTCCTATCCATCATCGGCGCAACGGACAATCGCCAGGGGCTGTGAGAAGGGGCGTGGGTCGCAGAAAAGACTTCAGTCATGCGTGGATTATCCCAGCCCCGCAACGGTCCGCTGGAAAATGAAAAACCCCGCCGCAGCGGGGTTGAAGGGGGACGTCGAAATCGACTTAACCCATGTGCAAACCACCGTTCACTGAGAAGTCCGCACCGGTGGCGTAACCGCCCTCTTCGCTGGCCAGCCAGGCGATGATGGAGGCGATTTCGCTGGGCTTGCCCAAGCGCTTGACGGGCACGGTGGATACGATTTTCTCCAGCACATCCGGGCGAATGGCGTTGACCATGTCGGTGCCGATGTAGCCGGGGCTCACCGTGTTGACGGTCACGCCTTTGGTCGCCATTTCTTGCGCCAAAGCCATGGAGAAACCGTGCATACCGGCTTTGGCCGCTGAGTAGTTGGTCTGGCCGGCTTGGCCTTTTTCACCGTTCACCGAAGAGATGTTGATGATGCGTCCCCAACCGCGCTCGACCATGTCGGGCACGACTTGCTTGGTCACGTTGAACATGGAGTCCAAGTTGGTGGTCATCACCGCACTCCAGTCTTCGCGGCTCATTTTCAAGAACATGCGGTCCTTGGTGATACCGGCGTTGTTGACCAGCACATCGATCGGACCATGTTCGGCCTTGGCTTTGGTGAAAGCCTCGACAGTGGAGTCCCAATCACCCACATTGCCCACAGAGGCATAAAAGGTGTAGCCGAGTGCTTTTTGCTCGTCCAGCCATTTGGTGAAATCACGGGTTGGGCCGCAACCGGCGATCACGGTAAAACCTTCTTTGTGCATGCGCTGGCAAATGGCGGTCCCGATGCCGCCCATGCCGCCGGTGACGTAAGCTACTTTTTGACTCATGGGGTTGTCTCCTGAATATGAGTGTGGTTGAAAAATGGGGGGTTCTAAAAATTAAGCGCGTTCCAGCGCCAGGGACACGCCCATGCCGCCGCCAATACACAAGGCAGCCAGCCCTTTTTTGGCGTCACGGCGCTGCATCTCGTGCAGCAGCGACACCAAAATACGGCAGCCGGATGCACCAATCGGGTGCCCAATGGCGATCGCACCACCGTTGACGTTGACCTTGAGCGGGTCGATGCCCAGCGCTTTGTTGACCGCGCAGGCCTGGGCGGCAAAGGCTTCGTTCAACTCGAACAGGTCCACATCGCTGGCGTTCCAACCCGCGCGAGCCAGGGCTTTGCGCGATGCGGGCACCGGGCCCATGCCCATGGTGGCGGGGTCCAGTCCGCTGGTGCCAAAGGCGGCAATGCGGGCCAGGGGTTTGAGGCCGAGTGCAGCCGCCTTGGCGGCGGACATGACCACCACGGCAGCCGCGCCATCGTTGATGCCTGAGGCGTTGCCTGCGGTGACGCTGCCCGCTTTGTCAAAAGCGGGGCGCAAACCGGCCAAGGCTTCGGCATTGGTTTTTTGATTCACATATTCGTCAGTGTCGAAAATCACGGGATCGCCTTTGCGCTGCGGGATCGAGACCGGCACGATCTCGTCTTTGAAACGACCTTCTTGGATCGCGGCAGAGGCTTTGCGCTGGCTGGCCAAAGCCAGCTCGTCTTGCATTTGGCGCGTAATGCCGTGTTCTTTGGCCACGTTTTCAGCCGTGATGCCCATGTGGTACTGGTTGTACACGTCCCACAGGCCATCGACGATCATGGTGTCCACCATGTTCCAGTTGCCCATGCGCATGCCATCACGCGAACCGGTCAGCACGTGCGGCGAGGCGCTCATGTTTTCTTGACCCCCGGCGACCACAATCTCGCTGTCGCCCCAGGCGATGGCTTGGGCGGCCAGCATCACGGCCTTCAGACCCGAGCCGCAAACCGCATTGATGGTCAAAGCCGGTGTTTCTTTGGCCACACCGGCTTTCATCATGGCTTGTCGCGCCGGGTTTTGCCCTGCGCCCGCAGCCAGCACCTGGCCCATGATGACTTCGCCGATTTGGTCGGACGACAAACCCGCGCGGGCGATGGCCTCGCGAATCACGATGGCGCCCAGTTCTGGCGCCGATATTTTGGCCAGCGAGCCGCCGAATTTGCCCACCGCGGTGCGAGCGGCTGAAACGATCACGATGTCTTGGTTCAAGAGAGTCTCCTTGGGGTTTGAAAAATTAAGCACGGGCTTTGACGTAGCGACCAGGCGCGGCTTCTATCGTCTTGAAGCGGACGCCTTTGCCATAGGTCTTAGGCGAAGCAATTTGCTTGCCAGAATGGCTTTTGAGCCAATCGGACCAATCGGTCCACCAGCTGCCAGGCCGCTCTTTGGCACCCTGGATCCAGTCGTTCACATCGGCCGGGAATTTCCTGTCCTCGCGCAGCCAGTGACTGCGCTTGTTGGCCGCTGGGGCGTTGATCACGCCGGCAATGTGGCCAGAAGCGCCCATCACAAAACGCTTGGGACCGGGCAGGTGCTGGGTGGAAGCATAGGCACCGCCGATGGGCACAATGTGGTCTTCGCGCGAGCCGTAGATGTAGACCGGCAAATTCACTTTGCGCAGGTCGATTTTTTCACCACACACGGTGGCCGCGCCGGGTTGCACCAAGCGGTTTTCCAGGTAGGTGTTGCGCAAGTACCAGGCATAGAAGGGACCCGGCAAATTCGTGGAGTCGCTGTTCCAGTAGAGCAAATCAAAAGGCGGTGGTGACTCGCCCTTGAGGTAGTTGCCCACCACATAGTTCCAGACCAAGTCGTTGGGACGCAAAAAGCTGAAGGTCGAAGCCAGGTCCTGGCCTTTGAGCAGACCGCCTTGGCCCATTTGCAGCTCGCGGAATTTGACGAAATTGTCGTCAATGAACACATCCAAAATGCCGGTGTCGGTAAAGTCGATCAAGGTCGTCAAGAAGGTGGCGCTGGCCACGGGTTTTTCACCGCGCGCAGCCAACACCGCCAAGGCATTGCTCAAGATGGTGCCGCCTACACAAAAGCCCAAGGCGTTGATGTGTTTGGCGCTGGTCAGTTCCTGCACCGTCGCGATGGCTTGGATGGCACCGTTTTCGATGTAGTCGTCCCAGGACTTTTGGGCCATGCTTTCATCCGGATTGCGCCAACTGACCACAAAGGTGCGGTGACCTTGGCTAACGGCGTAGCGGATGAACGAGTTGTTGGGTTGCAAGTCCAAGATGTAGAACTTGTTGATGCACGGCGGGATCAGCAAAAACGGCTTTTCATAGACCTTGGCCGTCAATGGTTTGTATTCGATCAGCTGGAAGAACTCGTTTTCATACACCACGGCGCCTTCGGTGGTGGCGACATTTTGGCCCACTTCAAACTGGCTTTCGTCGGTCATGGAGACGTGGCCTTGCTGAATGTCGTGCATCAGGTTTTGCATGCCCTTGGCCAAGCTCTCGCCCTGGGTTTCAATGGCTTTCTTTTGCACTTCTGCGTTGAATGCCAAAAAATTGCTGGGGGCTGTCGCCGCCACCCATTGCTCGACGGCAAAACGAATGCGGTTTTGGGTTTGCGCATCGGCGTCCACCGCTTCGGCCAAGCCCATCAAGGTGCGTGCATTGAGCAAATAACTGCCGGCGGTGAAGGCCGCCACCGGGTTGCTGGACCAAGCTTCAGAGGAAAACCGGCGGTCTTTCAAAGGCGTGCCGCCCTGCAAGCCGCCATTCCATAAAGCGGCCGCTTCTTCCAGGTACTGGGCTTGCAGTTGCTTGAGTTTGTCTTGCTCAAATTTCAAGGCAGGACTCGCTGGCAAAGACGCTGGGCCGTCTGCAGGCACAATGCCACCCAAGTCCATGGTTTGAAAGGCTTGCACAGCTTGGCCCCAGCTCTGGGTCAGCTTTTGCTGGAACTCTGCATTGATCTTGGACCAAGCGTCCGGCGATGGCATTGTCATTCGTTTGTCTCCTTTGGCATTTCCAATTACCTTCACAATTCCATGTACATCGTTGCTATTGCCTGGATATACGTCACTTTGATGATGAGTGTGGCCGAAGCCTCCAACACCAACGGAACCGTCTTAGGTGCCATTGTGACCTTCATTCTTTACGGGATCCTTCCAACTGCACTCATGGTTTACCTTATGGGCGCGCCGCAGCGCAATAAAACCCGTAAAGCCAAAGAGGCGGCTTGGGCCCAGGGGCCAAGCGCCGGGTCAAGCTCGGTCCAGCCAGATGCAAGCGGCCATGCGGCCGGTGGCGCCGAGTCGGGCGGCATCACGCCGGTGCGAGAAAAAGAGTGATTCTTGGGAGTGTGTGCACCACCCGGGCGTGCCATCGTTGCCAAAAATGGCACTCACACCGGCGCGTTGCAAGCGCCAACGGGCCAGCAAGGCCAAGTCCGCCAAGTAATGGCTTTCGCCCTGCGGCGTGAAAGCCGGGGTCGCTTCGGGGTGGCCCACACAAAAGGCCTCCCGCACCTCGGCACCCACCTGAAAAGCCTGTGGGCCGATACAAGGCCCGAGCCAAACCTGCACATCCTGGGCCTGAAGACTTTGGCTGGCCTTGGATGTTAAGACATGGGCCAAGGTTGCCTCCAACACGCCCCACCCGTTCTGCCCGGCCAAACCGCGCCAGCCTGCATGCGCTGCGGCCACCCAGGTGCCGCTGGGATCGGTGAACAACACCGGCAAACAATCGGCCACCATGATGGTGCAAGCCACGCCCGGTTGATCGGTCCAACAGGCATCGGCGCGTCGGCCAGGGGGGGTTTGTGCATCAATGTCGATGACATCGAGCCCATGCACTTGTTGCAAAAAGACCGGCAGCGCACCCAAGGTGTGGGCCAACTGCGCCCGGTTGTGTGACACCAGCGCCGGTGCATCGCCCACATGGTCGCCCAGATTGAAGGCGTTCCAGGGCGCGGGCGAGACCCCGCCCTGGCGGGTCGAAAAAAATGCTTTGACGCGCCCCGCCACCGGCCAGTCAGGCACCCAACCCAAGGCGGTCGCTGGCCAGGGCATCAGACTTCGTTGTCAGGACAAGCAGAAGGATGGGCCAGCTGAAAGGCCGGCAGTTGTATGCAGGCCTCATAGGCGGCCATGGTGCGGGGCAGACCCTCAAAGTTCACTTTGAAGCGCTGGGCATTGAAGATTTGCGGCACCAAACAGCAATCGGCCAAGGTTGGGGTGTTGCCGAAACAATAAGTCGACGCAGGTAACTGGGCCAATTGGCGTTCAAAGGCCTCCAAACCGGTGCGCACCCAGTGGCGGTACCAGGTGTTTTTCGCTTCGTCGCTGACATGCAACTCGGCGCTCAAGTACTTTAAAACCCGCAAGTTGTTGATCGGGTGAATTTCGCAGGCGATCGACTGCGACAAGGCCCGCACCTGGGCGCGTTCAAAAGGATCGACTGGTAACAAAGCAGGCTCGGGATGCAATTCATCCAGATACTCGATGATGGCCAGCGACTGGCTCAGGCGTTGGCCATTGATGTCCAGCACCGGCACCAAACCATCGGCGGATACCTCAGCATAGGCCGCCTGTTTGTGCTCACCCTTGGCAATGTGCACGGGCAGATACTCAAAGTCCAAGCCTTTGAGATGCAATGCAATCCGGACCCGGTACGACGATGAAGATCGAAAATAGTTATACAGTTTCATAGGCCATAGGATAATCGTAAATAAGCCCTGAATTACGGCGCAGTCTTGCGTTTCAAGGCACCATTCAGTCATGTCCGGTGAACCCCTGAACCCCCCTTTGAAATGGCTTGACCATGAGACCCCTTTCCCACCGGTGACGATGGCATGGGGCTTGGACACGGGCGCCCCCGGTTTACTGGCTGCAGGTGGCGATTTGCGAATAGAACGTCTCACATCGGCCTATTCGCAAGGGATTTTCCCGTGGTTCAGTGAAGGCCAGCCCGTGCTGTGGTGGAGCCCCACCCCCCGCATGGTGCTGCAAACGGCTCAATTCAAGATGCACCGGTCCTTGGCCAAAACTGTACAACGCCATCATCTGAATCCGACTTTCAGATTGTGTTTTGACCGCGCATTTGACGAAGTGATTGAGCATTGCGCAAATGCACCACGCAAACAACAAGCGGGGACTTGGATCGTCCCTGCCATGGTGCAGGCCTATCAACAACTTCACCGCGCGGGTTTGGCCCACAGCGCTGAGGTCTGGTTGGAGGGTCAATTGGTGGCGGGCCTGTATTTTGTTTGCCTGGGTAAGGCCGTGTTTGGAGAATCCATGTTCACCCGGATCAGGGATGGCTCCAAAATGGCCCTGAGTGCCCTGGTCAGCGTCTGCCTGCGCCACGGCATTGAGCAGATCGATTGCCAGCAAAACACGCCCCACCTGGCCTCGCTAGGTGCCCAAGAAATGTCCCGTGATGTATTTTTGGCCCGCATGGCCAGGCATCTGCAACAAGCCAGTCCGGATTGGCGCGGCCAAGCCGTGGACGTCATCCGTTCAGCCCCCTCATCGGATTCGGTATGACGCATCTGAAAGACCTGCCCTTTGACTCTTTGCAGTTTTATGCCACCGCGTCTTATCCCTGCAGCTATCTACCCCAGCGATCCGCCCGCTCTCAAGTGGCCACGCCCAGCCATTTGATCCACAACGAGGTCTATTCGGATTTGGTGAGCCGGGGTTTTCGCCGCAGCGGCGTGTTCACTTACCGCCCTTACTGTGATGGCTGCCAAGCCTGTGTGCCTTTGCGTGTGCCCACCGCCACTTTTGTTGCCAATAAAAGTCAAAAACGGGCCTACAAGCAACACGCCCAATTGCAGGTCAAGATATCCCGGTTGGATTTTGAGGCCGCGCATTATGCTTTGTACCTGCGTTACCAAAACAGTCGGCACGCCGGCGGCGGCATGGACCAAGACAGCGTTGAGCAATACAAGCAGTTTTTGTTGCAAAGCCGTGTCAATTCCAGGCTGATCGAATACCGGGCCAAGCACCCGGATCATCCTGAAGGGGTATTGAAGATGGTCAGCATCGTCGACGTCCTCAATGACGGCCTGTCTGCGGTTTATACCTTTTACGAGCCTGAACCCCAAACGTCCTATGGCACTTTTGGGGTACTGTGGCAAATTGAGCAAGCCCGGCAATTGGGCCTGCCTTATGTGTACCTGGGCTATTGGATTGAACAAAGCCCCAAAATGAATTACAAACGCCAATTTTCCCCTTGTGAGGTCCTGACCCATGGCGAATGGCGCCCATCCCCAGCTTAGTTCGCTTGCCCCGTGAGGCTGCCTGCGCCCCATTCATTCCAGACTGTAGAATGAAACTTCACCCAGCAGTAAGCCCATGACCAAACACGACCGCGCCGCCGCAGCGACTCCCACCATCCAGGTCATAGAGCGTTTGTTTTCGCTCATGGATGTTTTGGCCTCACGCGAAGAAGCCATTTCACTGAAGGAAATCAGTGAAAAAACCGGTTTGCACCCTTCCACCACGCACCGCATCCTGAACGATCTGACCATCGGCCGTTATGTCGATCGGCCGGAAGCCGGCTCTTACCGCCTGGGCATGCGGTTGCTGGAGTTGGGCAACTTGGTCAAGGCGCGCCTGAACGTGCGGGACGCGGCCATGACGCCCATGCGCGATTTGCACAAGTTGATTCAACAGCCCGTGAATTTGAGCATGCGCCAGGGCGATGAAATCGTGTATGTGGAGCGCGCCTACAGCGAACGTTCGGGCATGCAGGTGGTGCGCGCGATTGGTGGGCGTGCGCCTTTGCACCTGACCTCGGTTGGCAAATTGTTCTTATCGATCGACGATCCGCTCAAAGTGCGCAGTTACGCCACCCGCACCGGCTTGTCGGGCCACACCCGCAACAGCATCACCCAGTTGCCTGTTTTAGAGCGCGAATTGTCCAAGGTGCGCCAGTACGGCATTGCCCGCGACAACGAAGAGCTGGAGTTGGGTGTGCGCTGTATTGCCGCCGGTATTTATGACGACCAGGGCAAGTTGCTGGCCGGTTTGTCGATTTCAGCCCCGGCGGATCGCATGGACGAGGAATGGTTGCCCAAGCTGCAGGCCACGGCGGATGAAATTTCGAATGCCTTGGGGCACCAAGCGCCCTGACCGCACAGCCTAGGCGCACTGGACCTTCAACAAAAAAACGGGCTTTGAGCCCGTTTTCCAGTTTTGAAACAGCGTCAACCGTGGTTGTTGCGCGATGTCGCTAAAGCACGGGACGGGGGTGCTGACTCCAACCAGCGGCGCACACGCTCGGCATCGGCGATACGGCTGAGTTTGCCGGCAGAATCCAAAAACACCATGATCAGTTTGCGCCCCGCCACTTTGGTCTGCATCACCAAACATTGACCTGCTTCGGAGATATAGCCCGTTTTTTGCAGGCCAATCTCCCACTCGGGATTTTTCACCAAACGATTGGTGTTGTTGTATTGCAATGTGCGACGACCGACGTCCACTTCACGTCCAGGGGAAGTCGACAGTTCGCGCAGCAAAGGTTCTTTGTAAGCCGCGCCCACCAACAAAGCCAAATCATTGGCGCTCGATTGGTTGCGGCTAGACAGGCCGGTAGGCTCCACGTAGCGGGTGTCGCGCATGCCCAGAGACAAGGCGCGTTCGTTCATGCGGGTGACGAAGGAATTCAAACCGCCTGGGAAGGTCCGGCCCAGGGCATGGGCGGCGCGATTTTCGCTCGACATCAAGGCCAGATGCAGCAAGTCACCCCGGGACAGGGTCGTGCCAACCGCCAGGCGCGAGCTGCTGCCTTTTTCGGTGTCGACGTCGTCTTGTGCAATGGTGATCATTTCATGCATCGGCAGCTTGGCCTCGGCCATGACCAAACCGGTCATCAACTTGGTCAAAGAAGCAATCGGCAATACGGCCTGATCATTTTTACGAAACAAGATCTCTTGGGTATCTTGATCGACGACCAAGGCCACACTGGAGCGCAACTCGAGCGGATCATTTGCAGCGTGCAAACCCGCTATTTGACCAAAAGAAGCTTTGGCAGGTGTTTCAGCTGGCTGACGGTTGCGTGCGGTAGCGCGCGCATGGGCGGCCAATTTGGGCGCAGCAGCGGCAGGACGCTGGGTCAGTGTGCGCGATTTGGTCCCAGCAACCGCCGCGGTTGTGGCCGCCGTCTTTTTCGAAGCGGGATGATTCTTGGATTTTTCTTTGGCCTGAAGCTGTGGCGCGCTCACCATCACACTGCAGGCTAGAAACGACAAAAAGCCCAATTTCAGGGCGGCGGCGGGGTTTCGCAAGGACGCAAAAAACATACGGGTCAGTGTGACTGTAATAACAACAATGACCAGAGTGTACCCAATAAAAAAAAGTCACGCAAGATCAATCACTTGCGCGACTTTGTTCAAGCCAGTTAAGAATTAAAAGGTACTACATTAACCCTGCGCCGCGACCCGGTCTGATTTGCTTTGCAATTTATTCAATGCATTGAGATAGGCCTTGGCCGATGCCACCACAATGTCAGGGTCTGAGCCCACGCCGTTGACCACCCGGCCACTGTTTTGCAGTCGCACAGTGACTTCGCCTTGGCTCTCGGTGGAACCGCTGATCGCGTTGACCGAGTAAAGGACCATTTCGGCACCACTTTTCACATGCGATTCGATCGCTTTGAGCGAAGCATCGACAGGACCATTGCCGTCCGATGAACCGTGCACCTCCTTGCCGCTGATGGTGAACACCACCGAAGCTTGGGGGCGTTCGCCCGTTTCACTGTGCTGGGACAAAGACACAAAACCGAAATTTTCGTTGTCTGCCGAGACGCTCTCATCGCTGACCAAGGCCAAAATATCCTCGTCAAAGATCTCACTTTTGCGATCGGCCAACTCCTTGAATCGGGCGAAAGCTGCGTTCAATTCAGTTTCGCTTTCCAGTGACACGCCCAAATCCTGCAAGCGTTGCTTGAAGGCATTGCGGCCACTGAGCTTGCCCAGCACGATTTTGTTGGTGCTCCAGCCCACATCTTCTGCGCGCATGATTTCATAGGTGTCACGCGCCTTGAGCACGCCGTCCTGGTGAATGCCCGAGGCGTGCGCAAAGGCATTGGCCCCCACCACCGCTTTGTTGGGCTGCACCACAAAACCCGTGGTCTGGCTGACCATCCGACTGGCCGCCAGAATTTGCCGCGTATCAATGCCCACATCCAGGCCGTAGTAATCGCGCCGGGTTTTCACTGCCATGACCACCTCTTCTAACGAGCAATTACCGGCCCGCTCCCCCAAACCATTGATCGTGCACTCCACTTGGCGCGCACCGCCGATTTGCACACCGGCCAAGGAGTTGGCCACGGCCATACCCAGGTCGTTGTGGCAGTGCACAGACCAAATGGCTTTGTCGCTGTTGGGAATGCGCTCACGCAGGGTTTTGATGAATTGACCATACAACTCTGGAACCGCGTACCCCACGGTGTCAGGCACGTTGATGGTGGATGCGCCTTCGGCAATCACGGCTTCCAAGACGCGGCATAAAAAGTCCATGTCGCTTCGGTAGCCGTCCTCAGGGCTGAATTCAATGTCCCCCATCAAGTTGCGCGCATAGCGAACAGATTGCTTGGCTTGCTCAAACACCTGGTCAGGCGACATGCGCAACTTTTTTTCCATGTGCAGTGCACTGGTGGCCAGAAAAATATGAATCCGCGCGTTGGCTGCACCCGCCAGCGCCTCGGCTGCGCGCGCGATGTCACGGTCATTGGCGCGCGCCAGAGAGCACACTGTAGATTCTTTGATCGCACCGGCAATGGCTTTCACGCAGTCAAAATCACCGTTCGAACTGGCAGCAAAACCCGCTTCGATCACGTCCACGCGCAGGCGTTCCAGTTGACGTGCAATGCGCAGCTTTTCATCGCGGGTCATGGACGCCCCGGGGGACTGTTCACCGTCACGCAAAGTCGTGTCGAAAATGATTAATTTATCAGCCATCTAATTTCTCCAATGATGAAAACCGCAACTTCAAAGCATAAATGCAAAAGGCCCGCTGCGGGAATGCAAACGGGCCTTTTGGGGAAATGATCGCGTGCGCTACAGGTCCCGCCCGTGGGGCGATAGCAGCAGTAGGGCCAGCGATGTGAAGTTCATGACAAATACTTTAGCACAATTTGAAAGCACCAGTGGACTCACTCTTGATGCAAGCCGCGTTCATCGGGCTCCTGGGTCGAGGTGCTGATCATGCTGGTAGGTTGGCCTTTGGCTTTGCGAACGCCATACAAGACGTAACCACTCAAGCCATACACCACAAACAAGCCAAACAACACCGTGGGGGGGTGGATATTGACCACCGCAATGCCCAGAGCGACAGACACAATGGCCGCGAAAGGCACACTTTTCTTCATCTGCACATCTTTGAAACTGTAAAACGGCACGTTGGTCACCATGGTCAAGCCTGCGTACAAGCAGATCACCAACATCGGCCATGCCACGGCGGCGCCGTTGTAGTCCAGCTCGGTCATGATCCATATGAAACCCGTCACCATGGCGGCGGCTGCAGGCGAGGGCAAGCCTTGGAAAAAGCGTTTGTCGACCACCGCCGTGTTGACATTGAAACGTGCCAATCTCAGCGCTGCGCAAGCGCAGTACACAAAAGCCGCGATCCAACCCCACCGCCCCAAGCCCTTGAGCGCCCATTCGTAAGCGATCAAGGCGGGGGCTGCACCAAACGACACCATGTCCGACAGAGAGTCCATTTGCTCACCAAAAGCGCTTTGGGTGTTGGTCATGCGGGCCACGCGGCCATCCAGGCCGTCCAACACCATGGCGCAGAAGACACCCGTGGCGGCCAAATCGAAACGCCCGTTCATCGCCATCACGATGGCATAGAACCCCCCGAACAAAGCGGCCAAGGTGACCATATTGGGCAGGATGTAGATGCCTTTGCGGGGCTTGCGCTGTGCGCTGACCGATTCACCTTCGTCACCATTTTCCATGTTGTCTCGCATCACTCACATTCCTCGGGTTGGAAGATCTTGGCTGGCAGGCCTTGGCTAAGCCCAGAGCATTGCGCTTGAGTTTATGCCACTCTGCGCCACCGCCCAAAAACAAAGGCCACCGAGGTGGCCTTGACGCTGACTGATGCGGTGATCAGTTACGGGTTTTGTCCACCAATTTGTTCTTGGCAATCCAAGGCATCATGGCGCGCAATTGGGCGCCGACGACTTCAATGGAGTGCTCGGAAGTCAAGCGACGACGAGCCGTCATACTCGGGTAGTTGGTGCGGCCTTCCAAGATGAACATCTTGGCGTACTCACCGGTCTGAATGCGCTTCAAAGCGTTGCGCATGGCTTCGCGGCTTTGCGCGTTGATCACTTCAGAACCGGTCACGTACTCGCCGTACTCGGCGTTGTTCGAGATCGAGTAGTTCATGTTACCGATACCACCTTCGTAGATCAGGTCGACGATCAACTTCAACTCGTGCAAGCACTCAAAGTAGGCCATTTCTGGGGCATAACCGGCTTCCACCAATGTCTCGTAACCCATTTTGATCAACTCAACCGCGCCACCACACAGCACAGCCTGCTCGCCAAACAAGTCGGTTTCAGTCTCTTCTTTGAAGTTGGTCTCAATGATGCCGGCTTTGCCGCCACCGTTGGCCATGGCATAGCTCAAAGCCAAAGCACGGGCTTTGCCACTCTTGTCTTGGTGAATGGCCACCAAGTGGGGCACACCGCCACCTTGGGTGTAGGTGTTGCGCACGGTGTGGCCGGGGGCCTTGGGTGCGACCATCCACACGTCCAAGTCTTCACGGGGCACGACTTGGTTGTAATGCACATTGAAGCCGTGGGCAAAGGCCAAGGAAGCGCCTTGTTTGATGTGGGGGGCCACATTGTTCGTGTAGACCTCGGCGATCATTTCGTCAGGCAACAAGATCATGACCACGTCAGCGGCTTTGACCGCATCGTTGACTTCCATCACGGTCAGGCCGGCTTTGCCGACTTTGTCCCATGAAGCGCCACCTTTGCGCAGACCGACCACGACTTTGACGCCGCTGTCGTTCAAGTTTTGTGCATGGGCGTGCCCTTGCGAGCCGTAACCGATGATGGCCACCGTTTTGCCTTTGATGACGCTCAGGTCACAGTCCTTGTCGTAAAACACTTTCATGGTTTTTTCCTTCAAAAATTTTATAAATTAAATCAATCAAACACGCAAAATTCGCTCACCACGCCCGATACCGCAAGCGCCTGTGCGCACGGTCTCCAGAATGGCAGTTCGGTCGATGGCCTCCAAAAAGGCATCGTTTTTCGACAAGTCACCGGTCAACTCAATGGTGTAGCTCTTGTCGGTGACATCGATGACGCGGCCACGGAATATATCAGCCATCCGCTTCATCTCTTCGCGCTCTTTACCGACCGCACGCACTTTCACCAGCATCAACTCGCGCTCGGTGTAAGCACCTTCGGTCAAATCCACCACTTTGACCACCTCAATCAAACGGTTCAAATGCTTGGTGATTTGTTCAATCACATCGTCAGATCCGGTGGTTTGTATCGTCATGCGAGACAAACTGGGGTCTTCGGTCGGGGCGACCGTCAATGACTCGATGTTGTAACCCCGCGCTGAAAAGAGACCGACCACCCGGGACAGGGCGCCGGCTTCGTTTTCCAGCAATACGGCAATGATGTGTTTCATGTGCTATTCCTCTTTTCGCCGCCCTCCCCTGCGCACGGTAATGTGCAGGCTTGGCGATCAATAGATTCTTCAAAAATGGGATGAGTCGGGGTTGGAGGCCTCAAAGGTCCTCAGCGCCCATGATCATTTCGGTGATGCCTTTGCCGGCGCGCACCATCGGAAACACGTTTTCCGTGGGGTCGGTACGGAAATCCATGAACACGGTGCGGTCCTTGAGTCGGCGTGCTTCGCGCAGAGCAGGCTCTACATCTTCAGGCTTTTCAATCAGCAGGCCCACGTGGCCGTAAGCCTCGGCCAATTTCACGAAATCAGGCAAGGCATCCATGTAGCTGTGGCTGTATCGGCCAGAATATTCAATTTCTTGCCACTGGCGCACCATGCCCAAATAACGGTTGTTCAGGGCCACGATCTTGATGGGGGTGTTGTACTGCAGGCAGGTGGACAACTCCTGGATGCACATCTGCACCGAGCCCTCACCGGTGACACAGAAAACTTCGCTGTCAGGTTTGGCCAATTTGATGCCCATGGCATAAGGAATACCCACGCCCATGGTGCCCAGACCGCCCGAGTTGATCCAGCGGCGGGGCTCATTGAACTTGTAGTACTGCGCGGCCCACATTTGGTGCTGCCCCACATCGGAGGTGATGTACGCGTCGGCGTCTTTGGTCATCTCCCACAAGGTTTCGATCACGCGTTGGGGCTTGATGACTTGGGTGTTGTCACGGTCATACTGCATGCAATCGCGGCCGCGCCAGCCCTCGATGGTGCTCCACCAAGCGCCCAGAGCATGGGCATCGGGCTTGACCGCTGACTCTTTGAGCATCGCAATCAATTCTTGCAACACGTCTTTGACGTCACCCACGATCGGCACATCCACCTTCACGCGCTTGGAAATGCTGGAGGGATCGATGTCGATGTGAATGATCTTACGTTCCACTTGGGCAAAGTGCTTGGGGTTGCCAATCACGCGGTCATCAAAGCGCGCACCGACCGCCAACAGCACATCGCAGTTTTGCATGGCATTGTTGGCTTCCAAAGTGCCGTGCATGCCCAGCATGCCCAAAAACTTAGGGTCCGTGGCGGGGTAAGCACCCAAACCCATCAAGGTATTGGTGCAAGGAAAACCCAGCATGTCCACCAGGGTGCGCAATTCTTGTGAGGCATTGCCCAGCAAGACACCGCCACCGGTGTAGATATAGGGGCGCTTGGCGGCCAACAACAACTGCAGTGCCTTGCGAATTTGACCCCCATGGCCTTTGCGCACCGGGTTGTAAGAGCGCATGGCCACCGACTCAGGGTAGCCGTGGTAGGGCGTTTTATTGAAAGACACGTCTTTCGGCACGTCCACCACCACGGGGCCGGGGCGGCCGCTGCGTGCGATGTGAAAGGCCTTTTTCATGACGTCGGCCATGTCACGGGCGTCTTTGACCAAAAAATTGTGCTTAACGATGGGCCGTGTGATGCCCACGGTGTCGCACTCTTGGAAAGCGTCCAAACCGATCGCCGCGGTCGGCACCTGACCGCTGATGATCACCATCGGAATGCTGTCCATGTAAGCGGTGGCAATGCCAGTCACCGCATTGGTCAAACCTGGCCCCGAGGTGACCAGCGCCACACCGACTTCACCGGTGGCTCGCGCAAAGCCATCAGCGGCATGCACAGCCGCTTGTTCGTGGCGCACCAAAACGTGTTGAATGGTGTCTTGCTTGTACAAAGCGTCGTAAATGTGCAATACCGCACCACCGGGATAGCCCCAGATGAAGTTGACGTTTTCCGCTTGCAGCGCTTTGACCAAAATTTCTGCTCCACGCAGTTCGGACACAGCGTGTCCAGGCGCAGCAGAAGGGGATGCCGATTCGGCTTTAGATGAGGTGTCCATATTCAACCTTTGTGAATTTCTCTAACGAAAAACCTTGGGTGCCCCTTTGCTGTGCTCTTGTGAAGCCGCATCGGGACTTTGGACCACAGCCATGGACGCTACATGTACCAGCGCCGGACGGTGACCCGTTTGCTTTTTTTCAATTGCAACCCAGTATTATCGCACTGACTGGAGAATCGCTGCCGGGCGAGCTACAGAGCAAGAGAAGAATGCGATAATTGGGCAGACCTCGTGCCTCAGTGTCCAGGGCTGCAAATGCCTCACATCTGTGCAAAAAATCAGGAGATCTCCCCCGAAACACGGTAGAGACAAGCAGTTGGCCACAGAAAAAGAACTCTCAGACTTTCTCAAAAATACGGAAAAGCGCGCCTTCAAACGGACGCTTTACCATGTTCGAGACGAAGAAGCTGCCTTGGACATCATGCAAGACAGCATGATCAAATTGGCCACACACTACGGCGATAAACCGATCGCAGAACTGCCACTGCTGTTCCAGCGCATTTTGTCCAATACCACCTTGGACTGGTTTCGCCGGCGCAAAACGCGAAATGCCTTGTTTTCAAATTTGAGCGATTTTGGGGCAAGCAACGAGGGAGATGACTTTGATTTGCTGGAGTCCTTCAATGGAGCCTCGGATGCTGATTTAGGCGAAAGTGCTGAAGACCAGACGCGGCGTAAGCAAATTTTCTTGCAAATTGAAGCGGACATTCAAGATTTGCCCCCACGTCAACGAGAAGCCTTCCTGCTGCGTTACTGGGAGGAGATGGATGTTGCAGAAACAGCCGCCGCGATGGGCTGTACAGAAGGCAGTGTCAAAACGCACTGTTCGCGCGCAGTTCATGCATTGAGCCGATCGCTAAGAGCCAAGGGAATACAACCATGAAAAACCAGTCATTCGCTGCAGAAAAAAACATTGACGATTTCGGCAAAGCCATGGCGCGCCGCTTGGACCGTGACGGCCCGGAATTGGCGTATGACATCAGCGAGCGCCTGCGTGCGGCTCGGATGCAAGCCATGGCAGCGCGAAAACCGGAACTCATCACCGCCACAGCCCACAGCGTGGGTTATTCTGCTGGTCAGGCAAGCCTCCTGCATGGCGGTGAAGGCAGCCCTTTGTGGAACCGGTTGGCCTCTTTCATCCCGCTCGTTGCCCTGATTCTGGGCTTGGTCGTCATCCAAAGTATTCAATCCGAGAGCAGCATCACCGAAATTGCCGAAGTGGACTCGGCCCTGCTTTTAGACGAACTGCCACCCGTGGCCTACACCGACCCTGGGTTTTTGCAATTTTTAAAAACCAACCAAGCCGCCATCGCCGAGGTTCATTGACGTGTTTTTCGTTCAACTGAAGGCGCTGCACCGGTTTGGCTTGCTCATGCTCTGCTTGCTCAGTGGCATGGCATGGTCGCAAGTAGCGCCCAACCCAACGGCCACAGCGGCTTCATCGCCGTCCTCGTCAGGTGCCGCTGCAAGCTCGCCCTCGAAAGGCCAATGGAAAGAACTGAGCCTGGCGCAACAACAAGCTCTGGAGCCCTTGGCGCCGCATTGGGCCTCTCTGAGTGAAGCCCAACGCAACAAATGGCTGACTATTTCAAAGAATTTCGCCAATTTGCCAGATTACGAAAAATCGACCATGCACAGCCGAATGGCCGAATGGGCGACCCTGACGCCGCAACAGCGCATTCAGGCCCGATTGAATTTTGGTGAAACCAATCGTCTGCCGCAAGTCGAGAAAAAAGCCCAGTGGCAGGCTTATCAATCCTTGTCTGAGGACGAAAAGCGCAAATTAGGTGCAGCACAACATCCCCCGGTCATGGGTGCGGCACCAGCGCCCAAGCCTGCAGCCGCAGACAAGCTTTCGCATGTGCAAACGCCAAACGGGCAACTGCCTGCCAAAGGTAAAACACCGGGTTTGAAAGACTTGGATCAAAAAACCTTGCTGCCTTTGCCCAAGGCACCGACGACCAAAGTAGACGAAGCAGCCACGTGACGGCACAAACCGATGATGCACCGCCTGGCCCAGCGCTGGTCACCCCCTCTTTGGCCCGCCGCATGGCCTGCTGGCTGTATGAGGGCATGCTGCTGTTTGGCGTGGTGTTCATTGCGGGCTACCTTTTCAGCACTCTGAGCCAAACCCGCAACGCGCTGGACAACCGGCACGGTTTACAGGCGTTTATCTTTCTGATCTTTGCCATTTATTTCACTTGGTTTGGCACCCAAGGGCAAACTTTGGCCATGAAGACCTGGCATATCCGGTTGGTGGATGCACATGGCCAGGCCTTGACCCAAGCCCGCGCCCTGCGGCGTTATCTGCTCAGCTGGGTCTGGTTTTTGCCCCCCATCGCCCTGGCCAGCCTTTTAGGCATTTCAGCCATTGAAACTTTGGTGCTGACGCTGGTATGGGTGGCTGTGTGGGCCCTGCTCAGTCGTTTTCAGCGACAGGGTCAGTATTGGCATGATATCTGGGCAGGCACCCGACTGGTGCAGACACGCTGAAGCCGGCGGCAACACCCCATTGCTATCTGAATGGGTGAGCATGCGCAGCCAAGCACACATGACCGACACCATGCCCACCACTCCACCGCTCAGCCCCCCTCATTTTTCTGTTTGCGTTTACTGTGGTGCACGCCCCGGTGACGATCCTCTTTTTGCAGACACCGCCCGGCAAGTCGGTCAATGGATCGGTCAACACGGCGGCCAACTGGTCTACGGCGGGGGCAGCAACGGCCTGATGGGGATCGTGGCCGATGCCACCTTGGCGGCGGGCGGACGGGTGGTGGGCATCATCCCCCAAGCGCTGGTGGACAAAGAATGGGCGCACGCCCGTTGCACCGAATTGCATGTGGTGGACACCATGCACGAGCGCAAGCGCATGATGGCTGAACGTGCGGACGCCTTTATCGCCCTGCCGGGTGGGATTGGCACATTCGAAGAATTTTTTGAAGTCTGGACTTGGCGTCAATTGGGCTACCACAACAAACCCGTGGGGCTGCTGAACCTGAACGGCTACTACGACGGCTTATTGACTTTTTTGAGCAGTGTGGTGGGTCACGAATTCATGGGCGCGTGGCAAATGGACTTGATCACTGTTGACACCCAAGCGCCGGCTTTGCTGAAAAAACTGGTGCAATCGGCCGGACTGCAGTACGACGTGCAAAGCACCGCGCTGTAAATCAAATCGCCGAGTTGTCCTCCTCACCGGTGCGGATACGCACCACGCGTTCCACGTTGGTGATGAAAATCTTGCCATCACCGATTTTGCCCGTCCGCGCCGCTTTGACGATGGCATCCACACAGCGGTCCACGTCTTCGTCTTTCACTGCCACTTCCACTTTGACTTTGGGCAAAAAGTCGACCACATACTCTGCGCCCCGGTACAGCTCGGTATGGCCTTTTTGACGGCCAAAACCTTTGACTTCGGTGACGGTCAGCCCCGTCACGCCGCATTCGGCCAACAGTTCGCGAACTTCTTCCAGCTTGAACGGTTTGATGATGGCGGTGATCTGCTTCATGGTGATGGGCTTTCTGAAAATGAAATTTAAGCGCGAAATTTGTTGGTCATAGGATAACGCCAATCCTTGCCAAAGCTGCGGTGCGTGACACGAATGCCGACAGGCGCCTGCCGCCGCTTGTATTCGTTGAGCTTGATCAAGCGGGTCACCTTTTCCACGTCGGCCCGCTCAAAGCCGTCAGCCACCAAGGCCTCAATGCCTTCATCATTCTCCATGTAGCGGGCAATGATGGCATCCAGCACTTCGTAGGCGGGCAAACTGTCTTGGTCTTTTTGGTCTGGCCGCAACTCGGCGCTGGGCGGGCGGGTGATGATGCGCTCAGGGATGGGTTGCGCACAAGTGCCGTAAGGATCATTGTGGTTGCGCCAATTCGACAAGCGAAACACCTGGGTCTTGACCACGTCTTTGATGACCGCAAAACCGCCAGCCATGTCGCCGTACAGCGTGCAATAGCCGGTGGCCATTTCGCTTTTGTTGCCAGTCGTCAAGACAATCGCGCCCGTTTTGTTAGACAAGGCCATCAGCAAGGTGCCGCGAATACGCGCCTGGATGTTTTCTTCGGTGGTGTCCTCGGCCAAGCCGGCAAACTGCAGCGCCAAACTTTGTTTAAAGCCATCGAACAGCGGCGCAATGCTGATCTCGTCGTACCGGACCCCCATGCGCTGCGCCATTTCGCGTGCGTCCAGCCAGCTGATGTCGGCGGTATAGGGCGAGGGCATCATCACCGCATGCACCTTGTCGGCACCGATGGCATCCACCGCGATGGCCAACACCAAGGCCGAATCAATGCCGCCCGACAAGCCCAGCACCGCTTGGGTGAAGCCGTTTTTGCCCAAATAATCTCGCACGCCCAGAACCAGGGCGTCCCACAGATCCGCTTCATCGCTGCGGGCGGGGCTGACCGTGGCAGGCGCCATTAAAGCCAGGCCGTCTTGCAGACTGACGGACACAGCGGGCAGGTCTTCGGTGAACGCCAATGCGCGCATTTGCACGCTGCCCTGTGCATCCAACGCAAACGACCGGCCTTCAAACACCACCTCGTCTTGTCCACCCACCAAATGGGCATACACCAAGGGCAAGCCGCAAGCCAACACCCGCTCGCGCATGTGCTGCTCGCGCTCCAGGCCCTTGCCAGCGTGAAACGGCGAGGCGTTGAGCACCGCCAAGATCTGAGCGCCAGCTGCTTTGGCCCGCTGGGCAGGTCCCTCAAACCAAGCGTCTTCACAAATCAGCAGGCCAACTTGAACGCCCGCCACCTCGAACACGCAGGCCTGGTCACCCGGTGTGAAATAACGCCGCTCGTCAAACACCTGGTAGTTGGGAAGTTCTTGTTTGGCGTAACGGGCGATGGTTTGGCCTTCCACCAAGACTGACGCCATATTGAAACGCCGTGTCACGGCCACACTCTTGGTGCGCATTCCGCCCCCTTGGGGGTGGCCCACCACCACCGCCATGCCTTTTAACCCGGCGGTTTCCCGGGCCACTGTTTTGAGGGCATCATCACAGGCGTCGATGAAGGCAGGACGCAACAACAAATCTTCTGCGGCGTAACCGCAGATGGACAATTCGGGCGTGAGTAACAGGCGCGCGCCCTTTTCATAGGCGACGCGCGCGGCGTCGATGATTTTGCGGGCATTGCCCGGCATGTCTCCGACCACGAAATTGAGCTGAGCCACACAAAGATTGAGAGTCATACAGGTGCAGGAATACAAGTCAGACGATTATGTCATCCAGGTCCACGATTCTTGGGATGAGATCGACGAAGCCGTATGGAATGCGTTGTTGGCGCGGCAAAATACACCCACCCCGTTTATGCAATACGCCTACCTGAGGGCCATGCAGGACAGTCAGGCGGCCAGTCCAGACACCGGTTGGGGCTTGCAGATCGTCACGCTTTGGCTCCCCAACGGCGCCGATACGGCCCAGCCCTTGCAACTGTGCGCTGCCACTGCCCTCTACCTCAAAGGCCATTCTTACGGGGAATACGTGTTCGACTGGGCTTGGGCAGATGCTTATCAGCGCCATGGCCTGCGCTACTACCCCAAAACGATTGTGGCCGTGCCCTTCACCCCCGTTCCAGGCAGCCGTTTACTGGCGGTGGATGCGGCGGCGCGCAAAGCCTTGGTGCAGGCTTTGATCGCGTTCGTTCAAACTCAAGAACTGTCCTCTTTGCACCTGCTGTTTGGCGATGAGGCCGATGTCTTGGCCTGCACGCAGGCCGGCATGATGCTGCGCCACACGGTGCAATTTCATTGGCAAAACGCCAATTACCGCGATTTTGAAGATTTCCTGAGCCACTTGAGCCAAGAAAAAAGGAAAAAAATACGCCAAGAACGCCGCAAAGTCGATCAAGCCGGGGTGCAATTCAGGGTGCTGCGCGGCGCCGACATGAAGACCGGCGACTGGGACTTTTTTTACCAGTGTTACGAGAGAACCTACCTGGAACACGGCAACAAGCCCTACCTGAGCCGAGACTTCTTTTCACAAATGCAGCACAACGACCCCGAAAACTGGGTGCTCTTTGTGGCTGAAATGCAAGGCCGCCCCATGGCCTGCAGCCTGTTGGGATTGAACACTGCATCCACCGAAGGGGCTGTGGCTTACGGTCGCTACTGGGGGGCGCTGGAGCGGGTGGATTGCTTGCACTTTGAGGCTTGCTATTACCAGCCGATTGCCTGGTGCATCGCCAACGGCTTTGTGCGCTTTGAGGGCGGCGCGCAAGGCGAGCACAAAATGGCCCGCGCCTTGCTTCCCGTGCCCACCAGCAGCGCGCACTGGTTGTCACACCCCGGTTTTGCCGATGCCGTAGCCCGGTTTTTGGCGCAAGAGAGCCAGGGCGTACAAGCTTATTTGGATGATTTGAACCAACGCTCACCCCTGAAGCAGGGCTGAGCGTTCAAAGAGCCTTATCAGGCCTTGGTTTTGTTGTAAGCCGCGATGCCGTCCAAGATTTCCTTGTGGGCAGATGCCTTGCCTTCCCAGCCCAGGACCTTGACCCACTTGCCTTTTTCAAGGTCTTTGTAGTGCTCAAAAAAGTGGGCGATCGCGTTGCGGCGCATCGAGTTCACATCCGCGATGTCCTGCCAGTGGTCGTACATCGGCAAGATTTTGCTGGTCGGCACAGCGACCACCTTGCCATCCACACCCGCTTCATCCTCCATCATCAAAATGCCCAGGGCGCGGCAGGGCACCACCACACCGGGGTGCAAGGCGTAAGGGGTGATCACCAACACGTCCACCGGGTCGCCGTCGCCTGACAGGGTTTGGGGCACATAGCCGTAATTGGTCGGGTAGTGCATGGCCGTGGTCATGAAACGGTCTACGAACAAGGCACCGGTTTCCTTGTCCACTTCGTACTTGATCGGATCGGCGTTCATCGGAATTTCGATGATGACGTTGAAAGTTTCTGGGGCGCTCTTGCCGGGGGTCACATTGTCAAGGGACATGGTTGCAGTCTCAAGGGTTGAAGTAAAAAACAGATTCCTAGGATTAACCCGCATTTTACTTTCACCGGCCTTGCGCAATTGCACCTGCGGCTCTTTAATACAAAGGTTGGCCAATCGAGTCTCTCTCAGGGGTCGCGAGGAAGCAACGCCGTGGAGGGGTCTCCAGTGCGTTGCCCCTCCTTTCAGCGACAACAATTTGAGGAGATACACACATGACCAGCAATTCAGCGCTCACCTTGGCGCTTGTCTGTGGCCTGATCGCCGTGGCTTATGGCGTCTGGGCCCGGGGATGGATCCTGTCCCAAGACCCCGGCAACGAGCGGATGCAAGAAATTTCCGCCGCCATCCAGGCCGGTGCAGCCGCCTACCTCGCCCGACAGTACAAAACCATCGCCGTGGTTGGTGTGGTGCTGGCGATTTTGATGGGCGTGTTTCTGGACGGCGTGACCGCCGTCGGCTTCGTCATTGGCGCGGTGCTTTCAGGCGCTTGTGGCTTTATCGGCATGAACGTCTCGGTGCGTGCCAACGTGCGCACCGCGCAAGCCGCCACCCATGGGATTGGCCCTGCACTGGATGTCGCTTTCAGAGGGGGTGCCATCACCGGCATGCTGGTGGTCGGCCTGGGCCTGCTGGGCGTCACGGGGTTTTATTGGTTCCTGGCTGGTAGCGACCCGAGCCCTGATAAAAACCTCGCCACGCTGCTCAACCCTTTGATTGGCTTTGCCTTTGGCTCCTCCCTGATCTCCATTTTTGCGCGATTGGGCGGCGGCATTTTCACCAAAGGGGCTGACGTCGGCGCCGACCTGGTGGGCAAGGTGGAAGCCGGGATTCCCGAGGACGATCCGCGCAACCCGGCGGTGATCGCCGACAACGTCGGCGACAACGTGGGCGACTGCGCCGGCATGGCTGCCGACCTGTTTGAAACCTATGCGGTGACTTTGATCGCTACCATGGTGCTCGGTGCTTTGCTGGTGACGGCAGCCCCAGGCCAGGCGGTGCTGTATCCGCTGGCGTTGGGGGCCGTGTCCATCGTCGCCTCCATCGTGGGCTGCTTTTTCGTCAAAGCCTCGCCAGGCATGACCAATGTGATGCCCGCCTTGTACAAAGGCCTGGCCATCGCAGGCGCACTGTCGCTGGTGGCGTTTTATGTCGTCACCACCTCGCTCATGCCCGATAACGCCTTGGGCGGCTCCGGTGGACAAATGAAACTCTTTGGTGCCTGCGCCGTCGGCCTGATCCTGACGGCTGCCCTGGTGTGGATCACCGAGTTTTACACCGGCACCCAATACGCCCCGGTGCAGCACATCGCCCAAGCCTCGACCACCGGTCACGGCACCAACATCATTGCCGGCTTGGGTGTGTCCATGCGCTCCACCGCTTGGCCTGTGATGTTTGTCTGCTTGGCGATTTGGACTGCGCACAGCCTGGCGGGCCTGTACGGCATCGCCGTGGCTGCGACCTCCATGCTCAGCATGGCCGGCATTGTGGTGGCACTGGACGCTTATGGTCCCATCACCGACAACGCGGGCGGCATTGCTGAAATGGCCGAGTTGCCCAGCAGCGTGCGTGACATCACCGACCCGCTGGACGCGGTGGGCAACACCACCAAAGCGGTGACCAAGGGCTACGCCATTGGCTCGGCCGGTCTGGCCTCCTTGGTTTTGTTTGCCGATTACACCCACAAGCTGGAGAGCTATGGCAAAGCCATCAGCTTTGACCTGTCCGATCCGCTGGTCATCATTGGCCTGTTCATTGGCGGTTTGATTCCCTATTTGTTCGGTGCCATGGCCATGGAAGCGGTGGGCCGCGCGGCAGGCAGTGTGGTGGTGGAAGTGCGGCGTCAGTTCAAAGAGATCCCCGGCATCATGGAAGGCACGGCCAAACCCGAATACGGCAAAGCCGTGGACATGCTGACCAGCGCGGCCATCAAAGAGATGGTGGCACCGAGTTTGCTGCCAGTGGTCGTGCCGGTGTTGGTGGGCTTGCTGCTGGGGCCTAAGGCCCTGGGCGGTCTGCTGATGGGCACCATCGTCACGGGCTTGTTTGTGGCCATCTCCATGTGCACCGGCGGCGGCGCTTGGGACAATGCCAAAAAATACATCGAAGACGGCCACCACGGCGGCAAAGGCTCTGAAGCGCACAAAGCCGCAGTGACCGGTGACACCGTGGGCGACCCCTACAAAGACACCGCAGGCCCGGCCATCAACCCGCTGATCAAGATCATCAACATCGTGGCGCTGCTGATCGTGCCCTTGGTGGTCAAGTTCCACGGCGGCTGACCCTCGTTGGCGCTGATCACAAGCCCGCACTCTTCGGAGGGCGGGCTTTTTTTCTGAGGCATCGGCATCAGCGTTTTGCCCCCATGCGCCGAGCATGTCACTCGCGTGCTTTCCAAAATGGCCGACTCAAGCACAATGCACGCATGACATTGAACTTCATCGCCAACCAGTCCGTCCCCGCCCAAGGGGGGCAAACCCTGGACGTGATCGATCCTTCAGACGGTCTGGTGTTTGACCAGATCCCGCGCAGCCAAGCCGCCGACATCGACCAAGCGGTGCAAGCCGCACGCCAAGCTTTCCAAGGTGCCTGGGGGCAGCTGAGCGCCCTGGAACGTGGTCGCTTGTTGATGGCACTGTCGCGCAAAGTCAGCGAACACGCCGCCGAGTTGACTGCTTTGGAGCAGCGCGATTGCGGCAAACCCACCCGCCAAGCTGCGGCCGATGCCACAGCCCTGGCCCGCTACTTTGAGTATTACGCTGGCGCTTGCGACAAACTGCATGGCGAGACCCTGCCCTACCAAAACGGCTACAGCGTGTTGACCTGGCGCGAGCCGCATGGCGTCACCGGCCACGTGATCCCGTGGAACTACCCGATGCAGATTTTCGGCCGCAGCGTGGGCGGCGCGCTGGCCGCAGGCAATGCCTGCGTGGTCAAGCCGGCCGAAGACGCCTGCCTGAGCCTGATCCGCGTGGCCCAGTTGGCGGCCGAAGTGGGTTTTCCGCCGGGCACCATCAACATCGTGACCGGCTACGGCCATGAGGTGGGTGACGCCTTGGCACGCCACCCCGGCATTGACCACATCAGCTTCACTGGCAGCCCCACGGTGGGCACGCTGATTCAACAAGTGGCCGCCGAGCGCCATTGCCCGGTGACCCTGGAGCTGGGCGGCAAAAGCCCGCAAATTATTTTTGCCGATGCCGATCTGGACGCCGCCATTCCGGTGGTGGTCAACGCCATTGTGCAAAACGCCGGTCAGACCTGCAGCGCCGGCTCGCGGGTGTTGATTGCACAAGCCATTTACGAGCCCTTGTTGCAGCGCTTGAGCGAGGCCTTTGGCCGCTTGCAAGTGGGTTCGGCGGCGATGAACCTGGACTTGGGTCCGCTGATTCGGGCCAGTCAACTTGAACGTGTGACGGGTTTTCTGGACCAAGCCCGCGCTGACGGCATCGCCACCGTGGCGCAAGGCCAGATCGCCGCAGGTGTGCCTGCGGGCGGTTATTACCAAGCCCCGGTTTTGCTGCGTGACGTGCCGGTGGATCACCGCTTGGCGCAAGAAGAAGTGTTTGGCCCGGTGCTCTCGGCCATGGCCTTCCAAGACGAAGACCACGCCGCCCTGTTGGCCAATGCCACGGCCTTCGGTTTGGTGGCCGGCATTTGGACGCGCGACGGCGCGCGCCAATTCCGCATGGCGCGCCGGGTGCGCAGCGGCCAGGTCTTCATCAACAACTACGGCGCAGGCGGCGGCGTGGAGCTGCCGTTTGGCGGCGTCAAGTCGTCGGGCTATGGCCGCGAAAAAGGGTTCGAAGCCCTGCTGGGTTTCACCACACTCAAAACCGTGGCCATTCACCACGGTTGATCTCTTTCAAGGATTTTTTATGCGCGTACACCACAAAGTCATCATCGTCACCGGTTCGGGCGGCGGCATCGGCGAGGGTATTGCCAAACGACTGGCCGCTGAGGGGGCGCATGTCATCGTCAATGACATCCAGCCCGCACTGGGCGAAAAAGTGGTGGCGGACATCCAAGCCGCTGGCGGTCAAGCCGTTTTTGTGGCCGCAGATGTGACCCAAAGCGCCCAAGTTCAAGCCTTGGTGCAAACCGCGGTCAGCCATTTTGGCCGGTTGGACGTGATGGTCAACAACGCGGGCTGGACGCACCGCAACCGCCCGGCGCTGGAAGTGCCTGAAGACGAGTTTGACCGCTGCTACGCCGTCAACATGAAAAGCATTTACCTGTCCACCATCCACGCCACACCGGTGTTTCGCTCCTTGGGTGGCGGCAGTTTCATCAATATCGCCTCTACCGCGGGCGTGCGCCCGCGCCCCGGCCTGACTTGGTACAACGGCTCCAAAGGCGCGGTCATCACCACCAGCAAATCCCTGGCGGCAGAGTTGGGGCCGGACAATATTCGCGTCAATTGCATCAACCCGGTGTTCAACCCCGACACCGGCTTGTCGGCTGAATTTGCCGGTGGCCCGGTCGACGATGTGCGGCGTGCCAAGTTTCTGTCCTCCATCCCTCTGGGCCGCTTTTCCACGGCTTTGGATGTCGCCAATGCGGCTTTGTACCTGGCCAGTGACGAAGCCGCTTTCATCAGCGGCGTGTGCATCGAGGTGGACGGCGCGCGCTGCGTGTAATGCCCCCAGAGTTAGCTCGGCACATTGCTGCGGCACAATGGCCGCATGTCTGAAAGAATCATTTCACTGGTTGACCAGCGCCATCACTTGCCGATGCCCTCGCCTGCAACTTCGGTGTTGAATGCCCCGGTGCTGGATGCACGCAGCCGCGCCCTGCACGATTTGCGCATCAGCGTGACCGACCGCTGCAACTTTCGCTGCAGCTACTGCATGCCCAAAGAAGTCTTTCACAAAGACTACCCTTACCTGCCGCACAGCGATTTGCTCAGCTTTGAAGAAATCACCCGCACCGCCCAGGCCTTTGTGGCCTTGGGCGTGCGCAAAATCCGGCTCACCGGCGGCGAGCCCCTGCTGCGTAAAAACATCGAGGTGCTGATCGCCCAACTGGCGGCCCTGCGCACACCGGAAGGTCAAGCACTGGACATCACCCTGACCACCAACGGCTCCTTGCTGGCACGCAAAGCCCAAAGCTTGAAGGATGCGGGTCTGCAGCGCGTCACCGTCAGCTTGGATGGTCTGGACGACGCGATTTTTCGGCAGATGAACGATGTGGACTTTCCGGTGGCCGATGTGCTGGCCGGCATCGAAGCCGCGCAAGCCGCCGGACTGTCAAGCATCAAGGTGAACATGGTGGTCAAACGCGGCACCAACGAGCACGAAATTGTGCCCATGGCCCGGCACTTCAGAGGCACGGGCGTGACGCTGCGCTTCATTGAGTACATGGACGTGGGCGCGACGAACGGCTGGCGCATGGACGAAGTGCTGCCCAGCGCCCAGGTGATTGAGCGACTGCAAGCCGAGTTTCCATTGGTGGCCTTGGATGCGTCAGCGCCGGGCGAAACCGCCCAGCGCTGGGGCTACGCCAATGCCCAAGGACAGCACGATGTGGGCTCGGGCGAAATTGGCGTGATCAGCAGCGTCACCCAGGCATTTTGCGGTGACTGCAACCGCGCGCGGCTGTCGACCGAGGGGCAACTGTATTTGTGCCTGTTCGCCTCGCAGGGTTACGATTTGCGCGCATTGGTGCGCAGCGATTTGAGTGACGAAGCACTGCGCCAGCAGATCGCCGCCATTTGGCAAGGGCGCAGCGACCGCTATTCCGAGTTGCGCAGTCTGTTGCCGACAGAATCCCACGCCACACCCGCCCGCAAGCGGGTTGAAATGAGCTATATCGGCGGTTGAACATGGACATGAAGCCTGCGTCACCCGATGATGCGCCAAGCCAAATCCATCTCAAAGAAGCAGTCACTGGTCTGATCTTGGCGGGGGGGCGCGGCTCGCGCATGGGCGGCAGCGACAAAGGTTTGCAAAACTTTCGCGGCCTGCCGCTGGCGCTGCACACCTTACAGCGTCTGCAAATGCAACAAGGCCAGCCCCTGGCGTGCGTCATGATCAACGCCAACCGCAACCTGGACGCCTACCAAGCCTTTGGCGCTCCTGTCTGGCCGGACACACTCGCGGGTTTTGCCGGCCCGCTGGCTGGCTTCATGACTGGGCTGGAACGCTGTCAAACCCCGCTGCTGCTGACCGTGCCCTGTGACACCCCCCTGTTCCCGCTGGACCTGGTGCAGCGCATGCACAACGCCTTGCAGCACGAACAAGCTGAGTTGGCCATGGCTGCAGCTTTGGAGGAAGACGGGCAGTTGCGCGCGCAACCCGTGTTTTGCCTGATGCGGGTCGAATTGCTGGCCAGCCTGGCCCTTTTCACCCAGCAAGGTGGCCGCAAAATTGACGCCTGGACGGCCCAGCACCGCACGGTGCTGGTGCCCTTTAATGCGCACGGGGACAAGCCTCACGCCTTCTTCAACGCCAACACCGCGGCGCAATTGCAAAGCCTGGAAAATGTCTGACACAATCGCCCTCATCGGTGAACAACTGGTCGGCTACGACCCTCAGTCCCTGTCGGCAGACGCCGTTTTGGCTTTTTTAGAGCAGATGGTGACGCCCCTGACGGGCACTGAAACAGTCTCTCTTGTGCAGGCCTTGGACCGCGTCTTGGCCTCGGACTTGATTTCGCCATTGAGCGTGCCCCCCCACGACAACTCGGCGATGGACGGTTATGCCTTTCATGGCGACAGCCTGCCTGGTGCACAAAGCCTGCAAGTGGTGGGCACGGCTGTGGCGGGTCAAGCCTGGCAGGGGGTGGTGCAGCCAGGGCAGTGCGTGAAGATCATGACGGGCGCCATCATGCCGTCTGGCGCGGACACCGTGGTGGCGCAAGAATTGGTGCAGGTCGACGGCGAGCGGGTAGCCATTGCGGCAGGCCTGCTGCAGCGCGGTGACAACCGCCGTTTGTGCGGGGAAGACCTGATGCAAGGACAAACGGCTTTGTCCGCCGGGACGCGACTGGGGCCTGCAGCCTGCGGCCTCTTGGCCAGCTTGGGCTTGGCCCAAGTGCAGGTGCGCCCGCGCTTGAAAGTCGCCTACTTTTCAACTGGCGACGAAATCTTGAGTCTGGGCGAGGCCCCACGCGAAGGCGCGGTCTACGACAGCAACCGCTACACCGTGCACGGCATGCTGACCCGCATGGGCTGCGAGGTGCTGGACATGGGGGTGGTGCGCGACGACCCGGCCTTGCTCGAAGCCGCTTTCACACAAGCCGCAGCCCAGGCCGATGTGATCATCAGCAGCGGTGGCGTGAGTGTGGGCGAAGCCGACTTCACCAAAGCCATGATGAAAAAACTGGGCGACGTGGCGTTTTGGCGCATTGCCATGCGCCCTGGACGGCCGATGGCGGTGGGGCGCATCCCCCAAGGGGGCCGCACGGCGGTGCTGTTTGGCTT
>CANGEE010000011.1 GCA_947452635.1 Comamonadaceae bacterium | reverse complement strand
TTTGGACGAAGTGGCCACGGGTTACGAAGGCAAACTGCAAATCACCAAAATGAATGTCGACGAAAACCGCGACATTCCTGCCAAATTCGGTATTCGCGGCATTCCCACGCTGATGATTTTCAAAGACGGTCAATTGGCTGCCACCAAAGTGGGCGCCATGAGCAAGTCGCAACTGACCGCCTTCATCGACCAACAATTGGCCTGATCGCCACGGGCCCGCTTCGCTTCGCCCCGGTGGACTGAAGCAGGCCCAGGGCTTCATCTCGTTGCAGGCGTGTTTGCATTGGCGCCCTTTTTTGCTGTCATAATCGCACCCAGTCGCTGATTTTTCTGGCGACTTTCAGTTTCGCCAAAAGCCTTTGAGAGCCTCCACGTATCCGGCTCACACTTTTGGCATTTGAAATCCACCCCCCCGATTTTCATCGTCAGTTCACTTTCCGGACTGCCATTACGCAGGTAAATCCATGCACTTAAATGAACTCAAGGCACTGCATGTGTCTGAAGTCCTCAAGCAGGCCGACGCGCTTGAGATTGAAAACACGGGCCGCATGCGCAAACAAGAGTTGATGTTCGCCATCATCAAAAAGCGTGCGCGCGCAGGTGAGCAGGTGTTTGCCGACGGTGTTTTGGAGATCTTGCCCGACGGTTTTGGCTTTTTGCGCAGCCCCGACACCAGCTACACCGCCAGCACCGACGACATTTACATCAGCCCCAGCCAGGTGCGACGCTTCAACCTGCACACGGGTGACATGATCGAAGGCGAAGTGCGCATCCCCAAAGACGGCGAGCGCTACTTTGCCCTGACCAAGCTGGACCAGGTCAATGGTGACCTGCCCGAAAACAACAAGCACAAAGTCATGTTCGAGAACTTGACGCCCCTGTTCCCCAAAGAGCAGATGCGTTTGGAGCGCGACATCAAGGGTGAAGAGAACATCACCAGCCGTGTGATCGACATCATTGCCCCCATCGGCAAAGGCCAACGCGCCTTGATCGTGGCGCAGCCCAAGTCGGGCAAAACCGTGATGATGCAGCACATTGCCCACGCCATCACCGCCAACTACCCCGATGTGCACCTGATGGTGTTGCTGGTGGACGAGCGCCCCGAAGAAGTGACCGAAATGCAGCGCACGGTGCGCGGCGAAGTGATCGCCTCGACCTTTGACGAACCCGCAGCGCGTCACGTGCACGTGGCCGAAATGGTGATTGAGCGCGCCAAACGTTTGGTGGAACTGAAAAAAGACGTGGTGATCTTGCTCGACTCGATCACCCGCCTGGCCCGCGCCTACAACAACGTGGTGCCGTCTTCCGGCAAGGTCTTGTCCGGCGGTGTCGACTCTAACGCCTTGCAGCGCCCCAAGCGCTTTTTTGGCGCAGCGCGCAATGTCGAAGAAGGCGGCAGCCTGACCATCATCGCCACCGCCTTGGTCGACACCGGCAGCCGCATGGACGAAGTGATCTTTGAAGAATTCAAAGGCACAGGCAATTGCGAAATCCATCTGGAGCGCCGCTTGTACGAAAAGCGCGTGTTCCCGGCCATCAACCTCAACCGCAGCGGCACCCGCCGCGAAGAACTTTTGCTGCAGCCCGAAGTGCTGCAAAAGACCCGGATCTTGCGCCAGTTCATGTACAACATGGATGAGATCGAGGCCATGGAAATGGTCTTGAAGAGCATGAAAGCCACCAAGGGCAATGCCGAGTTCTTCGACATGATGCGCCGAGGCGGTTGATTTTCGCCCTATAATCTAGGGTTTTCGCGAAAAGTACCCGGATGGTCCGGTGTGGCTCTCGCAACTGAAAAGGAAATAGAAATGAAAGACGGCATTCACCCCAACTACCGTGACGTGTGCTTCCAGGACATGTCCAACGGCTTCAAGTTCGTGACACGTTCGTGCGCCAACACCAAAGAAATGATCACCATGGAAGACGGCCGTGAGCTGCCTTGGTACAAGTTGGACACGACCAGCGAGTCGCACCCCTTCTACACCGGCACGCAAAAATCGGTGGACACCTTGGGTGGCCGTGTCGAGCGCTTCCGCAACCGCTTTGGCAAGACCACTGTGGCCAAGTAAGCGTTAACGCTTTGCGCCAAAGGCAGTTCGGGCAACCGGGCTGCCTTTTTCTTTGCCTCCTCTTTGGCCTTTGTTTTTGGCACATGCTATCTTCTTTCCTGTGAACCACCCCAGCCCCGCCATCGTTGCCCAACACGCTGTCCGCCGTCTACCTCGGCTGGCTTTGTGGCTGTTTTGCCTGGCTTATGTGCTGCCCGGCTTCATCGGGCGTGATCCTTGGAAACGCGAAGATATCGTTTCATTTGGCTTCATGTCTGCGCTGGCCGAATTGTTCAGTGGGCACACGTCGAGTTGGTTCAAACCCCTGCTGATGGGGCAAGCCGACCCTGGCGCGGCCTTGTTACCGTATTGGCTGGGGGCCTGGGCGATTCAATTGGCGCCTGCTTGGTTGGCGCCTGATGCGGCGGTTCGCATCCCCTTCGCTGGCTTGTTGGTCTTGACCATGGCCGCCACCTGGTACGGTGTCTATGCCTTGGCACGCAGCCCCAGCGCCCAGCCAGTGGCGTTTGCATTTGGTGGCGAAGCCCAACCGCTGGATTACGCGCGCGCCGTGGCCGATGGTGGTCTGCTGGCCCTGATCGCCTGTTTGGGCTTGGCCCGCCTGGCGCACGAAACCACACCGGCCCTGGCGCAACTGAGTTTCACTGCCAGTCTCTTTTTTGGTTTGACCCATCTCACAGCGTACCGCCGCACCGCCTTGACGGTCATCGCCTTGAGCTTATCCAGCTTGGTGCTGTCGGGCGCGCCCACGACAGCGCTGCTGCTGGGCGTCGGCGGTGCGGGGGTGATGGCGTTTCAATACCGCAGCCGCACGCGGGTGCGCATGCTGGATGTCGGATTGATTTTGCTGATGTGCCTGGCTTGCGCTGTGCTGGCCCATAAATTGGGTTTGTGGCGCTGGCGACTGCACCCCCAAGGGCTGCACGACGTTCAACAAATGGCCCGTTTGTTCGTTTGGTTTTTGTGGCCGGCCTGGCCCTTGGCGGTTTGGACCCTGTGGCGTTGGCGCTTGCAGCTGACGCAAGTGTGGCAACACCCCCATCTGGCCTTGCCCTTGTGGTTTCTCAGCGTCACCCTGGTCAGCACCGCCCTGACCGGCCTGAGCGACCGCGCCTTGCTGCTGGCCTTGCCGGCACTGGCCACCTTGGCGGCGTTTGCTTTGCCCACGCTGGAGCGCAGCGTCAGCGCTTTGGTGGACTGGTTCACCTTGGTGTTCTTCAGCCTGTGCGCCTTGACCATTTGGGTGGTCTGGCTGTCCATGCAAACCGGTTGGCCTGCCCAGCCGGCCGCCAACGTGGCCCGATTAGCACCTGGTTTTCAATTCAGTTTCTCGGCCCCGGCCTTCGCCGTGGCCTTGGTGGCCAGTATGGCCTGGGTCTGGCTGGTGCGTTGGCGCGCCGGACGGCATCGTGCCGCTTTGTGGAAAAGTTTGGTGTTGCCCGCCGGTGGCGCTGCGCTGTGCTGGTTGCTGCTCATGACCTTGTGGCTGCCTTTGCTCAATTTTGGCCGCGGTTACGGCCCCTTGGTCAGACAAGTCAGCGCACTGATCGGGCCTACGGCCTGCGTCAACACCTCTGCGCTGACTTTATCGCAAGGTGCGGCCTTTGGCTTTCACGGCAACTACCGGTTAATTGCCATGGGTACGCCCCAAACAGTCCCTTGCCCTTGGTTGATAGCCGACCACCTGGCCATGGTGCAAGCGCCGCCGCCGGTATCCCAATGGCGCTTGCGCGAAACCCTGTTCCGACCCACCGACGATGGTGAAGCCATCGTGGTGTACGAGCGCATCAACCCTTGAGCCGTTCTCCGGTCCCTGCGTCCGAAACCCGCATCATCCTGGGGCATGCCGGCACGGTGCTGGCCGGGCAACTGGCCATCATGGCCTTCAGTGTCGCCGACACCTTGATCGCAGGGCGTTATGCACAAGCGTCTCTGGCGGCGCTGTCGATTGGCTCTTCCATTTACATCAGCATTTATGTCGCTTTGAACGGCATGATGCAGGCCTTGCTGCCCGTGTGGGCGCAATTGCGCGGTGCGCAACAATTGGCCCAAGTCGGTCGCTCTGTTCGGCAAGCCCTTTACCTGTGCTGCGCAGCGATTGGGCTGGGCGTGATGGCCCTGCTCTTCCCCGACCCTTGGCTGGAATGGACTGAAGTGCCTGCGGCCCTGCAAGCCGAGGTGCGCAGCTACTTGCGGGTACTGGCTTGGGCGGTGGCACCCTCTTTGTTGTTTCGCATGTACAGCACGCTCAACCAAAGTTTGGGCATGCCGCGCCTGGTCACCTGGCTGCAGGTGGCGGGCCTGTGCCTGAAGGTACCGTTGTCCATGGCTTTCACGTTTGGCTTTGCGGGCTTGCACGCGCAAGGTGCTGTGGGTTGCGCCTGGGCCACGCTGATGGTGAACATCGCCATGCTGGGCATGGGCGTGTATTTGCTGCGCACCCAAGACGTGTACCGTCCCTATCGCCTTTGGCGCCCCATGGAACGGCCCGATTTCAAGGCGCTGCGCACCTTTTTGCGCCTGGGCGTACCGGCCGGCCTGTCCATCATGGTGGAGATCACCTCCTTCACTTTGATGGCCTTGTTCATTGCCCGCATGGGCGTGGAGGCCACAGCGGGGCACCAAATTGCGGCCACCTGGGCGGGCGTTCTCTACATGATTCCGTTGGCCCTGGGCATTGCCAGCAGTTCACGCGTGGGCTTTTGGCTGGGGGCCAACAACCCGCACCAAGTGCGCCAGGCGATGAAAACCGGCCTGGCTTTGAGCGCAGCGTTGGCTGCGGCGTGCTGCACCGCTTTGTGGCTGAGCAAAGAGGGGTTGGCCCAGACATTCACCACCGACCCGGCCGTCGCCGCCATTGCCGTGGGTCTGCTGGGGTGGGTGACGGTTTATCACTTTGTCGATGCGATTCAAACCGTGTGCGCCTTTTTGTTGCGCTGCTTTGAGATCACCCTGCTGCCCTTGGCCATTTACTGCGCCCTGCTGTGGGGCATTGGTTTGGGCGGTGGCTATATGTGGGCGTATCACGGTCTGGGCGTGCAAGCCGCCAGGCCGCAACCGAGCAGCTTTTGGCTGACGTCCACCGCCGCCTTGGCGGTGGTCACCTTGTTGTTTTTGGGCTTGACTTACCGCGCCGCCAGGACAAAGTCCTGAAGCGTGGGTTCAGCACTCAGGCCTGGGTCAAACGCATTTGGCTGGGGCTGGCCGTCAGGTAGCCCACTGCTGCGCCAAATTTGTCTTTGTATTGGGCCTTGATCAACGGCTCCAAGGTGGCTTTGACCTTGCCGTGAATCCCGGTCCAATCGCCCGCATGCTGGAAATTGCTCATGATGTAAGTCCAGCCATTGAGCTCATCGACTGCATGCAAACCCGTAGACTCACCTCCCGCCGGGATGGACATGACGCGTGAGAGTTTTTTCGTGTCAACGTTGTAAGCCCACAAAAAGTTGTTCACGTGCTGGTTGCTGTCTTCGCCAATGAACAGGGTGCGCATTTTTTCCGAGAACTTCAGGTTGTCCGGGTTGGCAATCTTCTCTGGGTTTGCGGTGTTGCCCAAAGCATCGGCGGCAATATCTTCACCGGTGATCAAGGCTTTTGTGTCAGCCGGCATCCATTCGCTTTGAATGGCTTGGCCTGTCGTGTCCTTCAAGCCGCCCTTCAGGTTCAAAGCCATGACCGCGCCGGCATTCAAAGCCACCGGAATCTGCACGCCGTTACCCGGCACGTTGGCGGCGTGCCCTGCCACCATGGAGGCGATGCAGTTTTGCAAAGCCGAGTAAGCCACTTTGTCGAGGATGTTGACGGTGGTGCCTTCCATTTTGGAAAAACCCATGGAGGCGCCGACCAAGGCCGCGTAACGGTGTGTCTCCAAAAACGCCGCGGCTTTGTTCATCCCCGGCATCAACTTAATCCATTCGGTCTTGCCGTTGGCAACCACCTGGGTGTAACTGGCGTCTGCAGGGTTTGCGGTTTTCACATCCATGATGTCGGTGGGCTTGAGCGTGTTGGCCAGCTGCTCGATCTCGGCACTGCGCGCGGACCCCAGACGAATCCAACTCAAAGCGGCAGCTGGCGCTGCAGGGTCGAGGCTGAAACCCGCACCAACTTGGGCCACGTACAAGGTGCCCGCCGACAGGTCCTTGGCCTTGTCAGCCACAAACACAAAATAGCCGCTGTTGGTGGCATCGTCGCCCATGAACACGGTGCGCTGGTCGGGCATGACTTGCACCAACTCATGCGAAATGCGTCCCAGGCAATAGTGTTTTTGGATCGAGCCAGTGCCGTCTGCATGCACCGTCACTTCAGGCAGATGACCGTAGTGGTAAGGATTGGCAGCGGTTTCTGAACCATACAGGTTTTTGCTGAAGGCTTTGAACTGCGCATCACTGGCGGCGGTGAAGGCATTGGGTTCGTACTCTTCACTGGACAAATGGGTGCCCCAAGGGGACAGGCTGGCACCACAAGTGATCCATAAACCATGCACGCCAGACGTGTCCACGTTGTGGTACTTCACCAAACTCAACTGGCCTGTGCGCGGATTTTGGTCCAGTGTCAGGACAGCGATGGGCGAAGGCAAGCGGCCGTACATGGCACTGACCCCGTCTTGTGCCCAGGTGGTGTACTCAAACTGCACCACGGCAAACACGGTATGGCCTTTGACGCCGACCACTTTGGCTTTGGGCACCGACAGCAAAGAAGTGCCGTCTGGCGAATCGGAGAAAAACTGCCGCTCTTTGCCCGGTACAGTGTTGTCCATGATGGGCTGGTTGTGGATATCGAAATAACCACCCGCCAAAATTTGCCCACCGCCCCATTTAGGCACCTGATCGCCCGTGACAAAGAAAGGCTGAAACGCCAGTTGAAACTCTTGCTGCGAACCGTTGCGCCATTGCACCGACATGCGGGATGCCACGGATGTGGTGGCCATCTGGCTGGGCGATGCCAAACTGGGCGCGTCCATGCCATGGAAGGTCACACGGCTGAACGTGGCAGCTTGGGCTGGGTCTGGTACAGACCACAAACTGCCCAGCCCAAGCGAAGCACCCAAGGGCAGCAAAGGCATAGCCCCTGTGACTTGCAACAAACGACGGCGTGAAAGAACGGGGGATGTGGGCATGGCTTGGGGTGTCATCAACAATCAGTAGACGCACAGTGTGAACCACACAGATGACAAAGTGATGTCGAACAGCCACCTGAACGTCACACAAATTTAATTTTTCTTTCATCGATTAGACACGCTGTATTTTCAAAATAAGTCAACTCAAAAGGTGACTTATGAAAATCACAGTGATCGGTGCAGGCTATGTGGGTTTGGTGACAGGGGCCTGTTTGGCGGAGTTGGGACACCAAGTTCTGTGTGTCGACAACAACCCTGAAAAAATCGCCCTGCTCAATGCCGCAGGCGTGCCTATTTATGAGCCAGGATTGCAAGACCTGCTGACCCGAAACCGGGCCGAAGGCCGGATCCACTTCACCACCGAAATGAACGATGCGGTGGATCACGGCGAAGTGATTTTCATTGCTGTTGGCACCCCTTCGCAAGAGGATGGTTCAGCCGATTTGCAACACGTCTTGACTGTCGCGGGACACATTGGACGGCATTTGAAAAACTTCAAAGTGGTCGTCAACAAGTCCACCGTGCCGGTGGGCACCGCCTACCGCGTGCACACCGCCATCGCCACTGAACTTCACAAGCGCGGCATGCAAGACGGTCTTTTTGAAGTCATCTCCAACCCCGAGTTTTTGAAAGAAGGCGCAGCGATTGACGACTTCATGCGCCCAGACCGGATTGTGATCGGCTTGGACAAAGGCCCGCACCACGACCTGGTGCAGCAGAAAATGGAGTTGCTCTATGCCAGCTTCAACCGGCACCATGCGCGCACCTTGTGGATGGATGTGCGCAGCGCCGAGTTGACCAAATACGCTGCCAATGCCATGTTGGCCACGCGCATCTCGTTCATGAACGAAATTGCCAATCTGGCCGATTTGATGGGCGCTGACGTGGACTGTGTGCGCCGAGGCATTGGCGCAGATGCCCGCATTGGCCATGGCTTTTTATACGCAGGCACCGGCTATGGCGGCAGCTGCTTTCCCAAAGACACGCGCGCCCTGGTGCAAACCGCGCTCGATTGCGGCAGCACCATGAAGGTGGTGTCTGCGGTCGAGCATGTGAACGATTCACAAAAAACCGTTTTGCTGCACCGCACTTTGCAGTACTTCGGCAATGACCTGCAGGGATTGAAGTTTGCCATTTGGGGCTTGGCTTTCAAACCCAATACCGACGACATGCGCGAAGCACCCAGTCGGGTGGTGATCAAAAACCTGCTGTTGCGCGGCGCGCAGGTGCATGCATTTGACCCCGTCGCGACCACCGAGGCCTTGGAGGCCATCACCCACGACATGGCAGAACACGCCCAAGCACTGCAGCGTTTGACCCTCCATGCTTCGGCCTACGAAGCCACGGAAAATGCCGATGCCCTGCTGGTGCTGACCGAATGGAAAACTTTCCACCACCCCGACTTCGAACGCTTGAAGTTGCAAATGAAACGCCCCTTGATTTTGGATGGCCGCAATTTGTATGACCCCGAGTGGCTGCAAACCATGGGCATCGCTTACCAAGGCATTGGGCGGCGCAATGACTTGGCGCTGACGCTCAAGCGTCCCGTTGAAGCAGCGTCTGCCGAACCCCTCGTGGCGCTCAGCTGAGCGCATGCCCAAGGGCTTTTTCTACCTGATCAGCGCGCAATTTGCTTCGGGCTTGGCAGACCATGCGCTGCTGATTCTGGGGATTGCATTTTTAAGTGAACAAGGCTACCCCGGGTGGTGGGCGCCCTTGTTGAAATTCTCATTCACGCTCTCTTATGTGCTGCTGGCCCCCGTCATGGGACCCTTGTCGGATGCAGTCTCCAAGCCGCGACTGATGGCCGCCATGAACGCCCTCAAACTGGTGGGCGTGGCTTTTTTCTTCTCCGGCCTGCACCCGGTCGTGGCCTTTGCCTTGGTCGGCTTGGCGGCATCCGCTTATGCGCCGGCCAAATATGGGCTGGTGACCGAAACAGTATCGCCGCAGCAACTGGTGCAAGCCAATGCCTGGCTCGAAGTCTCGGTGGTCTTGGCGGTGATTTTGGGCACTGCCACGGGTGGCGTGCTGATTGGCATTCACCAATGGGACGCCATGGTGGCCCTCAACGGTGCGCTGTGTCAGGCCTTGTCGATCCCGGTCAACACCCAATTGGCCAGCCCTTTGCTGTTGGTGATTTTGATATACGCCGTGGCCGCCGCGTTGAACTGGGGTATTGCCCACAGTGACGCGGTCTACCCCCAGCACAGCTTCCATCCGCTGGCCCTGTGCAAAGACTTTTGGCGCAGCCATTTGCTGCTGTGGCGCGACCCGATGGGCCGCATCTCCCTGTCGGTCACCACTTTGTTTTGGGGGGTGGGCGCAGTGATCCAATTTGCGGTCTTGCTGTGGGCCCAACAAACCCTGCAGATCCCACTGGAACAAGGCGCATTTTTGCAAGCCATTGTCGCTGTCGGCGTGATTGCAGGTGCCGCGCTTGCGGGCTACGCCTTCAGACTCGAATCGGCCGCCAAACTGCTGCCCTTGGGCATTGTCTTGGGTTTGTTGTTACCGGCCATCGCCTTGACCCACAGTTTGTCGCTGGCCATCCCCTTGATGATCGTGGTGGGCCTGGCCGGCGGGGTTTTGATGGTCCCGATGAACGCCATGCTGCAACACCGGGGATTTGAATTGCTGACCGCAGGTCGCTCGATTGCGGTGCAAGGCTTCAATGAAAATGCCAGTGTCCTGTTGCTGCTGGGCCTCTACAGTGCCTTGTTGGCCTTGCAAATGCCTTTGGTCTGGGTCATGGGCCTGCTGGGCATGGCCATGGCCTTGGGCATGGCTTTATTGACTTGGTCTGCCTGGCGTGCCAGCAAGTCCCCCTTCAAGCACTGAGCCGCTGCACCCACTCCCGCAGGATTGAACGTTGGTCGGGTGCGCTGTCAATGGCGTGAAGCAAAACGCCTTCGACTTGTTCGGCAATCTCTTGCCAATCCAGTTGTCCTACTTGGGCGCGCGTCGTGGTGGCCACACGCGCCAAGGTGGTGGCCGACTGCACCACACGCACGGCGGTGGTCACATACATTTCGGGTTGTGCTTCGGGAATCAACCAACCGTTGACATCGGGCTTGACCCAGTCGCTGGCCGCCGCGCAGTCAAATGCCAGAACAGGCAATCCACTGGCCAGCGCTTCGACGGTGACGTTGCCAAAAGTTTCAGATTGGCTGGGGAATAAAAACAAGTCCGCACTGGCGTAGTAGGCCGCCAATTGGTCATGCGACAGCATGCCTGCAAACAAGGCCTCAGGGCACCGTTGCTGGATGTGTGCGCGCAAAGGCCCATCGCCGACCAACACCAATTTGACATCCGCACCCACGCTTTGCAAAGCCTCATAGCTGGCCATGACTTGACCGAGGTTTTTCTCCACCGCCAAACGCCCCACCGAAATCAACACCACCGTTTCAGGGCCGGCTTGCCATGCGCGGCGCAACTCTGCACTGCGTTTGGCGGGATTGAACATCTGGGTGTCGACCCCTCTGGCCACCACCTTCAGGTTCAAAAATCCGTGCTTGGCCAATTCAGCATGCAAGGCTTGGGTAGGCACCATGGTGCAGGCGGTGGCATTGTGGAATTTACGTAAATAGGCGACGATGGGTTTGCGCAACCAACCCACACCATAGTGCTTGCTGTAACTGTGGAAGTTGGTGCGAAAGTCAGACGTCACCGGCAATTTGAGCACCTTGGCGGCTTGCAGCGCAGACCATCCCAAAGGCCCCTCGGTGGCGATGTGCACCACATCCGGTCGGCGCAGGGTCCAGGCCTTGATCAAATTCTTTTTGCTGGGCAAACCCAGCTTCAGCTCGGGGTAACGCGGTATCGGCATGCCCCGCATCAACACCTCTTCATAGCCTGGGTCGTGAGAGGCTTGATCGACCGCGGTTTGCCGCGGCCGAATCAACTGCACATCGTGGTTGCGCAGACACAGACCCTGCACCAATTTGGCCAAGGTCACCGCTACGCCATTGACTTCAGGCGGCCAAGTTTCGGTCACCACCGCAATGCGCATCGACGGACGAAAGGCTGGAAAGTCTTCCAGAACGATGGGCTGATCAGCTGATGTATCCATACCGCCATGGTGGATAAATTCGATAACAAATTCGTGACAAATCCCAGCCTGACTTGAATTTTCAATGAAGATTCAGTGACAACAAGCTGCTGTCATGGAAATTTCATGAAGCCCCTTCAACATCGCCTTTATGCAAGCACACTTGCATCCGTTTTTCTGATGCCTATTGACCACTGAGGAGCACCCGTGAATCACTTTTTGGACGCCTTGAGAACCCAGCGCTTTGATGACCATCGCTACTACCATCACAGCCGCATCAATCAAACGCTGCACCTGATCAGCGCCATCAGCTTTGTTGTCGCCTATGGCATGTTGTTCATTGATCCGGTGATGTCGGCATTGATCGCCTGGTTGATCTCCATGACCACCCGCCAGTCGGGTCACTTCTTTTTTGAACCCCTGGGCTATGACGAAGTCAACCAAGCCACCCAAGAATACAAAGAAGAAATCAAAGTGGGCTACAACCTGAACCGCAAAATCGTGCTGCTGAGCATCTGGGCCCTGTTGCCCTTGGCCTTGTACGCCCAGCCTGGCCTGTTTGGACTGGTTGATGTATGGACCACGCCAACCGAATTGGTTCGCCAAATTGGCGCCTCTTGGTTGTTGCTGGGTGTCTCGGGTCTGCTCTTCAGAACCATCCACCTGTGCTTCATCAAGGACGTGCAAACCGGCTTGGTGTGGATGACCAAAATTTTGACAGACCCGTTTCACGACATCATTTTGTACCACAAGGCACCGCTGTATCTGTTGCGCGGCGAACTGATCGACAACAACCCCAAACAGATGTACCACTGAATTTATCGCAAACACTTTTCACTTTCTGTGATCAAAAAAAATAGGCACCCCTGGGTGCCTATTTTGATTTGCAAGCCAATTACCGGTTCCACATCTCTTTCAAAATACTTCGGCGAATCGACTTGTTGGTCACGGGCACATCGGCCCACCAACCGCCGGCACGCATGGCTTGGCAAGCAGCCACAAAGCGTTCGAGCACTGCGGCAAAGTCTGCATCGGTATAGTTCAAACTGAAAATCAAACGGCCTGTGCCGACCCAACTGAGCGCCAAGCCATGGGCACGCAAGTAAAACTGCAGCATCCAGTTGTAGCGGCTCGGCTCGGTGTAGTACAAGCTCCACACACTGGACATATTGGCTGCACGCAAGGGTAAATTGTGTTGCACCATGGTGGCATTGAACTGTTCGCGGCGTGCATCCCATAGCGCATCCAAGCCCTCGTACATTTGTTTGTACTCGGGCAACTCCAGCTTGTCCAGAAACACCGACATGGCGCCCATGACGTGCGGATGCGCGTTGAAGGTGCCACGCGCAAAACAAATGTCAGCGGGTCGCTCTTCTCGGTAGCGCTTCATCAAATGCGCTCGGCCACACACCACACCCACGGGGTAGCCTCCGCCCAGCGTTTTGCCGTAAGTCACCATGTCGGCTTGCACGCCAAAATAAGCCTGCGCGCCGCCGTGAGCCAAGCGGAACCCCAAAAACACTTCGTCAAATATCAGCACGATGCCACGCTCGGTACAGACTTGTCGCAACTGTTGCAACCAAGTTGTGTAGGCTTGGCGGTCATAGGCAGCCTTGCGGCTGCTGTCCACCAAGGACGAGTCGCCCGGCGCACCCTGATTCAGGTGCAAAGCCTGCAAGGGGTTGATCAGCACACAAGCAATGTCTTTGCGCGTGCGCAGCACCTGCAGGCTGCGCGCATGCATGTCGCGCAAGGTGTAGGTTTCGCGGGGTGGCATCGGATTGCCCGGTCCCGGCTGCACATCCTCCCACCAGCCATGGTAAGCACCGCAAAAGCGCACCAAATTTTTCCGCCCAGTGTGGTAGCGCGCCAAACGCACGGCCTGCATCACCGCTTCAGTGCCGGACATGTGAAACGACACCTCGTCTAAACCCGAGATGGCTTTGAGTTTGCGCACGTTATCAAGCACGCAAGGGTGGTAGGCCCCCAAGGTCGCACCGACCGCTTGCACACGCGCTGCACCCTCTTGCATACAGGCTTTGTAAAAGTCAGCACCAAACACATTCACGCCATACGAACCGGTCAGGTCGTACAGCTTTTGGCCATCCAAATCTGTCACACAAACGCCATCAGCCGACTGTATAAATGCACCAACTTTCAAATGTTGTCGCACCAGGGGACTGAACTGAAAAGGCACACGGTATGCGCCTGTGAATTGCAAATCGGCAATCCCTTCCCGCGCTTGCGCCGTCAACGCAATGCTTTGGGCATGCCGCGTTTGCAGGGTTTGGGAGAGCACATCAAAAGCTTTTCGGCGCGCTTGTGCAATCGCAGGGGACGCACCATCGCAATCAAAAAAATGCGCCTCGTCAAAAGCATAGCCAGGCAACCAAGAGCCCACCCGCTTGGCCATGCGGGAATGGCCCGTCAAGGAAGGATGTTTGGCCATCGACAGCGCGAGGCGCTGCTTGGCAAAAGGCAGAGCGAGTGCCACAGCACCCAAAGTCAGAGCAAGTTCAGCAGACACGTTGTGTTCAACCGGAAGTGGATCAAGTCTTTGTTTTATTTAAATACCGTGACAGCAAGATGAAAAAACTCATTCAGCAATTGACATCGCAAGAAGACTTGAATTTTTTGTTGACCAACCGCATCCCCCGCATCACATTGACCCGATTCATGGGGTGGTGGAGTCAAATTCGAAACCCCTGGATTCGCGATTTTTCGATTGGCATTTGGAAGCTGTTTTCAGACTTGGATTTGAGCGAGGCGAAAAAAACGCATTTCGACAGCATGCACGACTGCTTTATCCGTGAGCTCAAACCCGGAGTGCGCACCATCGACACGCGAGAGCATGTCTTGAGCAGTCCCTGCGATGCCATCGTTGGGGCCTGCGGTGACATAGACGCCACCCAAGTGTTCCAAGCCAAGGGCTTTCCCTACAGCTTGGGCAGCTTGATGGGCTTCACCCCGCGCACTGGCGAGTTGATACACGCCCTTAAAAATGGCACCTATGTCACCCTGCGCCTGACGTCGAGCATGTACCACCGCTTCCATGCGCCCGCCGATGCCGTGCTCGAGCACGTGACCCACATCGCCGGTGACACCTGGAACGTCAATCCGATTGCGCTCAAGCGGGTGGAAAGTTTGTTCTGCAAAAATGAACGTGCGGTACTGAGTCTGCGTTTGACCGATGGTACGCCCCTGGTGATCGTGCCTGTAGCCGCCGTATTGGTGGCCAGTTTGCGATTGCATGCGATCCATCTTTTGTTCCATGTGGACTACACCGGCCCGCATGAAATACCCTGTTCAAGCCCTGTGAGCAAAGGTCAAGAGATGGGTTGGTTCCAACACGGCTCTACCATTTTGGTGTTTGTACCACCGGGTTATCGATTGGCCAATGGCATTGAAACCGGTGCGCGCATCCAAATGGGACAGGCCTTGCTGCAAAGAGTCCCATGAGCAAGATGCACTGGCGACGAGAGATGGATTCGAACCACCATGAGCAACCAGCAACTCGATATCAGTTGGTCAGCACCTTGCCCCGCCATGCACCGAGTATGAAGGGCTCATGTTTAAGGCCAGTGACAAAGCCAACTGAATGCTTCCCCACCCAGGCCCAATCAGCCCGATGAGGCGCCAGCCTTCTCAACCGGTCGATGACGGCCAAAGCGGCAAGGCCATGGTCAATGCAGGCAACCATGAAATCAGCAGCGTGCCGATGAAGATCGAGACCACTGCGGGCAACACCGAGGCCACCACCTGACGCAAGGGCTTTTTGAACACCGCACTGGCAAAGTAAATGTTCATGCCCGCAGGCGGACACAGGAAACCCATCTCTAAATTGGCCAAGAAAATAATGCCAAAGTGGATCGGATCGATGCCGTAACTCACCGCCAAGGGTAAGAGCAAGGGCACCAGCACCACGATGGCGGCATAGATCTCCATCAAGGCCCCTGCAAAAAACAAAAACACATTCAAGGCCAGCAAGAACACGTATTTGTTTTGCGTCATGCCTTGCACCCAATCGATCGCCAGATCAGGCACGCCTGCATCAATCAGGTAGTTGGTCAATCCCAAGGCCATGCCCATGATGAGCATGACGCCACCAATCAGTTGCGTGGTTTGGTTGACGCAATCGACAAACTGGGACCATCGCATTTCCTTGTGCGCCAGCACTTGGGTGACCACGGCATAGACCGCCGTCAAGGCCGCGCTTTCGGTCGGCGTGGTCAAGCCACTGACCAAAGAACCCACCGCCACCAAGGGGGCGAGCAATTCCCATTTGGCTTGCCATGCGGCTTGCGCCAAACGGGGGCGATCCACTTCAGGGCCTGGATGCGCCCCTGCTTGTTCAGGCTTTGTGGCGGGTAAAAAGCCGCCCAACACCACCAAGCACACCACCATCACCAGGGCGGGAACGATGCCTGCTAAAAACATGGTGTTGATCGGAACCCGCGCAATGATGGCGAACATGATCAAGGGCACCGAGGGTGCCAACAACACACCCAAGGCACTGGCACTGGTCACCAGACCCATGCCCTTGTTTTCGGCATACCCGGCGGATGTGAGCAGGGGCAGCAACAAGCCGCCCAAAGCCAAAATGGTCACCCCACTGCCGCCCGTCAAAGCGGTGAAGCAAGAGCACAGCAATGCCACCGCCATGACCGTGCCCATTGGCCCTGTTCCCAGCACCGACACAAAGACACGGCTCAAACGCTGCGAAGCCTGGGTTTTGGCCAACACCAAACCGGCCAAAGTGAACAATGGCAGTGCTGGCAAAGAAGGGTTGACGGTGATTTGGTAATGCGACAGCGCCAAAGAGGCCAAAGGCAAACCCTCATGCCCCAACAGCAACAGACCCAAGCCACCCAGCACGGCAAAAATGGGCGCGCCGCTGAACAACAAAGCCAAAAGCAGCAGCCCCCCTAAAGGCAAGGGCAGGGCCTGCACATCCACGGTCCAAGCCAACCAGCCGCCCCACAAGGGCCAAATCACCGCTGCCGCAGCGCGCCCATAGACAGTCTGCGCACTTTGCCAACCCATCTTGAGGGCCAAGATGCCAAAACCCAAAGGCAAAAAGGCTTGCACCCACCACAGCGGCACGCCATAGGCCAAGGTCGGCGCAGCCGCCATGTCACTGGCCACCAAAGTCCAACTCGCAGCGCACAGCATGCCGCTTAAAAACGCAGCGCCCATCAGGCTGAACGCACGCAGTCCCAGTTGCATTCGGGGGTGCTTGCTTACAGACAGATTCAGGCTGGACAAGTGCCCGTGGCGCTGCGCCGCCACCGCCCCCATCATGGCCAGCACCAAGCCCAGGTGTTGCACCAAGACAGCAGCGTTCTCAATGCCTTGGCCATGCCAGGGCCGCAGCACCATCTCCACCATCGGAATCAGCGCCATCGCCACCAAAGCCACACCGGCGATCACCCCGTCCATGGCCCCAACCCTGTGCGCTGCAGACGCCCACAGCTTGTTCATTTGGCGTGCCCGGCGCGGTAGGTTTTCAAATGCTGCATCACCTCGTCAAAGGTATCGGCTGGCACCATGCTGCCACGTATGCGCGGGTACAGGTTGTCGGCGAGTGCATTCCACTCCTGCATTTGCGCAGGGGTCGGGGTGGTGACTTTCAGCCCGCGCTTTTTCATCGCGTCCACCGCTTCGTCCACCTCTTTGCGGGCTTGGGCGCGAATCACCCCACCGGCTTTTTCGCTGGCGCTGCGCAGGGCGACTTGCAGTTCGGGGGACATTTCAGACCAGGTTTTTTGCGTCACCACCAAAGCGCCCACAATCGGTGCCCAGTTGATTTCCAGCATATAGGGCGCGGTGTTGTAAATCTGCGTGGCCAACGCGAAATAAGGGGTGGAAGGGACCACGCTGATCATGCCGGTTTGGATCGCAGGCAAGATGTCGGTAGGCTCCAAGGGCACGGGGGTATAACCCAGACTTTTCATGATGGCTTGTTGATCGGCTTCGGCGCCCCAAGCAAAGAACTTCATCTTCTTGTAGTCGTCGGGCCGCGCAGCAGGCTCTTTGGAAAAAAACCGCACCCAACCCGCATCGCCCCAAGACAAGACCACAAAGCCTTTGTCGGCAAATTTCTTTTCCATGGCGGGGCGCATTTTTTCGCGCACATAGTCCACCTCCTCCCAGGTCTTGAAAAGCAAGGGCATGGCTTGCAGCGCGGCCACACTGGGCTCTATTTCGCGCAAACCCACCACCGACAACAAAGCCCCTTGGAGTTGGCCAATGCGCATGCGCCGTGTCATCTCGGCCTCCCCGCCTTGGCTGCCATCGGTGTAGACATTGAACTTGGGCGCACCGTCTTGCCCTTTTTTCCAGACCTCACCCAGCTCCAGCAGCTGGCGGTGGTAGACCGAATTTTTGGGCACCAAACTGCCAATGCGCAATTGCTTTTCAGCCCCCCACGCCATGGGCTGCAGCAAGCCACTGAGCAAGGCACCCACCACCATCACCCTGCGCTTGGCGCTGGCATTCATCCACATAATTTGACCTTTAAAAAAGAGTGTCGACTTGGCTGAGCAGCCACTGAGCGCGTTCGCGCATGATCTGACTGGCCAGGTCGCGTTTGCCTTTGGACACCGCGATGGCTTTGTTCAACCCTGCTTCAAAGGCAGGTCGATCTTGTTGGTCCACCGCCCAGCCCTCGGCCTTGGCCACCCAAGGGCCTGGCGTCAGCCCCTGGCTGACTTCAATGGCTTGATCGAAATAGCGCAAAGCCCGCTCGCGCGAACCGTTGGGCCTGGCCAACTCCAAAGTGCCCATCAAACTGGCCAATGCGCCTTCGCCGTAGCCAGGCTGGGTCAGCCAAGCTTTGTGCGCCAAGGCGGCAGCCATAGGCAAATCGGCCACCACTTCAGGGGAGTCGGTGGACAAAGCAATTTGTCCGCCCCAGGCCGCGGCCGTCCAATAGGCCAAGCCCACCGCTTGCAACGGCAAAGGGGCTGATGCCTTGACAGAGGACGACGACAAGGCCAGGCGTAAATCGGCGACATTCATTTCCAAGGTGCGCAGTCCTTGAATTTTGGCGCGTTCGTACATGCGCGCCGCACGCTCACGCAAGACCTGCGCTTGCTGCAAATCGCGAGACTCCACGCGGTCAGCTTCGAGCGATAAAAAAGCATAAGCGTATTGCGTCAGCCCACTGGTCACGGCCTGGGACAAGCCCCAATGCGTGGGCAATGCGCGCAGCAAACCCTCTGAGACTTTGAGGTAGAGCGCACTGGCTTCACGCGCCAAGCCCATGTCCTCTTCTTCCATCGAAGTTTGCGACAGCTCGTCTGCGGCTTGCTGTAACAAGTGATGCCGCACAGAACAAGCGGGCAATGCACACAGCGCCAAGGCCATCACAAGCAAGGACACAACACGATTCGAAAACAACATGCGATGAAGGCGACAGACTGCGTGCAGCCGCTTTGAAAAAGATCTTTGAACTTAACCGTTCATTGTGAAAATTTCATTAAAACCAACTTGAAAATGACATTTTTGTTCCATCACATTGTCATGAAAGCGACCAAGAATGAAAGCCAGCAGACGCCATGGGTGGTCTCTGCATGCTCACAAAAAGGAACTCGCATGTCTCATTCTTTTCGCGTCGGTGCCAGCCTGTTGGGGCTGACCATGGCTGCCAGCGTTGCCCAAGCACAAAGCGCCTATCCCGCGACCCTGGCCGGTCACGCCCTGTTGCCTGCCGCCTCCTACTTGGCCGCGCCGGCCGATGCACCGGCCGATGTGAAGTCCAGCGGCAAATTCACCACCGGCCAGCGCGTTGCGAAGTTGGCCAGCGTCGAGGGCTTGTCGGCCGGCCGACCCACAGGCGTGTTTTTGCCTTTCGATGGCCAACCGCAGCAAGGTCACTCGGGCATTCAGCGCATGAGCGACGGCTCTTTTTGGGTGCTGACCGACAACGGTGCAGGCTCTAAAGCCAACTCACCCGATTTCATGCTGTATCTGAACCACTACACGATCGATTTCAAAACCGGTCAATTCACCCGCTTGGCCACCACCTTTTTGCACGACCCGGATCAAAAAGTGCCCTTTCGCATCGTTCATGAAGGCACGCCTGAGCGCTATTTGACGGGCTCAGACTTTGACACCGAGAGCTTCCAAATCGTCGGCCAGCACCTGTGGATCGGCGACGAATTTGGCCCCTACCTGATCAAGGCCGACTTGAAAGGCAAAGTGTTGGCCGTGTTCGAAACCCTGGTGGATGGGAACGTGGTGCGCTCCCCCGACCACCCTGCCGTCACGACACCTGGCTTTCCCGCCGATCTGACCAAGTTTGAAATTCGCCGCTCCAAAGGTTTTGAGGGCATGGCGTCCTCCAAAGACGGCCGCAAGTTGTATCCCTTGCTGGAAGGGCCGGTTTGGAACGATGCCGCCAAATCGTTTGAAAACCTGGACGGCAAGCAGTACCTGCGCGTATTGGAGTTTGATGTGGCGTCCGAAAAATGGACCGGTCGCCACTGGAAGTACGTGCTGGAAGCCAACACCCACGCGATCGGTGACTTCAACATGATTGACAGCACCACAGGCCTGATCATCGAGCGTGACAACGGCGAGGGCACCGCCGCCAATGCCTGCCCCGCAGGGCAACAACGCAAAGATTGTTTCCATGACCTGGCGAAATTCAAACGCGTCTACAAAATCGAATTGAGCGAGAACAACGTGGGCGGGCCGGTGCGCAAGATCGGCTACATCGACCTGATGAACATCGCTGATCCGCACAAACTGGCGCGCAAACCTTTGGACAACGGTGTCCTGACCTTCCCCTTCTTCACCATCGAAAACGTGGACGTGGTTGACGCCAAGCACATCGTGGTCGGCAACGACAACAACCTGCCCTTCTCCAGCAGCCGCCTGCCCAACAAGGCCGATGACAACGAGATGGTGTTATTGGAAGTGGCGGAGTTTCTGCGCGCCAAATAAAGGCTAATGCCCCTGTGATTCAGGTGAGCTGGACATCACCTGAATCACAAAGTAGCTGGGACATTCATAGCGCTCGATGTCGTAGGCATTGAGCGGGAAAGAGCCGCAATTGGAAAAGCGGCGCAGCGGCGAATGGTAAATACCGCATTGAAAGCGGCCGTCTTGAATGGGCTGCAAAAACATGCAGCGCTTGTCCATGCAGCAATTGCCGCACTGCACACAACTGCCGCCCATGGCCTGTGGCACTTGATGGGCGCGTCCCATCACATCGGCAAAGTAATGAATCGCAGGGCCTTCCAGCATGGCGCGCATGTGAATGGCGGTGTTCTTAAGGGTCTGCAGGTAGTCCGTGAGAAAGTGGATTCGCCAAAAGACCAGCGCAGCGAACAGCGGTAAAAGCGGAAAGACAAGGAGCAAACTGGAAATCAAGAAATACGTCAGAACACGTGCAATCAATCGGTTCAATTTCAAACAACCTGTAGGTCAATGTGAACCTCCGCAAAGCATCCAAAGATGCTTTGCGGAGGCATAAAACTCAGCGCGTGCAGTGGCTCAAGCGGCGTGCTCTGCTTGAGCTGAAACTTCCACTTCTTCGCCCAAATCGTCGCTCTCAATCACGGCAATTTCTGCATACTGGTTGGCCACCAATTGGTGACGATACGCCAAAAAGGCATGCGAATTGCGTGACTCTTCGTGGCCATGGTCATCGGCGTCAGCCGCCAAGGTGTGGTGCTTGGCGGCTTGTGCATAGTGCAAAGACGCCATCCGGTGGTAGTCGGCCAAGGTTTCGATCTCATCGTCTTCGAAGTGATCGCTCAGCAAAGCCTCATCAGCTTGGTTTTCAGGAACGCGGGTGTGTTCATGGGTCATCAAAGCTCCTTCAGATCCGCAGCCAATTGCTGCAGTGACCAGCATGCCTACTGGTCATGAAAGCTTGGTGACATGGCGCGCTGGGACAGACGTGTTGGCCACATGCGATGCAGCAGCCCATCCTGGCGTTTCCAGTGATGCCACAAGGCCGCCAGCATATGCAGTCCAGCAGCCGCCAGCAGCCCATTGGCCAGCCATTCGTGCAATTGCACTGCGCTGCGCCGCAGTTCTTTGTTGCCAGGATCCCAGGCCGGGACGATGAACAACTCAAACAAATTATCGCCACGAATCCAGACAGCAGCCAGGCCAGACAGCAAGAGAATGCCGATCAGCACATACAGCCCTTGGTGATAAACACGGCTGAAGCGGCTCAACCGACTGAGGTCCAGGGTGGGGAGCTTCACACCGCGAAAAGCGCGCCAGTAAATGCGGTACAGCCAAAACAGCGCCAACACCACCCCCACGGCAATGTGCGCACTGCGAAACATGATTTTGGGTGTACCGCGCGGCATCCAGTTGATGCACTGGCCAGCAATCCACAAACCGACAATCAGAAAAGCCACCCACCAATGCAACCAAACCGTTCGGCGATCGTAAGCAGCGTTCAACGGGGTATTCATTTTGAACCGATGTATTTCATTGGCAATCGCTCTTGCCATTTTGGACATGGCAACGGATCACGGGCTGGCCTTGCGGGGTGTATTCGGTCAAAAGCCATGACGCCTGCCCTGCTTTGACGCTTCGATCCAAGGTGGCAAAGCCGTACTCAGACCGTGCCGCGTAGTTGCTCACCACCGCATTTTTGTAAATGCGGTCCGTGGGTTTGATCACATGAGGCGCCTGCCCTTCGTTCAAGGAGCCGGAGTTACCCATGACCAATGAGACCGGGTGATTCGACTGAAAGCTGATGGCTTCAAACACATGCACATGGCCGTGCATGGCCACCGTCACACCGGGCGGAAACAGGCGGTCGGGCTCAAGGGTCTCGAACACCGACTGCAGACCCGCACTGCCGCCAGCCTTGAAATGATGAGGGTCTTTGCTGGGAGCAGCAGCCAACAAAGGATGGTGATTGATAAAAAAATTCTGCGCTTTGTGCGTCGTCAACTCAGCCGCAGCTTGCAGTTGCTTCTGGTACTTTAAAAATGCAGGGTCTGTAGGCGCATAAGCTTTGCCACTGGACTTGGATGAATCAAACACAATGAACTGGGCACTGTCTGAAATCATCGCTGCAAACGGCTCTGAAAAATCACCATCCGCATCATTGTCTGGCGTGTTGCAATTGCGTTGGTCGGTCCAAGGCAACGCATCCAAGAAACGAAACCACCCTTGCCCAGCACGGAAGCACGACTCATGGTTACCCCGCACAAACAACCAAGGCGCGCGCGCCAGCAAAGGCGCTGCGGGTTTGAAAAAATCATCGCGCCAGGCATCCCAACCATAGCCCCAAGTGGCCTGTGCGCAGCCCGTATTTCCTGCGGGGCATGGGCTTTCACGGTAATGCACATCACCGATATGCACCACCAAGTCAGGTTGCAGCCGCGCTGCACTTTGGGCGATTTGCGCAAAAGGCCATTGATCGGCATCGTTGCATGCTTGGAAGGCATTTTCTGAGGCTTTCAACCGGCACCCTGTATCGGCCACGATCAAGATACGCTCAATTTGCTTGGGCGGTGCGGGGACCGCTTGGCCCTCAATGCGGGCCGATTGCGCATGGGCCGGCCAAGTGGCTTCACAGCTCGTGACATCGAAAATTGCAGGTTTGCTGTCGGCTTGTGCAGCGTCACGGCGCACCGCCACAGTACCCTGCGCAGCGCGCAAGTGCATGGCGACAGGGGGCTGACCGTCCCATGCAATCCCAGGGCAATGTGTCGCATGGGTCAGTGCACGAACCACCCATTGCCCCTGCGGCGCTTGCACCGTGTACACAGACGCCAGCGCCTGCGGCTCGGCTTGAACCGCATGGCATGCCCCCAACAGGCTGCACACAGCCAGCGCACGTGACAAAAAGTTTCTCATGATGGCCTTGGATGGAGTGGAACCAGGGATTAAAAACAAGCAACCCAAATTTGGTAAACGCCCTCTTTTCCCGCCAAGGCTGACGGGGGAGCGGGATAGGCTGCGGCCTCGACCGCTTTGAGCGCGGCTCGGTCCACAGCGCCCAGGCCACTGGGCTGGATGATTTTGGCGTTGCTGGCCACGCCATCGCGCAAGTGAAACTCCACCCGGGCCCGACCTTTGAACCCCAGTGCAGAGGCAGGACCTGGCACCACAAAAGCGGCTTGAACGGCCGCTGTCAATTTGCCGTAGTAGGCCAGTGCGGGATCGACCGAGGGTGCAGGCGGGGGCACGATGGCAGGCGGGGGCACGCTCGGGGCTGCCGAGGCGGCCACCGGTGAAGAGAAAGCGGTCGCTTGTGCCACGACGGGCGGGGCCATGTCTTGCACAGGGCGCACTTCGGGCGTGGACGGGGCTTGTGGTTTGGGCGGGGCGAGTGCCACTTTGGCCGCCTGCGGCGGGGGCTTGACCTCAGGGGGTTTGGGTGGCGCAGGTTTGTCCACGCGAGGTGTATCCAACATGGACATCACCAAAGGCATCACCTGCTGTAACTCTTGCGGCGGATGCAGCAGCACCCACACCATGACCGCCCCCACCAGGCCCAACTCCAGCAGCAACGCAGAGCCGAACGAGGCCCACAGGCCTTTCGCCGGCGTACTTTTGGAGGTGGGCACCCACACAGGCAGGCTGTTCAAAGTGACACTCAACGCGGCACCTGTTTGGCCGCCAAGCCAATCTGGGTGGCGCCACCCAAGCGAACCGCGTCCACCGCCTTCATCAAATACTGCATGGACGCATCGTCACTGCCGGCAATGGTCACAGCCAAATTGGCAGGATCACGTGCTTTGACCAAGGCGGTAATGTCCGCAGGCTCGGCGTCATGGCCTTCGACCAACAACTGACCGTTGGCGCGAATTTCCACCATCAGCTTCGGAGGCGGAATCGCAGTGGCCGTGCTGCTGGTCGGCAACTTGCTGAGTTGGCCGGAGGTGGGAATCATGCGCAAAGTCATCATGGCGAAAAAGACCAACAAGAACAGCATGATGTCGATCATCGGAATGATCTCGATCCGCGCCTTGCGCGTTTCAAAGTAGCGCATCTCAAACGGCCTTCAAAGTCGCACGGGTACCTGCGGGCTGATGGCGACCAAAGCGACGATTCAAAATCATGACCCTGATGATTTCCATTTGGTGCACGATCATGCGCACCTTGGTGTTGAGCCAATTAAAGAAGACCAAACCCACCATGGCAATCAACAAGCCCGAAGCCGTGGCAATCAAGGCCTCGGCAATGCCGCCCGTCACCTGGCTGGCGCCATTTTGCACATCGCCCAGCACCGAAAATGCACCGAACATGCCAATGATGGTGCCAAACAAACCCAGCAGCGGCGCCAAAGTGATCACCGTGTCCAGCACCCACAAGGAGCGGTCCAAGGTGGGCACTTCGCGCATGATGGCTTCTTCCAAATGGCCAGCACACACATCCCGCTCAGAAGTATCAGGCTCGATCAGCGAAGCGTGCACCACGCTGGCATGCGGCAAATTTTCATACTGCTGCAAAGCCTTCACCAGCACCTCATGGTCCATCGCCGAGCCGTCGTGCAACAAGTCGATGAGGCTGTCACCGTCTTGTTGCATTTTGGACAGATAGCGGCTTCGCTCGATGATGACCGTCAAGGCCACCAGCATGAGCAAAGCCATCAGGTACAGCGTGCCACCGGAGGCGTTGGCCAATTCAAACAGCTTGCTGGGTGTCATGCTCAGAAGTCCAGTTTGGCTGAAACTTGCATGCTGCGAGGCGCTTGGAATGTATACCCGTCCAATGCGGTCGTAGAGCCAGGGGCAATGGCAGTGACTTCTTGGCTGTTGAGCAAGTTGAACACGTTCAACTGCAGCTTGAGCGCCTTACCAAACGAGCCCACGTCCTTCATGGTGTAAGCCACGCCCAGGTCTAAGTTGTTGTAGGCCTTGGTTTTGTAGTAGTCGAACGCCGCATCCGCCGCTGCAATGACCGCAGGCGCGGACGAGGCGGCACTGTACAACTGCTGACGGGTCGAACCCACGCGCTTCATGATCAACGAGCCTGACAATGGGCCGGCACTGTACAGGGCACCCAAGGCAGCCGTCATGGTTGGCGCGGCAGTGGTTTCCTTGTTGGTGTCGTTGACGATGGCACTGTTGACCGAGCCGTTGGCGTACAAAGCAAAACCGCCACCCAAGACGTAGGTCATTTGACCCTCAACACCTTGGTAACGCACACCGCCGACGTTGATGAAACGGTCTTTCAGAACAGGATCGGTGACGGCCTTGTTCGTGAAGTCTATGCGGTACAAATCCAAGTCCCATGTGAACTTGTCAGACTGCCCCACGATACCGACTTGGTAGTTGGTTGTTTTTTGGGGATCGGTGCTGTTTTTGGCAGCGTTGGCCACATAGAAGGTGTTCAGATCCGGAATCAAGAAGCCTTTGGCGTACTGCGCATAAGCTGCCAGTCCGTCATTGAGCTTCTTGTTCACGGTCAAGAAGGGCAGTGAATCGGTGTAAGTCAGCGAGGTGTGATCCGGCACACGGGTCGTGGCCTGCACATTGGCATCAACGGAGCGGTTGATGTTCAGGTATTTCAAACCTGGCGTGATGGTGGTGCCATTGCCTGCCGCCCATTCGTACTCCACAAAAGGTTGTACCGATTGGATGGTGGAGTGCTGGTCATAGCTCACACTGTCCAAGGGACGGGTCGTACCGGGCAGCAAATTGGCGTTTTGCACACTCTCCACCCGGTTGGGCAGCATGGTGGTCAAGTCTAAATCATACAAATGGCGCTTGGTATCGGCCTTCTCTACCCACACACCCACGCGCATCACACCTGAGTCGTAATTTTTGGTGGCCTTGAAGCTGTCGCCCACCACGCGGTATGCATTGAGTTTGTCGTACCCAGGAATATTGCCGGTATTGGCTGTGGCCGCAATGAAACCCTTGGTGCTGTTCACCCAAGCTGCCGTCGAGGTGTGCCGTGGATCGGCCGTTAACGGGGTCGTCCCTGTCCAGGAACCCACGGAGCTCGACAAGGTGTTGTTTTCGTAAGAATAGGTGTACAGGTTGTTGTCTGTGTTCCAGCCATTGCCCCAATCGGTTCTGAAGCGCAAATAGTTGAAGTCGGTATTTTTGTATGCCGATGCATATCCAAAATAATTCATGCTTTTGGGGTCATTGTTCAGCTGGAAATTCTTCCCAAAGGCAGCCACCTGAGACAAGGTCACGCCTTTGCTGACATCAGACTGGAAATAGTTGTTTTTATTGATGGAAATGAAGGCCGTCATCAAAGTGGAGTCACCCACTGGACGTTCAAATTTGGCAGTGAAGTTATCGCCTTTGACCGGGCTGTAAGACAAATAACCGTCTGACGACATGTGCTGGTAATTGAGCTGGACAGTGGCGTCGCCGTAGTTGGCCAAGCGACCGCTCTCATAGGCAGCGGTGTACAAGCGGGTGTTCCAGGTGCCCACCGTGGTGGCCACGCTGGAGACTTGCTCTTGCGAAGGCTTCTTCGAGTACAAATTGATGGAGCCGCCGAATGTCGCGTAGCCCAGATCACTGGCTTTACCGGGGCCGCGCTCGACCACGGCACCGCCGATGGTGGAGGCAGGAAAGAACGAGGTGGAATGGTGTGTAGGGTTGTTGGTGTCGCCCCAAGTAATGCCGTCATAGGTCACGTTGTAGTAACCATCGGGCAAACCACGCATGGTGATTTTGGTCTCGCTCAGGCCTGGGCCGTTGGCCGAGTCACCCGACAAGCTCGGGGCAATGCCGACAATCCGCGTGAACTCGGCTGTGGGTGCCACAGACAAGTCCATGAATTCACGGGTGATGATGGACTGGGGCTGCGTCGCTTGCAGGCTCGATTGTGTGGGTGCAACAGCCGTTGCAGTGCCTTTGATGGCTTCATCTGGGCGGAAAGCACCGGCGGCGGTGGTGGCGCCAATCGTGCCCAGATCCACAGCAGGCGCATTTTGCGCCTGTGCGTAAGGCGTTGAGGCCAAAGAGAGCAAAGCCAAAGAAACCAGGTGGGCCAGACGATTGGGCCGGGGTGAAGAAGTTTTGAGCATGATGGTGTACAGCGGAGTTTGGAAAGAAAAAAGAGCGTGAAGACCCTTTGAACTGCCACAACTGTAAAAACCAATCAAGTCACCAAGACGGCATTTTCATGAATTTTTTGTGACGGCGTGCCGTCGCGCCATGGCCTGACCCCCATCGGCGGGCGTTGAGCGAGGGGACACCCCGCCATCAGATAGCCATGGGATATTTCTCACGCCAACACCCCACAGCGTGAGGCGATGCGGTGCTGCGCCGACAGCTGGACTGGCGCTTTAGAGGGCCGGTTTGGGCGCGCCTGGGGCTGCCCATTTGACGCGTTGACTGGGGAATGCCAATGAGAAACAAGACCCTTCGCCCAAGGTGCTTTGCACATGGAAGCTGCCACCGTGGCGCTGGGCGATGTGTTTGGTGATGGCCAAGCCCAAACCGGTCCCGCCGGACTCGCGTGAACGGCTGCGATCGACCCGGTAAAACCGCTCTGACAAACGTGGCAAATGTTCCGCAGCAATCCCCACCCCATTGTCTTTCACCGAAAACAAGGCTTGCCCCTCGTCGTCCATAGCCCAAGCCACACCGATGGTGCCACCCACAGGGGTGTAACGCACCGCGTTGTTGACCAAATTGGACACTGCACTGTGGATTTCGGCCCGTGAGCCCAAGAGCTGCAACTGATCGGGCAAGTCGAATGTCAAGCTGTGGACCGGGTGGACATCATCACCTTGCATCGCCGAGAGCGAGAGTGCATCGGATTTGACTTGCGCCATCAGCGGTTTCAGGTCCACCGACTCGGTCACCGGCGGGGGCGGACTGCCCTCGAGTTGCGACAAAGTCAGCAAGTCACTGACCAAGCCTTGCATGCGGGTGGCCTGCACCGCCATCAAATCCAAGTATTTTTGCCGTTCCTCTGCACTCAGAGGCAGGGATTGCAAAGTCTCCACAAAACCCCCCAAAACCGTCAGAGGCGTGCGAATTTCATGCGAGACATTGGCCACAAAATCACGCCGCATTTGGTCGGCTTGGGCCCGCGCTGTGATGTCGCGGGTCAGGAGCAATTTCTTGTCCTCACCGTAGGGGTGTAATTGCGCCTGCAGTTTCAACGATTGGGACAGCGAGTGCGATCGGCCCTCGATGATGACTTCGCTGCTGAAGTCGCCTTGGGCCACATAACGGGTAAAGGCCGGGTCCCGCACCAAATTGACGATATGCTGGCCCAGGTCGCGCTGCTCATGCAGGCCCAGGTGCGCCGCCGCTGTTTGGTTACACCATTCAATGCGGCCTTCAGGGTCGAGCAGCAAAACCCCGTTGGGAGAGGCCTGAATCGCAGACAAAAATTCTTGCAGCCGAAGATGGTTGCGCACCGCCAGTTGATCGCGCGTTTTGTAGCCTCTGCGGATGCGGTCCACCAACTCCCCCCAAAACCCCGTCAAAGAGGCTTCGGCCTTCGGATCGTCCAGGCGCAACCAACGCGCCAACCGGTGGCCTTTTTCGTAGTCGTTGAACAGGAATCCGGCCAATACCCCCACGGCGGCCATCCAAACACCCGTCGCACCATGCAACCAGTAACCACAGGTGATCGTGACCAAGAGGACAAACAGGGCAAACAGCAAGCGCGACAGCATCGCTCAAGGATATCCGAAGAAGGGGACGCGTTCAGTGCAACTCAGGCAGATTTCAATTGCGGCGCGGCCAGCGGGGTGTTGGTCATCCGGTAGCCAGCCCCACGCACGGTTTCGACCATCACACCGGCTTCGCCCAAGGACTCGCGCAGGCGTTTGACGTGCACGTCCACCGTGCGTTCTTCAATGAACACATGATCGCCCCAAACCCGGTCCAGCAACTGGCCTCGGCTGTGCACCCGCTCGGCATGGGTCATCATGTAGTGCAGCAGTTTGAATTCGGTGGGGCCGACTTTGAGCAACTGGTCCTGGTAGCTGACACGGTGGGTGTCGGCGTCCAGCATCAGATCACCTAAACGCACCGCACCGCCGGCCTGCTCGGGCGCGCGGCGGCGCAGCACCGCGCGAATGCGGGCCAACAGTTCTTTGGTGGAAAAGGGTTTGACGATGTAGTCGTCCGCACCCGCATCCAAACCGGCGACACGGTCGGGCTCATCGCCCCTGGCCGTCAGCATCAAGATCGGCACAGTTTTGGTCCGTGGTGAAGCGCGCCATTTGCGCGCCAAGGTCAAACCACTTTCGCCCGGCAGCATCCAGTCCAACAAGATCACATCGGGCAACACATCATCGAGCTCGCGTTGGGCGGTTTCACCGTCCATCGCCCAAATGGGTTGGAATCCGTTGTGCCGAAGATTCACCGCGATCAACTCGGCGATCGCCGGCTCGTCTTCGACAATCAAGATGCGGGGCAGTGTTTTCATTTGACGAAAGATTCAATTTCAGACAATGCGGTATGGCGCACATCGGCGCCCTTGACCACGTAGATGATGAATTCGGCGATGTTTTTGGCATGGTCGCCAATGCGCTCAATGGCTTTGGCAATGAACAGCAAGTCCAGGCTGGCCGAGATGGTGCGAGGGTCTTCCATCATGTAGGTGACCAGTTTGCGCACGAAACCATCGAACTCGGCATCAATCAAATCGTCTTCTTTCAAGATGCTGATGGCCGCTGTCACGTCCAAACGGGCAAACGCATCCAGGGCTTTGCGCAGCAAGGCCGAAGCCAGATCGGCCGCCACACGCAACTCGGACGAGGGCAAGGAGCGGGCCGCGCCGCTGGCGACGATGGCTTTGACCATGCGGGCGATTTTTTCGGACTCGTCGCCCGCGCGCTCCAAATTCGCCGTGGTTTTGGAGATGGCGATCAGCAAACGCAAATCGATCGCTGTGGGCTGACGGCGGGCGATGATGGAGGACAGATCCCGGTCGATCTCCACTTCCATCATGTTCACCTGCGCCTCGGTGGCGATCACCTGCTCGGCCACTTCGGTGCTGAATTGCGAGAGTGAATACACGGCGTGGCGGATTTGCGCTTCGACCAAACCCCCGAGCTCCAACACGCGGCTGGAGACATGGGTCAGTTCGGCATCAAATTGGCTGGAGATGTGTTTTTCCATGGTGCGCTTTCAGATCAGCCGAAACGGCCGGTGATGTAATCTTCGGTTTCTTGGCGGGTGGGCTTCATGAACAGGGATTCGGTTTGGCCGTATTCAATCAACTCGCCCAGGTACATGTAGGCGGTGTAATCCGATACGCGTGCGGCTTGTTGCATATTGTGGGTGACGATCACCACGGTGTACTCGCTCTTGAGGGTGTGCACCAACTCTTCCACCTTGCCGGTGGAAATCGGGTCCAGCGCGGAGGTGGGCTCGTCCAGCAACAAAACCGAAGGCTTGACCGCAATCCCGCGCGCAATGCACAGGCGCTGCTGTTGGCCGCCCGACAAGGACAAACCGCTTTGGTTCAGTTTGGATTTGACTTCGTTCCAGATGGCGGCTTTTTGCAAAGCCCATTCGACCCGGTCGTCCATGTCGCTGTTGGACAGGTTTTCATACAGGCGCACACCGAAAGCGATGTTGTCGTAAATCGACATCGGGAACGGCGTGGGCTTTTGGAACACCATGCCAATGCGTGAGCGCAGCAAATTCAAATCTTGTTTCGGGTTGAGAATGTTCTCGCCATTGAAATTGATCTCCCCTTCAGCACGTTGACCGGGGTACAGGTCGTACATGCGGTTCAAGGTGCGCAGCAAGGTGGACTTGCCGCAACCGGACGGGCCGATGAAGGCGGTCACGGTGTTGGCCTTGATGTCTAAATTGACGTTTTTCAGGCCTTGAAAAGCACCGTAATAGAAATTCAAATTGCGAATTTCGAGCACGTTGTGCGCGGGGGAAGCTGGCGTATTTGTATTCATGTTCAAACTGCAACTTTCTCTTTGAAGACCGCACGGGCCAAGATATTCAGGCCCAAGACCGTCAAGGTGATCAACAGGGCACCGCCCCACGCCAAGTTCACCCAGTTTTCATAGGGGCTCATGGCAAACTGGTAAATGACCACAGGCAGATTGGCCATGGGTGCATTCATGTTGGTGGAATAAAACTGGTTGTTCAAAGCGGTGAACAACAGGGGCGCGGTCTCGCCGCTGACGCGGGCCAGGGACAACAGCAAACCGGTCATCACGCCGCTGCGGGCGGCTTTGAGCACCACCGTGGTCGAGACCTTCCACTTGGGCGCACCCAAGGCAAACGCCGCTTCACGCAAGCTCACTGGTACCAGCCGCAACATGTTTTCGGTGTTGCGCACCACCACCGGAATGGCAATCAAGGCCAAGGCCAAAGTGCCCGCCCAACCCGAAAAGTGTTTGGCGTTGACCACCACGATGGCGTAGATGAAAAGCCCCACCACGATGGAGGGGGCCGACAACATGATGTCGTTCACAAACCGCGTCACAGCGGCGAATTTGCTGCGATCGCCGTACTCGGACAAATAAATGCCGGCCATCACGCCAATCGGTGTGCTGATCAAGGTGCAGCTGCCCACAATCATCAAACTGCCCACGATGGCGTTGAGCAAACCGCCGCCGTCTGATCCGGGCGCCGGTGTGCTTTGGGTGAACATGCCCAGGTTCAGGGCAGAAAACCCCTTGAACATCAAGATGCTCAAAATCCACAGCAAAAAGACCAGGCCCAGGGCCATGGCGGCCATCGATAAAAAGATGCCGATATTGCTTTTGATTTTGCGGCTGCGGTAAATGCCGGCATCGAACTGCGTGGGGGTGTTCATGACTTCATGCCTTTCTTGGCTTCAGCGCGCAGCAGCATCCATTTGGCCAGTGACAACACGATCAAGGTGATCATGAACAAGGCCAAACCCAAAGCAAACAAAGAGGAGTAATGCAAGCCGGGCTCCGCTTCGCCAAACTCGTTGGCCAAGGTCGACGCAATCGAGTTGCCGGGCGAGAACAAGGAAGGTGACAGTTTGTGGGCATTGCCGATCACAAAGGT
>CANGEE010000010.1 GCA_947452635.1 Comamonadaceae bacterium | reverse complement strand
GGAGACACTGAGCAAGGCCATGACCGCCGACAGCGCGACCGAGGCGGTGACCACGTCTTCTTCTTTCTCGTAGCGCTGCGAGAACAAAAACACGTTCGCCCCCACCGGCAAGGCCGCTGCCATCACCATCACCGACAAGGGCAGGCCGCGCAGGCCCCACAGCCACCCGACGCCGAGCATCAAGGCCGGATGCACAACGGTTTTGACGAGTGAAATTTTGAGTGCACTGACAAAGTGATGGCCGATGTGCGCCTGCGACAAGGTGATGCCCACCAACAACAAGGCCACGGGGCCAAAGGCATTGCTCATCAGCATCAGCGGTTTGTCAATCACCGGATGCAAGCCCCAGCCGGTTTGCGCATAGAGCAAACCCGCCAAAATCGGTAAAGGCACCGGATGCAAGACCGCATTGCGCATGGCCAGGCCCACGGTGCGCGCCATGTGCCGAGGCGTACCACCTCTTTGCGCTTGCTCATGGGCCATTTGCAACTCCAACACGATGGTGGCAAAAGTGAGCACGATCAAGGCATGCAAAGAAATCAGGGTGAACAACAGCACCTGCCCCTCAGGGCCATAGGCCAGGCCCACCAAGGGCACGCCGATCATCACGGTGTTGCTGAAAATACTGGCCAGCGCCAAGACCGAGGCGCGTGAATCGCGCCCGTAGCACACCAGCATGACCAAGAACAAGACCACCGCCAATGCAAAATACGCGAACACCGGCTGCAAGGACAAGCGCTCCAAATGCACGCTGCTCATGGTGCGAAACAGCAGCGCCTGCGACAGCACCAAAAACACCAGATTGGTCAGGTCTTTGACAGACTCGCGCCGCACCAAACCGCCCTTGCCTGCCGCAAAGCCCGCCATAACCAACAAGATCACGGGCAGCATGGCGGAAATAACGGGGTGGTCCAGGTTCATGCCTTGATTATCCCGTGCGGTCGGTGCCCTTTGAGCACGGAAACCACGTAGCGCAGTCCCCTGCGGCGCAGCCTGCTTTTTTAAAAGCTGGCCTGAACCCCCAACTTGAAGCTGCGCCCGGGCAGCGGCGATTTGCCAAAGGCGGTGCTGGTCAAGATCGAGGTGGCGCTGTAGGCCAGGCTGTCGGTGAGGTTGTCGATGCGCGCAAACCAAGTCAGCGCTGTGGCGTCCCATTTTTGTCGGTAGGCCACGCTGGCGTTCACCAAGCTGTAAGCGACGGTGGCCACGTTGCCCGCAGGCACCCGGTTTTGCGCGGCGTGCCAGTCCAGGCCCAGCTTGGCATTCCAGGGCCCTTGGGCATAGGCCAGGGTGCTACCCAGACGCAGAGGTGCGATGCGCGGCAAGGGCTCGCCCGTGGTCTCGTTGGTAGCGCGCACGGTGTCAGCGCGCAGTGCCAAATCCAGCGTGGACTCCCCTTGCCACAAGCGCACCGAGCCACTGGCCTCCAGGCCTTGAAAGCGGGCTTTGACGCCTTGGTAATTTTGCACTGGCAATGCCAGGGGGTCATTGCCCAAGAACGTTTTCCCCTCTTTATCTTTGAAATCCCCTGTGCCCATCAAACCAATGAAGTTGGCAAACTGGCTGGCAAAAGCGGTCACCGTCATCCGGTGCGGGCCGTTTTTCCAGTCCAGGCCCAGATCGACGCTGGTGGATTTTTCCAGCCCCAAGCTGCTGCTGCCCACTTCCCAGGCATGTGTGGCCAAATGCGGGCCGTTGGCATACAGCTCATGGTCTTTGGGTGCGCGTTGGGTCATGGCGGCGTTGCCCGTCACACCCCAAGCAGGTGTCAGTTTCAACAAGCTGCCCACCGCCATGCTGAAGGGCGTGAACTGGCGAGTACCCACTTCAAAACGGTCCAGCGCCGGATTGCCCAAAGACTGAACCCGCACCGACTCGAAACGCGCACCTGCATGGAGCTGCCCCCAAGGAGCGGGCCGTTCCTCGTGCACAAAAATGGCTTGGCTGGTGGACCGGCTGTAAGGGGCGAACGCCTCGTCGCCCACCGCCGAAAACCGCGCCGATTCGGCTTGCACACCCACCACGCCGCGCCAGCCGCCCAAGCTTTGCAAGGCGCGATGGCGCACTTCCAAGCGCAACGCTTGACCGGTGTTGGCAAACACGGTGCCGGGCTGACCCGCATCGAATTCGGTGTGCTTGTAGTCCGTCTGGCTGACGCGCGCTTTGGCGCTCTCCCACATGCCCGGCAGATGGCGCACCTGGCCTTCCAAGGCATAGCGCGTGCTGGTCATGCCGATCTTTACCCGGTCTTCGGCCACGGTGCCGTAGTCGCTTTGGTAGGTGTCGACCGAGGCACCCAAGTAGCCAGCGTCCCAGAAGGTGCTGGCTCCGAAGGCACCCCCGCGCGACTGGCTGGCGGAGTTGCAAATGCGCTTGGCATAAAGGGTTTCGCCGGCGGGGTCGCAAGCCAAACGCACGGGCACGGCGACGTCGCCGCTGCGGCGCTCAAAGCCGTCCACATGCAGGCCCCAGCGTTCGTTGCCGGACTCCAGCAAACCCGCCACGCTGCGCTCGTGGTTGCCTGTGCCCCCTTGAACTTGGGCTTTGCCCAGCACGCCGCTCATGGCTTCACGGGGAATGCGGTTGTCGATCACATTCACCACGCCGCCCACCGCGCTGCCGCCGTATTGCAAAGCCGCCGGGCCGCGCAGCACCTCGATGCGCTCAGTGGACAACACATCCAGCGGCACCGCATGGTCGTAACTCAGCGCCGAGGCGTCCAGGCTGGCGGAGCTGTTGCTGAGCACGCGGATGCGGTCCCCGTCCAAACCGCGAATGATGGGGCGGCTGGCGTTGGGCCCAAAGTAGGTGCTGGAGACGCCGGGCAATTGGTTCAGCGTTTCGCCCAAGGTGCTTTGGCCGCGTTCGAGCAATTGCAGGCCTGACAGGCTGCTGGCGGGCGTGAGCCGCGCTTCAGACGCCAAGGGATTGCCGGTGATGATGATTTCTGACACCGCTGTGTTTTGTGCCTGGACAGCGCCAGCCAGCAGCAGTAAAGCGAAGCCCGAAACGATGAACTGAGGTCGTATACAGACACGAGAAATGAACCGCATTGAAAATCCTGTGAAATGAATAACGCACAGCACCAGAGTCAGACTCCGGGGCGAAGGTCAAAAAACTTCAAAGGATGGCGGGAGGGCCGCGGGCTTGAAAGAAGGCGACAAAACTTGCCGCGCACGAAGCATTGAACGGGCAAGGCACCGACAACGCGGGCACATCCAACAAATCCAGCGCCAGCGCGGGGGCAGCGCCATCGGCACAGGGGCTGTGCTCCAGCAACTGGCAGACCTGCGAACCCTCGGTGTGGGTGCCGAACAAGCGCTCGAGCGCAGAACGCGCTGTGCCGGCCCCAAGCTCGGGGCCCGTGTGGGACTGCACCGACATGACAGCCACGCCGTGCCCGGGATGCAACACATGGTGCATGCGCGACAACAAGGGCGATAACACCAAGGCCAACGACAGGGCCAAAGCCAACACGCCCCAAGCGGCGCGGACACGCTGCAGGCCTGACGCCGTTGAATCGCCGTGGCCGATCGCCTCACCGCGCCCGTGACTTTGCCCGTGCCCGAGCCCAAGCCACCGCAGCAGGCGATTGGCCATCACAGTGCGGGCGCTCGGGTTCATCAGTCCTTGGCCAAACGGGCAAAGGTTTTGCGGAACTTGCTCACCTTGGGCGCGGCCACGGCCAAGCAATAACCTTGGCCGGGGTTGCGCTCGAAAAAGTCTTGGTGGTAGTCCTCGGCGGCGCTGTAGTTGGCCAGGGGCAAGACCTCGGTGACGATGGCATCGCCGTCAAAAGCATCCGCCTGGGTCAACTCGTCGATCAGCGCCCTGGCCGCATCGCCTTGTTCTGGCGTGGTGACATAAATACCGCTGCGGTACTGGGTGCCACGGTCGTTGCCTTGGCGGTTCAGGGTGGTCGGGTCGTGGATCACAAAAAAGATTTCCAGCAGCTCGCGCAGACTCACTTGCGCCGGGTCGAACTGCAGCTTGACCACCTCGTTGTGGCCGGTGCGCCCGCTGCACACCTGCTCGTAAGTCGGCTGCAGGGTTTGGCCATTGCAGTAACCGGACTCCACGTCCAGCACGCCTTTGACGCGCACATACACCGCCTCGGTGCACCAAAAGCAACCACCCCCTAACACCAGTGTTTCGATCATTGCGCGTCTTTCAAGCGGAACCCAAAACGCCATTATCAGGGTCTAAGGTGACCGCTTGCACAGCCTGGGTGAATGCGCTGAGCGCTTGTTGGTCGCGGTCGCTGCGCCACAGGCAATGCGTGTCGTAGCGGACGTGCAAATCGTCAATCGGCACAAAGCAAGCGCCGGCCAGCTTGGATTGCTGCAAAGCGGCTGGCACCAAGGCCACGCCCAGGCCTTGCGACACCAAGGACACCACGCTGAGCCAATGCTGCAACTCGTGCCGCACCTCGGGGGTCCAGCCGGCTGAGGCACACAGCTGCACGATGCGTTCGTGGTAGTCGGGCGAGACCGCGCGCGACACCAACACCAGCGCCTCGCTGGCCAGCTGCGCCAGCGTCAAACTGCGCTGACCTGCCAGGGCATGGCCCTGCGGTACACAGGCCACAAAAGGCTGGCTGGCCACCCGCAACTGGGAGAATCCGGCCGGCACCCGGGTGGTGTGGACAAAGCCCACGTCCAGCCGGTCGCCCACCAACTCGGGCAGCTGCTCGCTGGAACTGAGCTCGCGCAGCACCAAACGCAGGCGCGGATGGGCCAATTGAAACCGCGCCAAAATTTGCGGCAAACCGCAGTACAGCATGCTGCCGGCGAAACCAATGTGCAAGGTGCCGGCCTGGCCCTGTGCCACATCACGGGCGTCTTGCGCCGCCTGCACCGCCTGCGCCAACAGGGCGCGGGCGGCGGGTACAAAGGCGCGCCCGGCCTCGGTCAGTTGCACGCCCCGGCTGTTGCGGTTGAACAATGGCGCGCCCACCGAGGCTTCGAGTTGCTGAATATTCAAACTCAGCGGCGGCTGCGAAATAGACAAACGCTGCGCCGCCCGGCCAAAGTGCAGTTCTTCGGCCAACATCAAAAAGTAACGCAGGTGACGGAATTCCATGGATTTAAAATTAATATCGCTACATTGTTAATCAATATTAGACAACTATTCATGGAGCGCCAACAATGGTGCCCATTGAAACACTGCCTTCCTCTTAATTTCCCCAGGAGCCCCGATGAAACCGACTTTCCAATGGAACGACGCTTTTTTGCTGAACGAGCAACTCAATGACGAAGAGCGCGCCATCGTCGAAGCCGCCCATACCTTTTGCCAAGAGCGCTTGCAAACCCGCGTGCTGATGGCCGCGCGCCATGAAAAGTTTGACCGCGAGATCATGAACGAGGCCGGCGCCATGGGCTTTTTGGGCTCCACCATCGAAGGCTATGGTTGCGCCGGTCTGAGCTATGTGGCCTATGGCCTGATCGCCCGCGAAGTCGAGCGCGTGGACAGCGGCTACCGCAGCGCCATCAGCGTGCAAAGCTCGCTGGTGATGCACCCGATCAACGAATACGGCAATGCAGCCCAACGTCAGAAATACCTGCCCAAGCTGGCCACTGGCGAGTGGGTCGGCTGTTTTGGCCTGACCGAACCGAACCATGGCTCGGACCCGGCCAGCATGTTGACCCGTGCCAAGCCGGTCGATGGCGGCTTCATTCTGAACGGCGCCAAGATGTGGATCACCAACGCCCCGATCGCCGACGTGTTTGTGGTCTGGGCCAAGCTGGAAAACGCCGACGGTTCGGTCGGCGGGCAAGAGGCCATCCACGGCTTTGTGCTGGAAAAAGGCATGAAAGGATTGAGCGCCCCCAAGATCGAAGGCAAGATGAGCCTGCGCGCCAGCATCACCGGTGAAATCGTCATGGACGAGGTGTTCGTGCCCGCCGAAAACTTGCTGCCCAATGTCAACGGTCTCAAAGGCCCGTTCGGCTGCTTGAACAAAGCGCGCTACGGCATAGCTTGGGGCGCTTTGGGCGCAGCCGAAGACTGCTGGCACCGCGCCCGCCAGTACACCCTGGACCGGGTGCAGTTTGGCCGCCCCTTGGCACAAAACCAATTGATCCAGAAAAAACTGGCTGACATGCAAACCGAAATCACGCTCGGCTTACAAGGCTGCCTGCGGGTGGGCCGCTTGATGGACGAAGGCAAAGCAGTGCCCGAGATGATCAGCCTGATCAAGCGCAACAGCTGTGGCAAAGCGCTGGATGTGGCCCGCATGGCGCGGGACATGCACGGCGGCAACGGCATCCACGACGAATACCACGTGATTCGCCACATGATCAACCTGGAAACCGTCAACACCTACGAGGGCACGCACGATGTGCACGCCCTGATTTTGGGCCGCGCCCAAACCGGGCTGCAGGCGTTTTATTGAATCTGGGTCGGCTCGCTCTTGTTGATACCCTGCAAACTGGCCAAACCGCGCGGCTTGCAGTTGGGGCAACCGGGCAAGGGCTCGACCTGGCGTGAAAACCGGGCCAATTCATTCAAAAAGTCGGCAGGCTTTTTGCCCGGCGCGTAGGACAACCACAGCGAGATGAAACCTGCCACGATGGGCGCTGCATAGCTGGTGCCCACACCCCGGTAAAGTGCGCTGGGGTGTTCCGTGCCCCAGACATTGGCTTCGTAACTGGCCACCTTGAGTTTGTTGACCGACCACTGTGCATCACCCGACAACGTCGGACCGCCCCCGGGCGCGTACAACACGGTACGGGGATCTAAGGCGGAGTAAGCCGCAATCTGGTTTTGCGCATCCAATGCGCCGACCGAAATCACGCCCTGGCAATTGGCCGGTTCTTGCAAAGGCTTGTGGAAATGATTGCCTGCAGCGGCAACGACAAAGATGTCTTTATCTACCACACGCTGGATCAGGTTTTGCAAATCCTGTCCGCACACAGCAAATCCACCCGCCAAACTCAGATTGATGACGCGCGCGGGGTGGAGGTTCTCAGGCAGGCCTGCGACCGGCAAGCCTGCGGCCCAAGCAATGGCGTCCAGCAAGTCTTGGCGTGATGTCGCACAGGCGCCAAACAAACGCACCGGCACGATGTGCGCTTGGGGGTTGACCCCCACCACACCGTCCACACCATTGCCCGCGATCAGGCTGGCCACCTCGGTGCCATGCAGGCGAAAAGCGCCAGAAAACAAGCGGTTGCCACAGCGCGCATCACGGTCATCGGGACGGTAATCGCCAGAGCGCACTTTGCGCAAATTCAAGCGAGCAGACACCATGTCATACCCTGGCAATAAGCGGCCTTGCAAGCTGGGGTGATCGGGCATCACGCCACTGTCCACCACGGCCACCACCACCGGGTAGGGGCCAGGCAAAAGGCCTGCGGTGTTGATGGCCGCAGGCGCTGCCCGCGCGCCGTCTAAACGCCCCAAATGCCAGGGTATTTCTTGCCCCCAAGCCGCAGCGCCGCACAGCAACCAGGCCCCCACCCAAGCGATCACACGGGATGCATGCCCGACAAGCGCAAGGGCGCCATCAGGGCACTTCCCCTTGAAAGGGCTGCCATTGAATGTGTTTCGAAATCCTGCTTGAACCGACATCACCATACTCCTGCGTAGCCTGTGTCGACGCCCGCAGCCAGCTTCGGCTGACGGAAAAATCGATCAGTCAGTGCAGGTTATGGTTTAAGATGTGTAAACTCAAAGTTCTCAATTCAACGCTTCAAAATACCGAAACATTTCCTATCTCTTTGATTTGTATCGTTTTTTTTAAATTCCCCCTGACCGCATGCCTATGTTTCTTTACACGCCAGTTTCGCGCCCCTCGACGGCCTATGGCATCCGGCCCAGTCCCGATACAGACAACATCACACAACTTCATGCTTTGAAACACATCGACAGGCACAACCTGTGTCATCCAACCCACAGACCGGGCGGCGCGGCCACTTGGACGGCATGGCCGGCCTGCTGCTCAGTGCGTTGCAAGCGCTTTTAGCCACAGCATGTCACGCACCGTCTTGATCGTTGATGACGACAAAATCAGCCTGCGACTGCTCAAGTCGTATCTGGAAAAACACCAGTACGAGGTGCGCTCAGCCACCGATGGCCATGGTTTTTGGGCCGAATTTGAGGTGTGCAAAGATGCGTTGAGCCTGGTGATTTTGGATGTGATGCTGCCCGACACCGATGGTTTTACCTTATGTCAAACCCTGAGGCATAAATCCAAGGTGCCGATCATCATGCTGACCGCCAGTGGGGACGACACCGACCGCATCGTCGGTCTGGAATTGGGGGCTGATGACTACATTGCCAAGCCCTACAACCCGCGTGAATTGTTGGCCCGTATCAAAGCGGTTCACCGGCGCATGCAATTGAGCAGCCCACCCGACAAATCACGCTACTTGCAATTTTCCGGCTTCACCATGGATTTGGTCGAGCGCATGCTGACCGATGTGGAGGGCACTGCGGTCCTGTTGACCAGCATGGATTTCAATTTGCTGAAATTTTTTGCCGAGCATGCGGGTGAAACCCTGGACCGAACCCTGTTGATGGAGCAAACCCGAGGCCGCGACTTGGGCCCCCTGGACCGTTCGCTGGATGTGCAGGTCTCTCGGCTGCGCCAACGTTTGAAGGATGACGGCAAACAGCCGGCGCTCATCAAAACCGTGCGCGGCAGCGGCTATGTCTTTGCGACCGATGTCACCAAGTTGGACGAAGCTGGCGACAGCAGCAGTTAAAACCCCTTGTCGCCCAGCCACATTGCCGGGCTACCGCCCCCTACAATCCCAGCCATGCCTTTGCTGTTGGTCCCTGCTTTGCGTTCTTACTTGAAACTGGGCTTTCTGAGTTTGGCCCTGTCCTCACCCGCATGGGCCCAAACCGAATTTCAGCAATGTCTGGCCAGTTTGCGCAGCCCTGCCCAAGCGGCGGGGGTGAAAGAAGAGAGTTTTGCGCGCTTCACCCAAGGCCTGCGCGCCGACATGGGCATCTTGGAGAAGCTGAACAACCAGCCTGAATTTCGCATGCCCATTTGGGACTACCTGGCCGTCTTGGTTGACGACGAAAGGGTGGCCGAAGGCCAGGCCCAAATGGTCAAGCACCGCGATCTGCTGCACAAAGTCGAAACCCAATACGGCGTGGACCCGGCCACCGTGGTCGCGGTGTGGGGCGTGGAAAGCAACTTTGGGCAAACCATGGGCCTGTACCCGCTGACCCAGGCGCTGGGCACGCTGTCGTGCTTTGGTCACCGACAACGCTATTTCCGAGGCGAGTTCTTCGCCACGCTGCGCATCTTGCAAGCAGGGCACATTGCGCCCGAACGGCTGGTCGGCTCTTGGGCCGGCGCCTTTGGCCAGACCCAGTTCATGCCCACCACGTTTGAACGCTTGGCGAAGGACTTCGATGGCGACGGTCGCCGTGACCTGATGGACAGCGTGGCCGACGCGCTGGCCTCTACCGCCTATTTTTTAAGTCAAGCGGGCTGGAAGCCCTCGCAGGTCTGGGGCTTTGAAGTCCAACTGCCTGCTGGAACCGATGTGTCTGGCGAAGGCCGCAAAACCAAACGCGCCATGCGCGAGTGGGCCGCGCGTGGATTGAAACGAGCCGACGGCAGCGCCCTGCCCGCCAGCGACGCTCCGGCAGGGCTGATGACCCCAACGGGTGCAAACGCTGCTGGCGGCCCCGCTTTTTTGGTGTTCCGCAACTTCGATGCCCTGTACAGCTACAACGCCGCCGAAAGCTATGGCCTGGCGATTGCCCACTTGTCGGACCGGCTGCGCGGCGCGGGACCTTTTGCGACGCCTTGGCCGACCGATGACGCGGGCCTGTCGCGCGCCGAGCGGCGTGAAATCCAAGCCCTGCTGCGTTCCAGAGACCACGACATTGGCGAGATCGACGGTGTGTTGGGCGATAAAAGCCGTATCGCCATCAAAGCCGAACAAACGCGTCTGGGTCATGAAGTCAATGGACGCGCTGGACAAAAGCTGCTGCGCGCTTTGCGTTGAGCTCTGCCAAGGGCTCTCCAGGCAGTCACCGCTCCGATTGACTCATCTGTGCCAATGACTTACATTAATAACCAGTCAGTCATTAAAAAGCCCTGTGTCCGAACCGCAACTCCACAAACGAGAACGTCGCAAACAAGACCGTCCTGGTGAATTGTTAGAGGCGGCTTTGGATTTGTTCGTTGAAAAAGGCTTTGCCGCCACCCGCTCTGAAGAGGTCGCCTCGCGAGCGGGGGTGTCCAAAGGCACTTTGTTTCTTTACTTTCCATCCAAAGAAGAGTTGTTCAAAGCAGTGGTCATGGAAAACGTGGCCCGCCCGGTGGCCGAGGGCATCAGCGAAGCCGAAAACTTTGCCGGCAGCAGCGGCGAATTGCTCACGTGGATGATGTTGGAGTGGTGGCGGCGTTATGGTGCCACCAAAGCCTCCGGCATCTCCAAGCTGATGATGAGCGAGGCTGGCAACTTCCCGGAACTGGCTGCATTTTTCCGCACCAACGTGATCCTGCCGGCCCAATCCTTGGTGCGCTTGGTGCTGCAACGCGGCATCGACAGTGGCGAGTTTCGCGCCATCGATGTCGACAACACCATCTACTCGGTCATGTCCCCCCTGATCTTTTTGGTGATGGAAAAGCACGCCACCGGCGCTTGCAGCGGTGCCCAACCGTCGATCCATCCCGAACAATTCATCACCCATCACGCCAGTCTGTTGGTGCGCGGTCTGGCCGCAGGACATTGAACGCATGAAAAAGCATTTGCGCCTTATCACCCTGGCGGTCATTGTTCTGGTGGCCGCTTGGGGCGCTTACCAAGGGCTGGCGCAGCGCAAAGCCACTGCGCTGGCGGCGACTGTGGCCGCAGAGGCCGCCAAAGAGAGGGCGCAAACCTTGGAATTGGCGCCCTCAGACACCGTTTTGGCGCAAACCCTGACCCTGACCCAGGGCCTGAGCGTGTCCGGCACCCTCAAAGCCGTGAACTCTGCGGTGGTCAAAGCCCGCGTCGCTGGAGAGCTGATCGATTTCACACTGCGCGAAGGCGATCGCGTCAAGCAAGGTCAGGTGGTGGCCCGAGTGGACCCCACCGAATACCTGGCGCGCCAGCGCCAAGCCCAAAGGCAAGTGGATGCGGCCATGGCGCAGGTCGAAGTGGCGCAAAAGCAATTCGACAACAACCAGGCCTTGGTCGATCAAGGCTTTATTTCCAAAACGGCCTTGGACACTTCGCTGTTTAACTTGAACGGCGCCAAGGCCAGCCACCAAGCAGCCGTGGCTGCGCTGGACGTGGCGCGCAAGTCGGTCGAAGACACGGTGCTCAAAGCCCCGCTGTCGGGACTGGTTGCGCAGCGCCTGGCCCAAGCCGGCGAACGCGTGGCGCCCGATGCCCGCATCCTGGAAATTGTCGACCTGACTCAACTCGAAGTGGAGGCCGCCCTCCCCCCGGCCGACGCTGCTGCAGTGCGCATCGGTCAAAGCGCCCGTTTGGCGCTGGAGGGCAGCTCGGTCCCTGTCCAAGCGCGGGTGCTGCGCATCAATCCCAGCACCCAAGCAGGCAGTCGCAGTGTGCTGATTTACTTGGCTGTGCAAGCGCAACCTGAATTGCGCCAAGGCCTGTTTGTGCAAGGCCAGCTGGCTACCACCGACATCTCGGTGTTGGCCGTGCCCCTCACCTCGGTGCGCACCGACAAGCCACAGCCCTATGTGCAATGGATCGATAACGACCAGGTGCGCCACATGACAGTCACTCTGGGTGCTCGCGGACAGTCCCAAGCGCAAAGCATGGTGGCGGTGACCGGCGTCGGCGCAACCCTGCGCGAGGGCACGACCATTTTGAGCGTCAGCACAGGCGCGGTGCGCGAAGGCACGCGGGTGAAGTTCACCACGGTGAAACCTTAAAGCACGCCATGTGGTTCACCCAAGTCAGCCTGAAAAACCCGGTCTTTGCGACCATGGTCATGCTCGCCATTGTGGTGCTGGGTTTGTTCTCTCTGCAACGCTTGAAGGTCGATCAGTTTCCCAACATTGACTTTCCCGTGGTGGTGGTGCTGACCGAATACCCCGGCGCCAGTCCTGAAATTGTGGAAAGCGAAGTCACCAAAAAAATCGAGGAAGGCGTCAACTCGATTGCCGGCATCAGCGCCCTGACCTCGCGCACCTACGAAGGTCAGTCGGTGGTGGTGATGGAGTTTGGCCTGGGCATCAACAGCCGCAAAGCGGCCGAAGATGTGCGGGAAAAAGTGGCCGCCGTGAAACCCCTGCTGCGCACCGAAGTCAAAGAACCCCGCGTGCTGCGCTTTGATCCGTCCAGCCGCGCCGTTTGGTCGCTGGCGGTCATGCCGCAAGCCGTCCCCCAAGGCCAAGCACCGACCCCCGTCGAGTTGACCAACTGGTCCGAACAGGTCCTGAAAAAGAAACTGGAAAACGTGCGCGGTGTCGGTTCGGTCACGGTGGTGGGTGGCAGCCGACGCGAACTCAATTTATACCTTCAACCCGAGGCCATGGAGGCCTTGGGCGTCACAGTCGACCAAGTGACCAATGCCGTGCGCAATGAGAACCAGGATCTGCCGGTGGGCACGCTCAAATCACTGGCGCAGGAACGCGTGGTCCAGGTGCAGTCGCGCATGCTGCGGCCTGAAGATTTTGGTCAGATCATCGTGGCCAAAAAAGCGGGCAGCGCAGTGCGTTTATCGCAGGTGGCCAAAGTCACCGATGCGGCGCAAGAGCTGGAAAGCCTGGCCATGTTCAATGGCCAGCGCACCTTGTTGCTGACAGTGCAAAAGTCGCAAGACGAAAACACCATCGAGGTGGTGGATGGTTTACTCAAAGCGCTCAAAGACATTCAACTGCAACTGCCCCCAGGCATCCGACTGGAGCCTGTGACCGACAACTCTCGCTCTATCCGTGTCGGCGTTGAGAACGTGCGCCGCACCCTGATTGAAGGCGCCTTGCTCACCGTGTTGATTGTGTTTTTGTTCCTTAACTCCTGGCGCTCCACGGTGATCACCGGCTTGACATTGCCGATCTCCATCATCGGCACGTTTTTGTTCATGGACCTGTTTGGTTTCACCATCAACATGATCACCTTGATGGCCCTGTCGTTGTGCGTGGGCTTGTTGATTGACGACGCGATCGTGGTGCGCGAGAACATCGTGCGCCACATGCACATGGGCAAAAGCGCATTTCAGTCGGCGATGGATGGCACGCAAGAAATTGGCTTGGCCGTCTTGGCCACGACTTTGTCCATCGTGGCCGTGTTTTTGCCGATTGGCTTTATGCAGGGCATCATCGGCCAGTTCTTCCACGAATTTGGCATCACCATCGTGGCGGCAGTCAGCATCTCCATGTTTGTGAGTTTCACCTTGGACCCGATGCTGTCGAGCATCTGGCACGACCCCAGTATCCACACCCACGGCAAATGGGTGGCCATCAGCCTGTACGACAAAACCATTGGCCGCGTGACCCACTTTTTTGACCGCGCTACCGATGGGCTTTCTGACGGCTACCAAGGCATTTTGCGCTGGGCTTTGGGGCACAAGCGCACCACCGTGCTGATGGCTTTGGGCGTGTTTGGGGTCAGCGTGGCCATGGTGCCTCTGTTGGGCACCGAGTTCGTTCCCAAGGCGGACTTTTCGGAAGCCAGCGTGGCCTTCCAAACCCCGGTGGGGTCGTCCTTGGAAGCCACCGCCGCCAAAGCACGCCAGGTAGAAGCCATCGTGCGTGAAGTGCCTGAAGTGCGTTACACCGTGGCCACCCTCAACACCGGCAACGCGCTCGGGAAAAACAATGTGAATTTAGGCATTCGTTTTGTGGACCGCAAAGACCGCCAACGCAGCGTGGACCAAATTTCTGCCGTCTTGCGAGAACGTTTGAACCGTGTCCCTGGCATCACCGTGACCCAAGTAGGAACCCCCGACTCGGTGGGCGGCAGCAAACAAATTGAGTTTTCGCTGCAAGGCGCCGATCAACGCGAATTGGAAAGGCTGACCCTGCTGGCGATGGACAAACTGCGCACCATTGCGGGCCTGGTCGACTTGGACTCCAGCTTCAAAGCCAACAAGCCGACCATCGCCATCGAGGTGCTGCGCGAATCGGCCGCCGATCTGGGTCTGGGCGTGGCGCAGCTGTCGGGGCCTTTGCGCACCTTGGTGGCAGGGCTCACAGTGGGTAACTGGCGCGCGCCAGACGATCAAACCTACGATGTGAATGTGCGCCTGGATCCGCGTGCGCGCAACACGCCACAAGATTTGGAGCGCCTGCCCTTTGCCGTCACCAACCCCGCCGATGGCAGCAGCCGCATTGTGCGCTTGGGGCAAGTGGCCAAGGTCAGCGAAACCACCGGCACCAATCAGATCAACCGACGCGACCTGATGCGCGAAGTGTCTATCAACGCCAACGCCTATGGCCGCACAGCGGGGGAAGTCTCCGCTGACATCCAAAAAGCCATGGAAACGCTGCCCTTTCCTGCCGGCTACCGCTATCAGTTTGGCGGCTCCACCAAAAGCATGAAGGAGTCGTTTGGCTATGCCGTCTCCGCCTTGGCCATGGCCATCATCTTCATTTACATGATTTTGGCCAGCCAGTTCAAAAGCTTCTTTCAACCCGTGGCCTTGATGACCTCGCTGCCCCTGACCTTGATCGGTGTGGTACTGGCCTTGATGGCTTTTCGCTCAGCCTTGTCGATGTTTTCGGTGATTGGTGTGGTCATGCTGATGGGCTTGGTCACCAAAAATGCCATCTTGTTGGTGGACTTTGCCATCCGAGCCACCGAACAGGGCATGGCACGCCATGAAGCTTTGATGATGGCGGCCCAAGTGCGTCTGCGCCCGATTTTGATGACCACCTTGGCCATGATCTTCGGCATGATCCCGCTGGCCTTTGCCTTGACAGAAGGCTCTGAGCAACGTGCCCCCATGGGCCAGGCTGTGATCGGCGGGGTCATCACCTCCTCGCTCTTGACCCTGGTGGTGGTGCCCGTGATGTACTGCTATATGGATGACTTGGCGCAATGGTTGCGCCGAAAAGCCGGCGTTGCGCCCGGGCTTCAGGCTGGGCCCGGCTCAGCGCTTTAAAATCACCCCCATTTCAGCCCTTTACCTCTTGGATTCACGATGAACTTCGATCAAGCCCGTTTCAATATGATTGAACAGCAAATACGCCCCTGGGAAGTCCTGGACGGCGATGTGCTGGCCCTGTTGTCGGTGGTCAAGCGTGAAAATTTTGTCCCCACCGGCATGAAGGCCCTGGCTTTTGTGGACACGGAATTGCCCTTGCGCGAAGGCGGCGCTCGCGGCCAAGCCCTCTTGGCCCCGCGCTTGGAAGCGCGCATGCTGCAAGACTTGGCTTTGCAAGGCCACGAAAGGGTGCTGGAAATCGGCACGGGCAGCGGCTACATGGCCGCCTTGTTGGCGCAGCGCGCAGCGCATGTACTCAGCCTGGAAATCGAGTCCGAGTTGGCGGTGCAAGCCCGCAAGAATTTAGCCCTCAGTGGCGTCAGCAATGTCGATGTGCGCCACGCGGACGGCGTGGCTGGCGCTGCAGCTGACGGCCCGTTTGACGTGATCGTGCTCAGTGGTTCTGTTGCCGAAGTCCCACAAAGGCTTCTGGCTCAACTCAAAGTGGGCGGCCGTCTGGCGGCCATCGTGGGCGACGAGCCCATGATGCGCGCCACCTTCATCACCCGCAACAGCGAAACCGCTTGGACCACCACCGAGCCTTGGGACACGGTGGCCCCCCGCTTGATGAGTTTCGCCGAACACCCGCACTTCAGCTTTTAAGCCATGCAACAAATCAGCCCTGCACAACTGCCCGACTGGGCCACCAGCGTCGCCGATCGGCAACCGGTACTCTTGGATGTACGCGAAGGCTGGGAATGCCAAACCGCCAGCGCCACACTCGCCGCACTGGCCTTGGTGCACATGCCGATGCAAAGCATTCCTGCGCGCCTTCATGAACTGGACAAGACCCGTCCCATCGCCTGTCTGTGCCACCATGGTGGTCGCAGCATGCAAGTGGCCGCCTTTTTAGCGCAGCACGGCTTTGAAGTGATCAATGTGGCCGGTGGTATCCATGCCTGGGCCACGCAGGTCGACCCCAGCATTCCGGTGTATTGATCGCATTCGCATCCCACGGTTTCCCAGAAAGAACTTCATGCAACCACTTCGCCCCACCTTGGCTCTGTTTCAGCGCTCGTCCATCAGCGTGTTGATCGGCATCGCCTTGTCCAGCGCCGCGCAAGCGCAAAGCCTGATCGAGGTCTACGACATGGCCAAGGGCTATGACGCGGCGTACCAGTCAGCTAAATCGCAGTTTCAAGCCAACTTGGCCAAGGCCGATCAGGGGCTGGCCAATTTGTTGCCCACTGCCAATTTATCGGGGGGGGCCACGCGATCTTCTTTGGAAAGCACCACCGATCCTGCGACCACCAAAACAGAGCGCAGCTACACCACACAAACAGCGGGCGTGAACCTGACCCAGCCTTTGTATCGTCCAGCCAACTTGGCCAATTACCGTCAGAGTCAAAAAGCACTGGACGCGGCGCAAGCCGCTTTGATCCAGGCCGAACAAGATTTGATTGTGCGCACCAGTCAAGCCTACTTTGATGTGCTGGGTTCGCAGGACAGTCTGACCTTTGTCAAAGCCCAAAAAACCGCTGTAGCCGAGCAACTCGCCAGCGCCAAACGCAACTTCGAAGTCGGTACCGCAACCATCACAGACACCCGCGAAGCCCAGGCCCGATACGATTTGGTGATCGCGCAAGAAATTGCTGCTGACAATGATCTGCGGGTCAAAAAAGTGGCTTTGGAACTGCTGGTGGGCAAATCGGGCATCGCACCCTTCAACATCAAAAATCAAAGCATTTTGCCTCCTGTCCCTGAAGGCTCCATGGATCTCTGGGTCAGCAACAGCGAGCAACTTCATCCCAGCATTCAGCAGGCCAGAACCAACTTAGACGTCGCCAAACTGGAAACCGAAAAAGCCCAAGCAGGGCACAAACCCACAGTGGACTTCACCTTGGGCTACAACGCGCAAAGAAATTTGAATGGCACGGCTGTGAGCGCGTTACCTGGCGCTGTCAACTCCACTCAAATCATGATTGCCAGCGCAGGCATCAGCGCCAACTTGCCGCTGTTCGCCGGCTTTGCCACCCAAAACCGCATCCGCGAAACCGTGGCATTGGAAGAAAAAGCCCGCACAGATTTAGAAGGTGTGCAACGCCAAGTGGCGCAAGCCACCCGCACCGCTTACCTGGGTTTGCAATCGGGTCTGGGCCAGGTCAAAGCGCTGGAAGCGGCAGAGTCCTCCAGCCAAGCGGCTTTGGATGCCAATCAGTTGGGCTACAAAGTGGGTGTGCGCATCAACATCGATGTGCTCAACAGCCAAAGCCAGCTGTACCAAACCAAACGCGATCTGGCCAAGGCGCGTTACGACGTGTTGGTCGGCCAACTCAAATTGCGCCAAGCCAATGGCAGCTTGAAGGCCGAGGACCTGCAAGCCGTCAACGCCTTGCTGGCCAAATAGGCGCTCAGCGTAGAAGCTGTGCCACGGCTTGGGCCGTGCGCAGCGCCGCACCTTGGTGGGCCTTGGCAAAAGCTTGCGCTTGCCCTGAGCGGCGTTCCAACTGCGCAGCATCGCTGAGCAGCGCGCCCATTTGCGTCACGGCCTGCGCCATGTCACTGGTTCGCATCGCGGCCCCGGCGTTCAGGGCCAGGTCTGCGGCTTGCCCAAAATTGAAGGTGTGCGGCCCCATGATCACTGGGCAAGCACAGGCGGCCGCTTCGATCAGGTTTTGCCCGCCCAGAGGCGCAAAACTGCCCCCCAACAAGGCCACATCGGCCAGGCTGTAATACAACGCCATCTCGCCCAAGGAGTCACCGAGCCAAACCATGGGCGTGATCAGTGGCACCTCGGCCGGTGGCCCTTCTTGGCCCCACTGGCTGCGGCGTGAAACATGCCAGCCCTGCGCCAGAAGCAAGGCCTGCACCGCATCGACGCGCTGCGGATGGCGCGGCACAATCAGCCATTGGACTTGCGGTGCACATGGCCCATGGGCCAAGACGGCCTGCAACCAATCGTCTTCTTCACCTTCGCGCGAGCTGGCCAGCATGGCCACGGGGCGCTTCCTGGCCGTGCGCCAAGCTTGACCTTGCGCGCACTGCGCGGCATCGGGTTGCGCGTCGAATTTGATGTTCCCCATGATGCTGACTTGTCTGGCGCCCAAGGCTTGTAAGCGTTCAGCGTCCGCCTGGGTTTGGGGCCAAACCGCGCGCAGCGCTTGAAACACTGGCCGTGTCAACGAAGGCCAACGCAGCGCCTTGCGGCTTGACTGCGCGCTCATGCGCGCATTGGCCAGGACCAAGGGCACACCCCGCTGCTGGCTTTGCAGCACCAGATTGGGCCAAACTTCGGTTTCAATCAGCACCCCCACACGAGGCTTGAAATGGCTCAAAAAAAGCTGCACCGCGGCCGGCGTATCCCAGGGCTGCCACACCTGCACGTCCCCTGCTTGCAAGAGGCGAGCGCCCTCGGCGCGGCCGGTGGCGGTGCCGTGGGTCAGCAGCAAGCGCATGCCGGGCAAGGTTTGCCGCAAGGCTTGGATCAAGACCTCAGCGGCGCGGGTCTCACCCAAAGACACCGCATGCACCCACACCAACTCGGACTGTGATTCAACCACCTGCGTGTAATGGCCAAACCGCTCGGCCACCGCCTCGCCGTACAAAGGCTCGGCTTGCGCGCGACGCGCCAGCTTGCGCCGCAGCAGCGGTTGCGCGCACCACAGGGCGGCGTTGTACAGGTGTTGCACGAGATGTGTCACAGACCCGCCTCAGACACGGAACTCAGCGCGGACAGGGGCCGCAAAGCCAACAGGCACGAGCCACTGGTTCAATGTGCAGAGGCCTGAAATTGCGCATCGGGCTTGACGCTGCGCAGCAGCGCCAACATCTGCGCCTGAATGCGCTGCAAGGCCGCCTCGGTGTGGCCTTCAAAACGCAGCACCAACACCGGCGTGGTGTTGGAGGCCCGGATCAAGCCAAAGCCATCGGGCCAGTCCACGCGCAAGCCATCAATACTGGAGACTTGGGCGGGTGCGCTGAAGCTGTCAGCAGCTTTGTCCAGCAGTTGCTGGGTCACGGTGTGCGGCTCGCCTTCGGCACACGCCACGTTCAACTCGGGCGTGCTGTAGCTGGTGGGCAGTGCATGTAAAACGGCGTTGCCGTCTGGGCTGCGGCTCAAAATTTCAAGCAGTCGACAACCGGCGTAGGTGCCATCGTCAAAACCGTACCAACGCTCTTTGAAGAAAATATGGCCGCTCATCTCGCCGCCCAACGGCGCTTGGCCTCCAGCGGCTTCAATGGCTTTCATTTTGGCTTTGATCAGCGAATGACCGGTTTTGAACATCAGGGGCTGGCCACCCGCTTGTTCAATCGCCGGGGCCAGTCGCTGCGAGCATTTCACGTCAAACAAAATCGTGCCACCGGGCACCCGGCTGAGCACGTCTTGCGCAAACAACTGCATTTGGCGGTCAGGGTAAATCGTGTGGCCGTCACGGGTCACAATGCCCAAACGGTCGCCGTCGCCATCAAACGCCAAACCCAACTCAGCGCCTGAGGTTTTCAAGGCGGCGATCAAGTCGTTCAGGTTCTCCGGCTTGCTCGGATCCGGATGGTGGTTGGGAAAGTTGCCGTCCACTTCACTGAACAGCTCAATCACCTCACACCCCAGAGCGCGGAAGATGCCCGGTGCGGTGGCCCCGGCCACCCCGTTGCCCGAGTCGACCACGATCTTCATCGGGCGTGCCAAATGAATATCACTCACGATGCGCTCGCGGTAAGCGGCCGTCACGTCCACTGCACGCACACTGCCGCCCGGCTGCAAGACCCAGGTCTCGTCTTGCATCATCTGGCGCAGGGCCACAATTTCATCGCCATAAATGGCGCGGCCACCCAGCACCATTTTGAAGCCGTTGTAGTCCTTAGGGTTGTGGCTGCCGGTGACCTGAATGCCGCTGGCACACAGGGTGTATGCGGCGAAATACAACATGGGCGTGGTGCACAGGCCCACGTCAATGACTTGCACGCCGGCGGCCACCAAGCCGCGCATCAAAGCCGCGGACAAACTGGGGCCACTCAAGCGGCCATCGCGGCCCACAGCCACCGTGGTTTGGCCCTCGGCCAGCGCTTGCGTGCCAAAGGCTTGGCCCAGGCCTTCGGCCATGGCCTCGTGGATGGTGGAGGGCACGATGCCCCGAATGTCATAGGCTTTGAAGATGCTGGGGGTGATGTTCATGTAAATCTCAATCAGACAATACAGTCGCCAACACGCCAAGCCGAGCAGCTTGGGCGGTTCACAATCCAGACTCTATTGTATGAGTCTCACCCGACTGGAGCACCCATGACCGAAAGACTGACCCAGATCGCCTACGCCGATTTGCCCGACCACGTTCGACCACTGGCGGACGACATCTTGAAGATCTCCAGCGCCGCGTTAGGCGGACCCTACAACGCCCTGCTGCGCAGCCCTGAGATGGCGCGGCGCTGTTTTGATTTCTTAGACTACCTGCGCTTTAAAACCTCGGTGCCACTGCGTTTGAACGAGTTGGCGATTTTGATTCAGGCGCGCATCTCCAACGCCCAATACGAGTGGTGGGCCCACGAACGCATCGCCCGCAAAGCGGGCTTGCCCGACGCGGTGATGCGTGATTTGCAATTGGCGCAAAGACCCACGCAGATGCAAGCCGATGAGCGGCTGGTCTATGACTACTGTGTGCAACTGTCGCTGAATCACCGTGTGCCCGATGCCTTGTGGCAAGAAGCCGTGGACCAACTGGGTGAGCAAGCCGTGGTTGACCTGACTGTTTTGTCAGGCACCTATGTCATGGTGTCGATGCTGCTCAACGCCACCCAGGTCGGCATCCCCGGCGGCGAGCCGGAACCTTTGCAGGTGATGGACCCCATCTTGATTCGGCAACGCTTGCTGGCATGATGCCCCTATTGACTCGGAGACACACATGATCTTGAAACTTCTTCGCAACGCCCTGGTTGGGGTCACGGCCATGATCGGCCTGCAAGCCATGGCCCAGGACTTTCCCTCACGGCCCATCACCATGGTCATGCCTTACGCCCCTGGCGGCCCGGGCGATGCGATCACCCGCTTGTTTGCCGGTGCCATGCAAAAGCAACTGGGCCAGCAAATTGTGGTGGACAACACCGCGGGGGCCTCCGGCTCGATTGGCACCGCCAAAGTGGCCCGCGCCAAGGCCGATGGCTACACCTTGCTGATGATCCACGTCAGCCACGCCACCAACACGGCGATGTACAAAAATCTGCCTTACCACCCGGTGGACGATTTCGAGCCGATCGGTCGTGCCACCATCGGGCCGATGCTGATCGTGGCGCGCAATGACTTTCCCGCCAAAGACCTGAAAGAGTGGTTGGCCTATGTCAAAGCCAATGCCCCCAAAATCAGCTTGGCCCACGCCGGCGTAGGTTCGGCCTCGCACCTGTGCGCCTTGATGATGATGAACGCCTTGAACGTGAAGTTCAACGAAATCCCCTACAAAGGCACCGGACCGGCATTGACCGATTTGATGGGCGGCCAGGTGGACCTGATGTGCGACCAAACCTCGGGCACAGTGCCTTCGGTCAAGGCCGAGAAAATCAAAGCCTACGCCGCCATCGGCAAAACCCGCCTGGGTGGCTTGCCTGACTTGCCCGCCATCGCCGAGGCGGGCGTGCAGGGTTTGGACATCACGATATCTTTTGGCCTGTACGCCCCCAAAGGCACACCCAAAGCGGTGATGGAGCCCTTGACCGCAGCGCTGCAAAAATCAGTGGCCGACCCCGAGGTGCGCCAGCGCTTAGAGGCCATGGGCATCACGGCTGTCAGCCCTGAGATGGCGCGACCCGAGGCCTTGCGCGCGCATTTGAAATACGAAATGGACAGTTTGAACAATTTGCTGCTCAAAGCCGGAGTGAAAGCCAATTGAGCAACTGGCTCACCTTGGGGCTGACCTTGGTGATTCAAGCCATGGTCTCCATGGCCTTGTTGAGCTTGCCGGTGATGGCCCCCGTGGTGGCGCCTGACATGCACGTCTCGCCCGCCATGGTCGGGGTGTATGTGTCCATGACCTATGCCGGTGCCATGTTTGCCAGCTTGATGGGCGGCGCCGCTGTGAACCGACTGGGCGCCATTCGGGTGAGCCAGTGCGGACTGTTGATGTGCGCGGCGGGTTTGCTGCTGTGTGCCATCCCCTGGTTCCCGGCCATGGGCTTGGGCGCGGTGTTGATCGGCTTGGGCTATGGCCCGATCACCCCGGCCAGTTCGCACCTGCTGGCACGCACCACGCCCAAGCACCAGATGTCGCTGGTGTTTTCCCTCAAACAAACCGGCGTGCCCTTGGGCAGTTTGTTGGCCGGGGCGGTCGTGCCCTCCTTGCTGCTGGCCCTGAGTTGGCACAGCAGTTTGGCCACCGTCGCTTTGGTGTGTGTGCTGTGTGCGGCCGTGTCGCAAGCTTTGCGGGCGCAACTGGACCAAGACCGCCAACCGAAGCTGCGCATTCGCTGGGGCAGTTGGCTCACGCCGATTCGCTTGGTCTTGGCGCACCGCAGCTTGGCGACCATGGCCATTTGCTCTTTGTTGTTGTCCATGGTCCAGCTTTCTTTGACCACCTATCTGGTGACTTTTTTGCATGACGGATTGGCCTATGGTCTGGTCGCCGCCGGACTGGCTTTGTCGGCGACCCAATTGGGCGGCATGCTGGGTCGGATTGCTTGGGGCTATGTCGCTGACCGCTGGCTGGGCGCGCAGCGCATGCTGGTGCTGTTGGCTGCGTTGATGAGCCTGGGCGCCTTGGCATGTGCCAGCTTGACCGTTGAGACGCCGCAAGCGCTGGTGATCGCCATCTTGGTCAGCTTTGGCGCCTCGGCCATCGGCTGGAATGGCGTGTACTTGGCCGAAGTGGCGCGCCGCGCCCCTGAGGGCATGGCCAGCGTCGCCACCGGCGGCACACTGGCCTTTACTTTTTTGGGGGTGGTGATCGGCCCGCCGATGTTTGGCGCGCTCTCCACCCTGTTTGGCACTTACCGCGCCGGTTTTTTGGGGTTGATGGCCATGGCCAGTCTGTGTGGCGTGGTGCTGTATTGGAGTCAGCGCAGAACCCCACTCATGGCCGCTTGACGCATTGCCAACGGCCCCCTTTGTGGGTTCCAATACGCTGATGCGCGACCACCCCCAAACCACCCGCAGCCACTGGCAAAGCCCTTTGGGCCTGATCCACTTGACGGCCAGCCCCTTGGGCTTGTCAGGCCTGTATTTTGAAGACCAACGGCATCTGCCAGATCTGCAGGCCTGGCCGCAGCAGGCAAACAACCCCTTCATGCTGGCCGCCATCGGGGTCTTGCAGGCTTATTTCAGCGGCCAAGCCCACGCCTTGGATGCACCGCTGTCTATACCGTTGGACTTGCACAGCGGCACCGCTTTCCAACAGGCGGTCTGGCACGCTTTGCTGCACATCCCGGCCGGTCGCACACACAGCTACGGCCAATTGGCACAGCAACTGAATCGGCCTCGTGCCGTGCGCGCCGTAGGCGCTGCAGTGGGCCGCAATCCGATCAGCTTGTTGGTGCCGTGTCACCGCATCGTGGGTGCGGCAGGTCAACTGACCGGGTATGCCGGTGGTTTGTGGCGCAAACAAGCCCTGCTGAAAACAGAGCAAGCGCAGGCAGCGACAATAGCGCCATCGCCTTGAATGCATGGCATTCGCGTGCAGCTTATTTGAGCACCTGCACGAGGCCCACCACCGACCGACTGACCACTGCCACCGCCATGCCACGCTGGAAAACCGATTTTTTGTTGCTGGCCATGATTTGGGGCGCGTCTTTCTTGTTCATGCGCACTGCAGCTGTCGAGTTTGGCGCGCTGCCCACAGCCGCGCTGCGGGTGAGCATCGCGGCATTGTTTTTATTGCCGCTGCTTTACGGGCGCGGCCAAAGCCAGGTGCTGTGGGCCCACTGGAAGCCGGTGTTCTTTGTTGGCGTCTTCAACTCCGCCCTGCCCTTTGCCTTGTATGCGTTCGCGGTGCAGCACATCACCACGGGCTTGTCCTCCATCATGAACGCCACCGTGCCGCTGTTTGGCGCAGGGGTGGCGTGGCTGTGGCTGGGTGACAAACCCAGCCTGTCGCGCACCGCGGGCTTGCTGATGGGCTTTGGGGGCGTGCTGCTGCTGGCGAGTGGCGAGGCGGACTTCAAACCCAATGCTTCGGGCATCGCCCCGCTGTGGGCTGTGGCCGCTTGTTTGCTGGCCACCCTCAGTTACGCCTTTTCGGCCACTTTTGCCAAGCGCTACATTGCCCATGTGCCGGCACTGGCGACGGCCACTGGCAGCCAATGCGGTGCCAGTTTGGTGCTGGCCCTGCCGGCGCTGTTCGCACGGCCCGACCAGATGCCCAGCGCGCCCGCCTGGGCCTCGTTGGTCACGGCGGGTGTGCTGTGCACCGGCATTGCGTACATCTTGTATTTTCGTTTGATTGAGAACGCGGGCCCCGCCAAGGCGCTCACCGTGACGTTCTTGATTCCGGTGTTTGCCATTGCCTACGGCGTGCTGCTGCTGCACGAACACATCACCGCCTGGATGCTGCTGTGCGGCGCTGTGATTTTGATGGGCACCGGTCTGGCCAGCGGCCTGCTGCATTTACCGCAAAGAAAGTGGACCCCATGACCTGCTCAGTTGATTCACGCCGTGTTTGGCGAAACCCCCTTTGGCCCAGGATTGGGGCCATGGTCGCAGTCGGCTTGACGGCCTTGATCAGCGCTTGCAGTACCGCGCCTCCTGAGGGCTTGCAGTCGGTCACGTCGTTTGATGTGCAACGCTACCAAGGCACTTGGTACGAGATCGCACGCTTAGACCATTCGTTTGAGCGCAACCTCACCGACGTCAGCGCCAGCTACAAAGTGCAGGCCGATGGCTCGGTGCAAGTGATCAATCGCGGCTTCAACACCGTCAAAAATGAATGGAAAGAAGCCGTTGGCAAAGCCTTGTTCACTGGCGAGTCCGATCGCGGCTCGCTCAAGGTCTCCTTTTTTGAGCCGTTTTATGGCGGCTACCATGTGGTGGCGCTGGACCCAGCGTACCGCTGGTCGATGGTGGTGGGCCCGGACCGCGATTACCTGTGGATTTTGGCGCGTGACAAACAACTGGACCCGGCGCTCAAAGACACCCTGCTGCGTCAAGCCCAGGCCTTTGGCCTGCCCCTGGATAAGCTGATTTGGGTTTCGCACACGCGCTGAGGTGTGCCCATGGAATAATCCAAACCCATTTGAACTGAAAGCATCCTATGCAGCGACTTTTTTCACGCACCCTGAACCTGCCTGGTCGATGGCTTTACGTCTTGGCTTGGCTGAGCGCAGGGGTCCTGTTCACCGGCGCGTCCTTGGCGCAAACAGCGCCTGCAACGACTTCTGGCGTGCCCATCAAACTCATCGTCCCCTTCACCCCGGGCACCGGCATTGACTTGATCGCCCGCACCATCGGCCCCAAGTTGTCGCTCAAACTCAATCGCCCGGTGGTGGTGGACAACCGGGTGGGGGCTTCCGGCAACATCGGCACCGAAGCCGTGGTGCGCGCCGCGCCCGACGGCAATACCTGGCTGGTCAGCGTCAACACTTTGGTGATGAACCGCAGCCTGTACCCCGCACTGAACTTTGACCCGGTGACCGACCTGATACCGGTGACGCTCAGCAGTTGGGGCCAATTGCTGTTGGTGACGCACCCCAAATCCGGTTTCAGCACGGCGGGCGAACTGGTCAAGTCGGCCAAAGCACGCCCCGGGTTCATCAACTACGCCTCACCCGGTGTGGGCACACCGCACCATTTGTCCATGGAACTGTTCAAAAACACCGCCGGGGTATTTTTGACGCACATTCCTTACCGAGGCACTGGCCCGGCCGTGACCGATTTGCTCGGCGGTCAGGTGGACGCCATGTTCTTGCCGATCCATGTGGCCTTGCCACACATCCGCTCAGGCCGTCTGGTGGCGCTGGGCATTGGCAGTGACAAGCGGCATGCCCTCCTGCCTGATGTCCCAACCCTGGCCGAAGCCAAAGCGGGCCAAGTCAATGTGGACATGTGGTACGGCGTGTTCGCCCCCAAAGGCACGCCGGCAGAGACCGTGGCCTTGTTCAACCGCGAAATCAATCTGATTTTGAAAAGTGACGAAACCCAAAAAGCCTTTCAAACACAAGGCATGGACCCTGCTGGCAGCACCCCCCAAGAATTTGGCCGCGTGGTCGAGCGTGACGCCAACCGCTGGGCCCAACTGATCAAAACCCAACACATCAAGGCAGATTGAGCATGACCATTTCCATCATTGGCGGCGGTATTGCCGGCCTGAGTTTGGCCCTGGGCCTGCACCAAAAAGGCATGGCCTGCGAGGTGTACGAAAGTGTGCCGGAGGTCAAAGAAATTGGCGTGGGCATCACCCTGCTGCCGCACGGCATGAAAGAGCTGGCCGCTTTGGGTGTGCAAGCCGAATTGGAAGCGGCGGGCATTGAAAATTTGGAGAGCGTGTTCTACACCCGCCACGGCCAGTATGTGTACCGTGAAGCGCGTGGCCGCCATGCCGGTTATGCCCTGCCCGAGATTGGCATTCACCGTGGCAAGCTGCATCGCATTTTGTTTGAAGCGGTGTTGCAGCGCTTGGGCGCAGCGCATGTGCACACCGGCCACCGCTGCACCGGTTTCAGCCAAGACGCTGATGGTGTCACCCTGCAATTCACTTTGAGCGACGGCAGCCAACGCACCGTCCACAGCGACAGCGCGGTGGCCTGCGATGGCGTGAACTCAGCGGTGCGCAAACAGATGCACCCGGATGACAAAGTCTGCTTTGCCGGCATCAACACCTGGCGCGGCGTGACGGTGCACAAGCCCATCTTGACGGGCAAAAGCTATTTGCGCATTGGCACGGTGGAAGCGGGCAAGATGGTGATCTACCCCATCGTCGACAACGTGGACGGGCAAGGCAATCAACTCATCAACTGGGTGGCCGAATTGCAACGCCCCGATGCCGCCATGAACGACTGGAACAAAGCCGGCGATCCGGCGGTCTGCGCTGAAATTTTCAAGGACTGGAAGTTTCCGTTTTTGGATGTCCACAATTTGATTTTGCAAGCCGAGTCTGTTTTTGAGTACCCGATGGTCGACAAAGACGCTCTGCCCTTTTGGAGCCAAGGCCGCATAACCCTGATGGGCGACGCCGCCCATCCCATGTACCCGCGCGGCTCCAACGGCTCAGCCCAAGCGCTGATCGATGCACGCACCATGGTCGACTGCCTGACGCAGCAGCCTGACGTCACCGCAGCTTTTCAAGCCTACGAAGCCTTGCGCCTGGCCCCCACCGCCAAGGTGGTGCAAACCAACCGCACCGTGCCGCCCGATTTCATCATCATGAAGGCCGACGAACTCAGCCATGGCCAGCCCTTCAACCACATTGACGACTTGATCAGCCAAGAGGAATTGCGCGCTATTTCTGACCACTACAAAACGGTGGCCGGTTTTGCACTGAAGGCTTGAGCTTTTGGCTGGGGCTCTTCAAGCAGGCCCAGCCAGCCAAGGGGTCCAGGCGCGGGGTACTTGCACGTTCAAGCTGAGCAGCCAGTAACTGAGTGACTTGCCATGGCTGTCTAAATTCAGCGCGCTGTTCACGCCGCCGTCGAGCACATCGTCCAGCACAAAGTTCAGGGCGTGCAAATACGGCAATTCATAGCGCTGCACCCGCGTGGGCTTGCGCGTGGCCATCAAGGCCGCCACGCGTTCTTCGGTGACTTGGGCCAGCAGCACCGGCCAAAATTCTTCGCGCCAGGCAATCACGCTGATGTTGGAGCGATTGCCTTTGTCGCCGGTGCGGCCGTGGGCCAAACGGTCCAGGGGCACGGTCAGGGTGTCGGCCAGCGCTTCGGTATTGCGCACGTTCATCCCCCCTGTCCCGCCGTCAGCGGTTCAACCATTTCAAAACGACTCGGGATGCCCTCACGCGGCAACACACAAGACACCAAACCCAGGCGTGGGCGCAGTGCGGTGCGCACACCGCCGCCGCCCGCAGGGCCGCAGGTGTACAAGGCGGTCACTTCGCGCAACAACTGCTCGGCCAGGGCCTTGTCGGCATGCGCGGTGGCCATGCGCAAACGCACATCGGTGCCGCCTTGATCGGGCAAAGCGGCCAGGGCCACGCCGGTGTCATCCATCCACAAACTGGCCACACCCATCAAGTCCACCCGCAGCGCCAAATGCGGCAAGCGTTCGCGCACCACGGCGGCGGCCAAACGGGCGCGGGCCTCGGCGCGGGCACCCGCGTACGATATTTCGGCTTCGGCCAACCAGCCGTTTTCTTGGCACAAGTTCACCTTGAGATCGGCTGGACGGGGGTGTCCTGTCACGCCGCTCAATTGCACCCGATCGGGGCCGAGCGCGGTGACACGCGCAGTGGTGATGTCGGCCACCACATCGGGGGTGATGTAGGCGGCTGGGTTGTCAATCTCGTACAGCAGTTGTTCTTTCACGGTGTGCAGGTCGATGCGCCCACCCGTGCCCGCAGGCTTGCTCAAGGTGCAGCTGCCATCAGCCTCGATCTGCGCAATCGGAAAGCCCACATGCGCCAGATCGGGCAAGTCTTTAAAGCCCGGGTCGGCGTAATAGCCACCAGTCACCTGCGCGCCGCATTCGAGCAAATGGCCGGCCATGGTGGCACCAGCCAAAGCGTTCCAGTCGTCCAGCGCCCAGCCGTAGTGCGCCCATGCTGGGCCGAGCGTCAACGCCGGGTCGGCCACCCGGCCGCAGACCACGATCTGCGCGCCATGGTTCAAGGCATCGGCAATGGCTTGCGCGCCCAAGTAGGCGTTGGCACTGACCAAGGGGCTGGCCAGGGTGCGGGCGCGCGATTGCACTGCAGGGTGTTCGCGCACATCGTCTCCCACCACCACGGCGATGCGGGGTGGGGCCAATTGCAAGTCCTGCGCCAATTGAAAAATAGCCTGCGCAGCGGCCTGCGGATGGGCCGCACCAAAGTTGCTGACGATGCGAATGCCATGCGCCAGACAGCTGGCCAACACCGGGCGCAGCAGGTCCATCAGCAATGGCTCGTAACCGGCTTGCGGGTCGGCGCGGCGCGCCAGTTGCGCCAAGGCCAAAGTGCGTTCGGCCAAGGTTTCAAAAATCAAGACCGCATGGCCGCCCTGGCTTTGCAAACCCGCCAACAGGTCTTGCACCACCGGGCCTGCCGCATCGGTGCGGTCCCCTGAAAACCCCGCACCGCAACCGATGCGCAAGGGCTGGCTGGGCTGGAGAAAATCAAGCACGGCTGACTTTCACGGGGAAACGCTTGGCCGTTGCGGCCACAGCCGACGTTGGCATCGGCTGCCTGGGAGCCATGGCGCGGGCGCGCAGTTGGCCGCAACCGCCTTCCACATCTTGGCCTGCCGACTGGCGCAGCTTGGTCAAAATACCGCGCTGGTGCAATTGGCGCGCAATCTGTGCGGCGCGCTCCCAGCTCGGGCGCTTGAAAGGCAGATCGTCCACCGCGTTGTAGGGGATCATGTTCATCAGCGCGTACTTGCCGTGCAGCAAACGCACTATGCCGTCGATTTCCTCTTCGGTGTCGTTGATGCCTTCGAGCAGTGTCCATTGGTATTGGATCGGGTAGCCGGTGCTGCGGGCATACACCTCAGCCATGTCCACCAAATCTTGCACGCGGATGCGCGGTGCCTTGGGCAGCAGCTGGGCGCGTAAATCGTCGCGGGTCGTATGCAGCGACAAGGCCATGGCCGGTTGCACACGGCCTTGGGGCAGCAAGGCAAAAGCGCGCTCGTCGCCCACGGTCGAGAACACCAAGTTCTTGTGGCCGATATGGCCCTGCGTGCCCAGCAGTTCAATGGCCTGCATCACGTTGTCTAAGTTATGCGAAGGCTCGCCCATGCCCATGAAGACGACTTTTTTCACCGGGCGCAGGGTGCGCGCCAAAGCCACCTGCGCCACGATCTCCGCGCCCGTGACTTGGCGAACCAAGCCTTCTTTGCCGGTCATGCAAAACACACAGCCTACCGCGCAACCGACCTGGCTGGACACGCACAGACCATCGCGCGGCAAGAGCACGCTTTCTACCGTTTGACCGTCATGCAGCCGAATCAGCAAACGCGAAGAACCGTCTTCGGCCGGATGCTGCGAATGCAAAGTGGCCAAGGCCGCCAATTGCGCGCTGAGTTCGGGCAAAGCATTGCGCAGGGAAGCCGGCATGAAGCTGCTCAGTGCGCGGCGTCCACTGTCTTGCGGCAGCGCCTGGCTCCACAGGCGCAGCACCCGGGCCTCGTGCTGGGGGTTGGCACCCCAGGCCCTTAATCGCGCACGCAAAGTGTCCAGTTGCATGCGGTGGCCTCAGTAATGCGGGGGCAACTCGTCGCGCAGATTGCGCTCGCCCGCAGGGCCACCCTCAGGCATTTGCCGGCGCAGTTGACCGACCTCGGCCAGCAAGGCATCGATCTGGCGCTGTTGTTCATAAACCAAGTGATTCAATTGCTCCAGCAGATCCTCGGCATAGCTGGATTTGATTTCCAGCGCCATCAAGCGCTCATCGGTAAGGGATTCAGAAGACATGGCCCTATTGGACCTGATTTTCTGGGTCATGCGCAGATTTTCCGCACTGCGGTCATGACTTGTGACACACAGTCAGGCAGGAACATCACCCCAGGGTGAAATCTCAAGTGGCGCGGTGGTCGCATTTGAAGGGGATCAGACGGGTCGGAATCGGCGGCGCAAATGGCGACTGAACAAGATGGTCTGGAGGATGTCTCACAGGCAATTATTCCAGCGTTTTTTATGGCGTGTCTGATGAAGTGACGCCCTGATGCCCCCCGCAGTGACTGTGGATTTCGGGTGGCATGGATCATTTTGTTTTCAGCACCTTCTTGCTTGCTGGTGAGGCAAGCACCCGCCTGCACGAGAGGGCCTGAATTTTTACAACTTTTTTTCAACTTACCCGCTAGCATCAAGAGACTCGGAAAAGAAATGTCCTTCAGAATCACGACTGTATTAGCCCGCACAGAGCAACTGAGCACTTGGCAAAAAACTGCATGGTCAGTGATGGTCTGCAGCCTCAGCGCAATGCTGATGGATCCACTCATTGGGCACCTGGACCTGGCCAACATTGTGATGTTGTTTTTGCTGGTGGTGCTTTTTGTATCTGTGACACTGGGACGAGCGGGTGCCATTGCCGCGGCCGTTGTATCCGTTCTTCTTTTTGATGTTTTATTTGTACCGCCGCGTTTCTCGCTCACGGTCGAAAACTCGCAGTATTTGGTCACCTTTGCGGTGATGCTCATCACCGGCTTGATCAGCGGTCAAATGTCGGCCGGACTCAAGGACAAAGAGCGTCAAGCCCTTCAACGCGAGGTTCGCACACGTGCGCTTTATGACACGGCGAGCCAATTGGCCGGCGCCATTGCGGTCAGTCAGGTCAAGGAGATTTGCGAGAACTTTTTCCGCGAAGAACTCAATGTGTCAGCGGCTATTTTGATCGCACAGGATGGATGGATAGATTTTGAACATCCTTTCCATCAGGCACCTTTTCCGCTGGAGCGCCATCTGGCGCAAAACGCTATTCGCAGCGGCAAGACCATCCACAACGAGGCCATGACCTCAACCCGGTATGCCTCGATTTATGTGCCGCTGAAGGCTTCTGCCGCTGTGCGTGGTGTGCTTGCACTGTCACAGCACGGACGTCTTGTGCCACTGAGCGCCGATGATTTATCTCTGGCCCAAACGCTGGGAGCAGTTTTGGCGATCACGATCGAGCGCTTGCACTACGTCGAAGTGGCCAACCAAGCCGATTTGGAACGCGTCTCCGAACGACTGCGTGCCACCATACTTTCGGCTTTGTCTCACGACCTGAAAACGCCATTGACCGTCATCATGGGATTGGCCGAGTCACTCAGCCGTGGCGGGGGCGCACTGGCCGAACCCGCGCTTTCGGTCTCTCGCGATATCTACACCAACGCTTTGCGCCTGAAAACCATGGTGATTAACCTGTTGGACATCGTGCGCCTGGAACAAGGCCGGATGGCGCTGGGACTGGAGTGGCATTCACTCGAAGAGGTCGTGGGTGCGGGCATTCAGTACCTGGGCCAGTCACTGACAGACAACCACACAGTGCGCGTGCACATTCCACCCAATTTTCCATTGGTTGAAATGGATGCCATTTTGATGGAGCGCGTGTTCTCCAATTTACTTGAAAACGCGGCCAAGTTCTCGCCACCTGGCTCACTGATCGAGATTGAAGCCAGCATCCAAGACGGCGAAGCAAAGATGACCGTGAGCGACCAAGGCCCCGGCTTTTTGCCGGCGGACGTGGACACGGTCTTTGAACG
>CANGEE010000009.1 GCA_947452635.1 Comamonadaceae bacterium | reverse complement strand
GTGTTGGACATGCAGGGCTTTCTGACGCTAAAGCAAACCGGGCCGGCCGCAATGGCGGGCCCCTGTGCATTATGGTCACCGCAGTGCGGCGCGGGAATGGGAATTAACCCGTGTTGCGCAAGCCTGCGGCAATGCCATTGATGCTGATGTGGATGCCGCGCTGCACCCGTTCGTCGGCTTGGCCTTCTCGGTAGCGGCGCACCAACTCGACTTGCAAGTGGTGCAGCGGGTCGATGTAGGGAAAGCGGTGGCGAATCGAGCGGGCCAGCGCCGGGTTGCTGGCCAGGCGGTTTTTTTCGCCGGTGATGCGAGCCAAAGCGTCCACCGTGCGGTGCCATTCGGCGTCGATGGCGCTGAATATTTTTTTGCGCAAGCGCGTGTCGCTGACCAGCTCGGCGTAGCGTGAGGCCAGGGCCATGTCGCTTTTGGCCAGCACCATGTCCATGTTGGACAGCAGGGTGCGAAAGAACGGCCACTGGCGGTACATCTTTTGCAGCAAAGCCAGCGCGGTTTTGCGTTCAGCCGGTGTGGCTTGGTCCAGAAATTGGCTGACCGCCGAGCCAAAGCCGTACCAGCCCGGCAGCGTCAAGCGGCATTGGCCCCAGCTGAAGCCCCAGGGGATGGCGCGCAGGTCTTCGATCTGTTGATTGGCTTTGCGCGAAGCCGGGCGCGAGCCGATGTTGAGTTCGGCAATTTCGCGGATCGGTGTGGCGCTGAAAAAATAGTCGTTGAAGCCCGGGGTTTCGTACACCAGTGCGCGGTAGGCGTTCATGCTGGCTTGGGACAACTTGGCGGCCACCTCCAGAAACTGCTTGGTGGCGGGTTTGGTGGGCTGCAGCAAGGTGGCCTCGAGCGTGGCGGCCACCAAGGTCTCCAAGTTGCGGCGGCCGATCTCGGGGTTGGCGTACTTGGAGCCAATCACCTCGCCTTGTTCCGTCAGGCGAATTTGCCCGCGCACCGTGCCGGGCGGTTGCGCCAAGATGGCTTGGTAGCTGGGGCCGCCGCCACGCCCCACCGTGCCGCCCCGGCCATGGAACATGCGCAGCTGGATGCGGTGGCTGTGGGCCAGGGTGTCAAACAATTCCACCAGCGCGATTTCGGCGCGGTACAGCTCCCAGTTGCTGGTGAAAATGCCGCCGTCCTTGTTGCTGTCGGAGTAGCCGAGCATGATGTCTTGCTCCGCGCCTGAGCGCTGCACCAGGTTGGCCACGCCCGGGAGCGCATAGAACTCGCGCATGATGGGCGCGGCGTTGCGCAGGTCTTCAATCGTTTCAAACAAGGGCACCACGATCAGGTCGTTGCTGCCTTTGCTGTCGAGTGTGTGGTGCATCAAGCCCACTTCTTTTTGCAACAACAGCACTTCCAGCAAGTCGCTCACGGTTTCGGTGTGGCTGATGATGTAGTGGCGAATCGCCTCATGGCCATAACGCTCGCGCAGGCGTTTGGCCGACTCAAAAATAGCCAGCTCGGAGCGCGTGTGCGCCGAGTAGTCCGCGTCCGGGACCCGCAGCGGGCGGGCGTCGTTGAGCAGTTGCATCAGCAAGGCGCGCTTGGCGTCCTCGTCCAGTTGCGCGTAGCTGACGTGCACGCGGGCCGTGGCCAGCAGTTCGGCCACGACTTCTTCATGTTTGTCCGAACTTTGACGCAGGTCCACAGTGGCCAAGTGAAAGCCAAACACCTCGACCGCGCGAATCAGCGGGTGCAAACGCTGATCGGCCAGGGCTTGCGCGTGCTGGCTGCGCAGCGAGGCTTCGATGGTGCGCAAATCGGTCAAAAATGCTTGCGCGTTGGCATAGGGATTTTGCGGGGCCACCGCATGGCGCGCCGCGTCGCCGCCGGTCAAGGTTTTGAGCGTGGCGGCCAGGCGGGCGTAGATACCGGTCAAGGCCCGCCGGTAAGGCTCGTCCATGCGATGCGCGTTGGTGTCGGGCGAGCGTGCGGCCAGGGCCTGCATCTCGGCTGGAAAATCCACCAACATCGCCGAAAGGGACAACTCGCCGCCGAGGTAATGCACCTCGGTTAAATAGTGGCGCAGCGCCACCTCGGACTGTCGCCGCAGGGCGTATTCCAAGGTTTCGGCGCTGACGTTGGGGTTGCCATCGCGGTCGCCGCCAATCCACTGGCCCATGCGCAAAAAACTGGCCACCGGTTGGTGGTCAAGTTCGCGCTCCAGGTCGGCGTAGATTTTGGGGATTTCGCGCAAAAAAGTCGCTTCGTAATAGCTCAGGGCGTTTTCAATCTCGTCGGCCACGGTCAATTTGGAAAACCGCAACAAACGGGTTTGCCACAGCTGCATCACGCGGGCGCGCATCTGCAACTCGTTGGCCGCCAACTCGCGCGGGCTCAGGGCATCTTTGGCGGCGTTGACGGCGGCGGCGCGGTCTTTGATCTCGTCTCGCGCCGTCAGCAGACGCGCAATGTCGCGCTCGGCACCCAAAATGCTTTGGCGCTGCACCTCGGTCGGGTGCGCGGTCAGCACCGGGGCCACATAGCTGTGGGCCAAGGTCTGGGCGATGGTTTGCGGGGTGATGCCGGCCCAGCGCATGCGCTGCAGTGCCACCTCAATGCTGCCCTCTTGCGTGTGGCCGGCGCGTTCGTGCACGGTACGGCGGCGGATGTGGTGCCGGTCTTCCGCTAAATTGGCCAAATGGCTGAAGTAGGTGAAGGCGCGGATCACGCTGACGGCTTGCTCGCCGCTGAGGCTTTTGAGCAGTTTTTTCAGGGCTTTGTCGGCTTCGTGGTCGGCGTCGCGGCGAAAAGCCACTGAAAGTTTGCGGATTTTTTCGATCAACTCAAAAGCGGCCGCGCCCTCTTGCTGGCGAATCACATCGCCCAATATGCGGCCCAGCAAGCGAATGTCTTCGACCAAAGGGCGCTCGTTGTCACGGGTTTGACGCGAGGGGGTTTCTGCGGGAGCCTGTTTCATGGCCGAGGGGTTCCGAGCAAGTTAGATGAGGAAGGCCCATGCTAGCATTGCAAACACCCTCTCAATTACCAATGAGTTACCGCTTTGACCGCACCTGTTTCTGAATCATTGCCCCCCCCGTTGCCGCTGTCCATCGTGATTGCCACCCGGGAGAGCCGCCTCGCCCTGTGGCAAGCCGAGCATGTGCAGGCCTTGTTGCAAGGAATGGGGCATAGCGTGACCTTGCTGGGCATGACCACGCAAGGTGATCAAATCCTCGACCGCAGTTTGAGCAAAGTGGGCGGCAAGGGCTTGTTTGTCAAAGAGTTGGAGCAGGCCTTGCAAGAAGGTCGCGCCGACATTGCGGTGCATTCACTCAAAGACGTGCCCATGGATTTGCCAGAAGGCTTTGACCTGGCCTGCGTCATGGCGCGTGAAGACCCGCGCGATGCCTGGGTCTCGTCGCAGTACGCCACTTTGGCCGACTTGCCCGCTGGCGCGGTGGTGGGTACGTCCAGCCTGCGCCGCACGGTGCTGCTGCGCGCTTTGCGCCCCGACCTGAAGATTGAACCCTTGCGCGGCAACCTGGACACCCGTTTGCGCAAACTCGATGAAGGCCAATTCGCCGGCATTGTGCTGGCCGCTGCTGGACTCAAGCGTTTGAATTTGAGCACCCGCATCCGCCATATTTTTGACGAAACCGAGATGTTGCCTGCCGCAGGGCAAGGCGCTTTGGGCATCGAAATTTGCGCCCACCGGCAAGATTTGCGCGCTGCCCTGGCCCCCTTGGCCGACCCAGCCACCTGGCTGCGCGTGGCCGCCGAGCGGGCCGTCAGCCGTGCCATGGGGGGCAGTTGCTCCATGCCCTTGGCGGCGCACGCCACTTTGGCCGCAGGCACGCTGACCTTGCAAGCCGCCTGGGGCGACCCCGAGGGCGATGCCGCCTTGGTCACGGCCCAAGCCACGCTGAGCCAGCCCGATCACGCCGGGGCCGAGGCCTTGGGCGCGCAGATTGCGCAGCGCCTGCGACAAGACGGTGCCCATTGAGGTGCCTGCTTCAGTGGACGCATCATGGTCTGCGCAGCCCCTGATCCCACGGCCCCGTGTGTGGGTGACACGGGCCAGCCAGGACGCAGCCCCATGGGTTCGGGGCCTGAACGAATGGGGGCTGGATGCACAGTCACTGCCCTTGATGGCGATTGGCCCAGTGGTCGATGGGTATCCGGTGCACATGGCCTGGCAGCAGCTGGCCCGCTACCATGCCGTGATGTTCGTGAGCGCCAATGCGGTGCGCTATTTTTTTCAAGCCCGCCCGCAGCCGCAACCGTCTTGGCGTGCTGTTCGCGCCTGGGTCACGGGCGCAGGCAGCCAAGCCGCCTTGCGCGCAGCGGGTGTGCCCGACGCAGTGATCGATGCACCCCCAGCGCATGCGCCGCAATGGGACTCAGAAGCCTTGTGGGCCGTGATCGCCCCCCAACTGCAGTCGGGCCAAAGCGTGCTGATTGTGCGCGGTGCCGATGCGCAAGGCCATGTGGCCGGGCGCGATTGGCTCAGCAACCAACTGCAAGCGGCGGCTGTACAGGTGGACCAAGTGGCCGCTTACCAGCGCCAAACGCCGGTTTTCAGCCAAGCACAACGCTCAGCCGCCGCGCAAGCAGCCAGCGATGGGTCGGTCTGGTTGTTCAGCAATTCCGAGGCCATTGGCCATTTGACAGCTGCTCTGCCAGGGCAGGATTGGTCTCAAGCGCTGGCGGTGGTCACCCATCCGCGCATTGCCCAGCAAGCCCGCCTCGCGGGGTGGGGCCATGTGGCTATTGCGCAACCCTCTGTGTCGGCCGTGGCGTCCTCTATAAAATCCCTGCATGAATTCAGAACACCCCGCGTCTAAGCCATCGCCGGCCCCAACCGCTTCGCTTTGGCGCTGGTCGGTCATTGTGCCGACTCTGATGGCGCTGCTGGCCTTGATCGGCAGTGCGATGTTGTGGGACAAGCTCTCACGCATCCAAAGCCAACTCGCGCGCCAAAGCGCCGACGCGAGTCAGCAGTCCTTAGAGGCCAAAGCCTGGGCCAAGCAAGCGCAAGACACCGTGAAAGACAGCGCCGCGCGTTTGGGCTTGCTGGAATCGCGCTTGGGCGAGGTGGCGCTGCAACGGGGGCAGCTGGATGAGTTGATGCAAAGCCTGTCTCGCTCACGCGATGAAAATTTGGTGGTCGATATCGAAGCGGCCCTGCGCATGGCCCAGCAGCAATCCCTGTTGACGGGCAGTATGGAGCCCCTGCTGGCTGCGCTCAAATCGGCACAACAACGCGTGCAGCGTGTGGGCCAATCGCGTTTGACCTCGGTGCAACGCGCGATCGAAAAGGACCTTGAGCTGGTCAAAGCGGCCCAGGTGACCGATGTGCCCGGCTTGCTGATCAAGCTCGATGCGTTGGTGGCTTTGGTCGATGAGTTGCCATTGGCCAATCAAATGGTGAGCCCATCGAACCTGCAGGCCAGCCCTGTGAGCGCAGCGCTGGCCAATCCCAGTGGCTGGCAAGTGCTGCTGGCACGTATTGGCCAAGAAGTGCGCGGCTTGCTGCGGGTCAGCCGCATGGATTCGCCGGAGGCCGCTTTGCTGTCTCCCGACCAAAGTTTTTTCCTGCGTGAAAACCTCAAGCTGAAATTGCTCAATGCCCGCATGGGTTTGCTGGCACGGCAAAGCGAGTCTTTGCAAGCAGACTTGAGCGCTTGTGCCGCCTTGATGCGCAAGTATGTCGACATGAACTCGCGCAAGTCGCAGCAGGCTTTGCAGTTGATTGAGCAATCGCAAGCGCAACTGCGTAAAGGTGAGATGCCGCGATTGGACAGCACCCTGTCGGCGCTGGCCACGGCTGCGGCCGGAAGGTAACCCCATGCGCATCGCTTTGTGGTTGATCAGCTTGTTTGCCATGGCCGTGGCAGGCGCCTTGTTGGCGGGCAGCAACACGGGCACCGTGACGGTCTTTTGGCCGCCTTACCGCGTGGATTTGTCTTTGAATCTGGTGCTTTTGGCGCTGGTTGCGGTGCTGTTGGTGATGCATTTTGCCCAGCGCGCCTTGTCCGCCTTGTGGGCCTTGCCGCAACAAGCCCAACGCTGGCGTTTGCTGCAAAAAGAGCGAGCGGCCTACGGGGCCTTGTTGGACGCCAGTGCGAATTTCATGGCCGGTCGATTTTTACGTGCACGCAAAGCCGCCGAGTTGGTGCTTGAGCGGGAAAAGGCATTGGCACTTGCGGGCGGTAACTTGGCGCATGCCCCCTCACTCAAGGCCTTGGCGCATGTGATGGTGGCCGAAGCAGCGCATGCCTTGCAAGATAAAGTCACGCGCCAAGCGTCTTTGGAGAGTGCTTTGCAAGAGGCTCAGTCTGGTCCATCGACCGTGCGCCAAACCCTCAAAGAAGGCGGCTTGCTGCGCGCGGCGCGTTGGTCGCTGGACGACCGCGATGCCCCCGCCAGTTTGCAATGGCTGGACCAATTGCCCATGGGTGTGGCACGTCGCACGGTGGCCATGCGATTGCGCTTAAAGGCCTCGCGTTTGGCAGATCAACCTGCACAGGCACTGGACACGGCTTTGCTGTTGGCCAAGCACCGTGCGTTTTCACCGGCCGCAGCCGACAGCATTGTGCGCGGCCTGGTGATGGACTTGTTGGGCCACACCTACGAAACCGACCAATTGCAACGGTTCTGGCACAGTTTGGGTTCAGCGCAGCGCTTGATGCCAGAGTTGGCGGTGCACGCGGCCCAACGTTGGTTGAAACTCAATGGTGATGCCGCGGTGGCCCGACATTGGTTGGTGCCCATTTGGGACCGCTTTTTGAAATCACCTGCGTCATTGTCTTCTGCCCAAATCATGCAATTGGTGCGTGTGCTGGACCAAAGCTTGGGGCAAGCCGAGGCGCTGGCTGAGCGCGAGTGGTTGGCGCGTATCGAGTCAGCCCAACTGGCCAGACCTCAGGATGCGGCGCTGATGTATTTGGCCGGTATGGCGTGCATGAAGCGACAACTCTGGGGCAAGGCGCAGGCTTTGCTCAGTCAAGCGGCCAAGCACCTGGACGACACCGGCCTGCGGCGTCAAGCTTGGACGGGTTTGGCCCAACTGGCAGAACAACGCGAGGACGCCGTCGCCGCTGCGGCCGCATGGAAGCGCGCCGCGACTGCTTGAGCTGAATATTTTTTGGAGGAGGGTGACATGAAGATAGGGCCTCCCCCCCCCTTTGCGCTCAGGCTTTTTTTTGCCTGTCCTGTGCAAAGGCCAATAAAAATGCCGGACAAGTCCGGCATTTTTATTTCAGAGTGACTGCGTTCAGAACGGCAGTTTCATGTCGCTCAGAACCTTGCGGGTTTCGACCAGAACCAGAGGACCCTCGTCCACCACCACGGTGGGTGGGCGCTCGCGCGGCACATGCATGGGCTTGGGTTCTGCCGCAATCGCCGCTTGCACGACAGCGATTTTGGCGGGGTCTGAGTTAACCCATTGCAGGCCTGAACCGCTGGCCACTTCGATCAAGCTGTCCACCGGCAGGGTGAAGGCTTGCACCTTGGGCAGACCCGATGCCGAGGCGGCCGCCGGTGTGGTGACCTGCGCTTGAACTGGCGCTTGGGCCGGCACAGCAGGCGCGGACGCTGAGATGGCAGGCGTGCTCGCCGCCACAGGCACAGAGACGACGGGTGCGGGTGCAGGTGCAGCCGCTTCAGGTGCTGCAGTTGCAGGTGCGTGTGCAGGCGCCGTCTGGGTCTGGACTGCAGGCGCAGCGTTCGACCACAGGCCCGTCACGGGGGCTTGCGCCTGTGTAGCGGCGGCAGCTGGCGCGGCGTTGGCTGTTGCCCGCTCAAAGTACGAGCGCGGTGCAGCTTCGTGGTCCGAGGTGGTCGTCACAGCGCTGTCTGGCGTTACGGCGTCATTTTCAGGGTTGGCGGCAAAAGCCATTTCGCCTTGCGCATCGCTGCGCTGCTCGGGCTGGCGCTCACGGCGATCACGGCCATAGCGGTCACGCGAGCGGCGTTCGCGGCGCTCGGGCGTCGCGCCTTCTGCGCTACCGGTTGGACCGTTGTCGGCGTTCCCTTCGGCCAGGTTGGCTTCGGCGACGGGGGCGTTGTCCCCTTCAGGGCGTGGTGTGTCGGCTTGACGGCGTTCGCCGCGTTCACGGCGACCTTCACCGCGCTCACGGCGACCTTCGCCTCGACCTTCCCCACGGTTGTCGGTGCGTTCGCCACGTGGGGCGCGTTCACCCAAGGTGTTGTCGGCAATGTCCATGGCCACCGATTGCCCGCCAGCGGCTTGCGCCGGCAGGGCTTCACGGCGTTCACGCGGTGCGCGCTCTGGGCGCTCTGGGCGCTCACCACCGCGCTCACCCTCACGGTCGTTGCGACGACCTTCGCGCGGCGCGCGGGGCTCACGTGGCTCGCGCGCTTCACGCGATTCGGCGGGCGCGCCTTCGGGGCGTTCGTTGCGATCGCCCGCACGCTCACCACGGCGGTTGCCGCCACGGCGACCATCACGGCCTTCACGGCGCTCGCCATTGCGACCTTCGCGGCGTTCGCCATTGCGGCCTTCGTTGCGCGCTTCGCGTTTTTCTTCTTTGGCCGGTGCGGCTTCAGGCGCTGGGGCCGACTCGCCGCCAAACAGGTTTTTCAACCACCCAAAGAAACCACCCGACGCAGCCGGTGCCACCGGTGCGGCAGGGGCCGCCTTGGCCACCGGGGCGGCCTTGGGCGTTTCCACCTTGACCGGGGCCATGGGCGCGGGTGCGTCCGGCAAAACGCCTTTGATCACCGGGGTTTGCTTGTTGGTGGGCTCTTGCGAGCGGCGCGTCACGGTGGTGGCGTCTTCCATGACTTCGGCCATGGCGTAGCTGGCTTCGATGTGGTCCAGGCGCGGATCGTCGTGCTTCAAACGCTCGAGTTTGTAGTGCGGTGTTTCCATCGATTTGTTGGGCACCAGCAGCACGTTGATGCGTTGCTGCAATTCGATCTTGGCGATCTCCGAGCGCTTTTCGTTCAGCAAGAAAGAAGCCACTTCCACCGGCACTTGGGCGTACACGGCGGCGCTGTTGTCCTTCATGGACTCTTCTTGGATGATGCGCAAAATCTGCAGCGCCGAGCTCTCGGTGTCGCGGATGTGGCCAGAGCCACCGCAGCGCGGGCAAGGGATCGAAGAGCCTTCAGACAGTGCAGGCTTCAAGCGCTGGCGGCTCATTTCCATCAGGCCGAATTTACTGATGGTGCCAAACTGCACACGGGCACGGTCTTGGCGCAAAGCGTCGCGCAAGCGGTTTTCCACTTCGCGGCGGTTCTTCGACTCTTCCATGTCGATGAAGTCGATCACGATCAGGCCGCCCAAGTCGCGCAAGCGCATCTGGCGCGCCACTTCGTCGGCGGCTTCCAGGTTGGTGCGTGTGGCGGTTTCTTCGATGTCGCCGCCCTTGATGGCGCGGGCCGAGTTCACGTCCACCGACACCAAAGCCTCGGTGTGGTCGATCACGATGGCGCCGCCCGAGGGCAGTTGCACCGTGCGGGCGTAGGCCGACTCGATTTGGTGCTCGATCTGAAAGCGGCTGAACAGCGGCGCGTCGTCGCGGTAACGTTTTACACGCGCTGCGAATTCAGGCATCACATGGCTCATGAATTGCTGCGCTTGTTCGTAAATATCGTCGGTGTCGATCAGGATGTCGCCGATGTCATTGTTGAAATAGTCGCGAATCGCGCGGATCACCAAGCTGGATTCTTGGTAAATCAAGAAAGCGCCTTTGCCCCCTTTGGTGGCGCCGTCGATGGCGGTCCACAATTTCAGCAGGTAGTTCAAGTCCCACTGCAACTCGGGTGCCGAACGGCCAATGCCGGCGGTGCGTGCAATGATGGACATGCCCTTGGGGTATTCCAACTGGTCCATGGCTTCTTTGAGCTCGGCCCGGTCGTCACCCTCGATGCGGCGGCTGACGCCACCGCCACGCGGGTTGTTGGGCATGAGCACCACGTAACGACCTGCCAGGCTGACGAAGGTGGTGAGCGCTGCGCCTTTGTTGCCGCGCTCCTCTTTTTCGACCTGAACCAAGAGTTCTTGGCCTTCACGGATCACATCGTTGATGCGCGCTTGGCTGACGGATACGCCTTCGGCAAAGTACTGACGCGAGATTTCCTTGAATGGCAAAAAGCCATGGCGGTCTTCACCGTAATCGACAAAACAGGCTTCGAGTGAGGGCTCGACGCGGGTCACAACGGCTTTGTAAATATTGCCTTTGCGCTGTTCGCGGCCTTCGATTTCGATTTCGTAGTCGAGGAGTTTTTGTCCGTCGACGATGGCCAAGCGGCGTTCTTCAGCCTGCGTAGCGTTAATAAGCATCCGTTTCATGATGCAGTCCTTCTTTAAATGCCGCGCACCGCCAAGTCTTCAGACTGAATGGCGGCGCTGGCTTGTCACCGGCCCACAAAGGGCACACGATGCCGGAGAAGACGCTTGAAACGAAAGGAATTGCCGAAGTGTCCGCTGCTCAGCTGCGCATCGGCGCAGAAACAGGGGAGAGGGCGCGTGGATGAAGCAAGGGGATGGAGGCACTGGCTCGCCGCTCGAGCAAAGAGGGTATCTTCGCCTTCCGGGGTGGGGTCATGGGCGTGCACAGGCTGGGCGGCTCAAAAAGCCACTGCAGCCAAGTCATCCAAGTTCCCATCAGCACGATCATTTTGCTTCATTCCATTCACCAGCCGAGGGCTGGTGAATACTGGTATTCCGTATCGGGGTTTCAATGCGTCTGCCCATCCTCTGACTGGTTTTGCCACTGCGGGCGTTGGCCTTGCAGTCTGCAAAAATAGGGGAGGTGGCATCGACCTACCAGCGTTTTCGGGGCGGTGTGTGGACTAAACTCCTGGATTGCGGAATTCATTTCCATTCAAATCAACCACTTACGGCCAAACGCTGGTGAAACACATTATAGGGGGCAACCAGGCCCCCGTCTCTTTGGAAGTGAAATGGCTCACCGTGGACGAAGAGTCGGCCGGTCAGCGTCTGGACAATTTCCTGATTCGCCATCTCAAAGGCGTGCCCAAAACACATGTGTATCGGATCATCCGCAGCGGTGAGGTGCGGGTCAACAAAGGCCGCGCCTCGGCCGACAGCCGTGTCGCGGTAGGCGATGTGGTGCGTCTGCCACCGGTGCGCATCTCCGACAAAGTGGCCGACAAAGCGGCACACCCTGCGCCGGGACGGGAGTTTCCGGTGTTGCTGGAGGATGACGCCCTGTTGGCGCTGAACAAGCCCGCCGGTGTGGCGGTGCACGGCGGCTCGGGGGTGAGTTTTGGCGTCATCGAGCAACTGCGGCAGGCCCGCCCGCAAGCCAAGCTGCTGGAATTGGTGCACCGGTTAGACCGTGACACCAGCGGCATATTGCTGGTGGCGAAAAAACGCAGCGCTTTGAAGCACCTGCAAGACCAGTTTCGCGAACGCGAAACCGGCAAGACCTATTTGGCCTTGGTGCAAGGCGAATGGCCCGCGCGCCTGAAAGTGCTGGACCTGCCGCTGCACAAATTCTTATTGCCTGGCAAGGACGGCTCGGAAGGTGAGCGCCGGGTGCGGGTCACGACCCCCGAAGACCCGGATGGCATGCGCTCCATCACCCTGGTCAAGGTCGCCGAACGCCTGCAAGGCTGCACCCTGCTGGAAGTGACTATCAAAACCGGGCGCACCCACCAAATCCGGGTGCACCTGGCCTCCCAGGGTCACCCGATTGCCGGTGACGACAAATACGGTGATTTTGAGTGGAACAAGCGGCTGCAAAAGCAGGGCCACAAACGCATGTTTTTGCACGCCTGGCGTTTACAGTTCAACCACCCAGCGTCGGGGGAACGCGTCGAGTTGATCGCGGAATTACCCCTTGAGCTGCAACAATTCAAAGACCATGCCCGCATCCAGACCCCGCCAATTTGACCTGATCGCCTTCGATTGGGACGGCACTTTGTTCGATTCCACTGCCATCATCACCCGTTGCATTCAGCGGGCGGTGGTGGACGTGGGCGGGCAAGAGCCCAGCCGCGAGGCGGCCTCTTATGTGATCGGCATGGCGCTGGCCCAGGCGCTGGCCCATGCTGCACCCGATGTCTCGCCTGACCAATACCCTGCGCTGGGGCAGCGCTACCGCCACCATTATTTGAAACACCAAGACGACATCAGCCTGTTCGAGGGGGTCTTGCCAATGCTGGCGGCACTCAAGGCGCGCCAGCATTGGCTCACGGTGGCCACAGGCAAAAGCCGCCGAGGCTTAGACGATGCGCTGCAAGACGTGGCTTTGCAAGGCATGTTCGATGGTTCGCGCACCGCCGACGAAACTGCCGGCAAACCCAGCCCTTTGATGCTGCAGGAGTTGATGCGTGAATTCGGTGCCGAGCCCGAACGCACCTTGATGATTGGCGACACCACCCATGATTTGCAAATGGCCTTGAATGCGGGTTGCCCCAGTATTGGGGTGAGCTACGGCGCACACGAGCCTGCGGCCTTTGATGTGCTCAAACCCTTGGCGGTGGTGCACTCAGTGGCTGAGTTGAACGCGTGGTTGCAAGCACACGCTTGAGGAGATGGCCATGCGCGAATCAATTCCCTTGTGCAATGCCGCTGATTTGCAAGAAGGCGGACTGGCGGTGCCTTTTGATGTGGTCTACGCCGGGCAAACCTGCCGCGCTTTTGCGGTGCGCCACCAAGGTCAGGTGCAGGCCTATTTGAACCGCTGCACCCATGTGGCCATGGAGTTGGACTTTCAGCCGGACCGTTTTTTTGACAGCACCGGACAATGGCTGATCTGCGCCACCCACGGTGCCACCTACAGCCCTCAGACAGGGGCCTGTGCTGGCGGACCTTGCCGCGGTGGCTTGGTCAAAATCACCTTGTCAGAGCAAGGTGGCGTGGTTCACTGGCATACTGATTACAACTTGAAACCTTTTGAATTTTGACATGCACGAGCCTACTTCTGAACCTGTGGACCCCTTGGTGACCCCTGCGGAGCAGCCCGCCAAGCCCTTGGAGAACGCGGCGGCAGCAACCTCCTTGCAACAGGCGAGTGACCGGCAGGTGCTGGAAAAATTGGTGTTTTCGAATTTGCAAGAAGCCAAGGTGGCGCGCCGCTGGAACATCGGTTTGCGACTGTCTTGGTTGCTGTTTGCGGTGGCCGCTTTTTGGGTGCTGCGCAATGACAATGCCCCCACCAACAACCCCACCTCGGCGCATACCGCCACCGTGGAGATCAAAGGCGAAATCGCTTCCGGGGCCGATGCCAGTGCCGAAAACATCGTTCTGGCCATGCGCAGCGCATTGGAAGACACGGGCTCGCAAGCCTTGGTGCTGGTGATCAACTCGCCCGGCGGCAGCCCGGTGCAGGCCGGCATCATCAACGACGAAATCCACCGGTTGAAAACCGTCTACAAAAAGCCGATTTATGCGGTCGTGGAAGAGTCTTGCGCTTCTGCGGCTTATTACATTGCAGCCGCCACGGACAAAATTTACGTCGACAAGGCCAGCATTGTCGGCAGCATTGGCGTGTTGATGGACGGTTTCGGCTTTACCGGTCTGATGGACAAACTCGGGGTCGAACGCCGCTTGATGACGGCGGGCGAGAACAAGGGATTCCTGGACCCTTTCAGCCCGCAAACCGAAGCGCAGCGCAAGCACGCGCAATCGATGCTCAACCAGATTCACGCGCAGTTCATCGAGGCGGTGAAAAAAGGCCGTGGCGATCGCTTGAAGGAAACCCCTGAAATGTTCAGCGGCTTGTTCTGGAGCGGTCAGCAAGCGGTGGAGTTGGGCTTGGCCGATGGCATGGGCAGCCTCGATATGGTGGCGCGCGATGTGGTGAAAGCCGAAGACATCACCGACTACACCCGCCGCGAAAACGTGGCCGAGCGGCTGGCCAAACGCTTTGGCGCGGCCATGGGCGCGGGCGTGTGGCAAGCCATGCGTGCGTCGGTCACTTTGCGTTAAGGCGGCCGACCGCTGGGTCGGATTGGGGGTCTACCGCGACTGAAATGGGGGCCGACTCAAGGGCCGATGGCATACACCGCCGGCGTGCTGTTGTTGGGCCCCCCCGCCTGCTTTTTCCATTGACTCACCGCTGCGCTGCGCGTCTGTGCGGTGGCCAAGGTCAAGCCGCTGCTGACCGCCAGCCGGGTGTTGGGCTGCAGTGTTTGCAGCAAAGCCTGTAGCAGTGCGGCGTTGCGGTAGGGCGTTTCAATGAAAATTTGAGTTTGCCCGGTTCTGCTGGCCAAGCTTTCCAACTCCCGAATGCGTTTGCTGCGCTGCTCGCCGTCTTGCGGCAAATAGCCGACAAAAGCAAAGTTTTGCCCGTTCAGGCCACTGGCGGCCAAAGCCAGCAGCAGAGAGACTGGACCGGTCAAAGGCACCACGGTCAGCCCCAGGCTGTGCGCCGCCCGCACCACCGAGCTGCCCGGATCGGCCACGGCGGGCATGCCGGCTTCGCTCACCAGCCCCACATCCAGACCTTGCAGCGCGCAGGCCAGCAAAGGCTTGGCGTCAAAATCACCGGTGTGATCGCCTTTTTTGTGCACTTGCCGGGGCAACTCGGTGATTTGCTGGGTTTGAATCGGCGTTTGCAAGGGCACCAAGGCGTCGACCCGTTTCAGGTAAGCGCGTGTGGATTTGGCGTTTTCACAAATCCAATGGCTCAACTGAGCGGCTATTTTCAAGGTGCCCAGGGGCATGACGTCTTCCAACGCTGTGGTGCTGTCGCAGCCAAAATCCAGCGGCGCAGGGACCAAATAGAGACGACCTAAGGTGGTGGGCGTGTTCATAGAATATGCACGCCAGCGGCGCGGATCATGTGGCAGGTGCGGATCAAGGGCAGGCCGACCAGGGCAGTGGGGTCGTCGTTGTCGATGGATTCGAGCAAGGCGATGCCCAAGCCTTCGCTTTTGGCGCTGCCCGCGCAGTCGTAGGGCTCTTCGGCGCGCAAATAGGCTTCAATTTCGGCATCGCTCAGATCGCGAAATTTCACCTTCACTGCTGCCAACTGGGTGTCTTCAAAGCCGCTGGCCATGCACACCACCGACACAGCGGTTTGAAAGATCACCACTTGCCCGCGCATGCGCTGCAACTGCGCCACGGCTTTGGCGTGTTCACCTGGTTTACCCAAGGGCAGGCCGTCCAGATCGGCCACCTGGTCGGAGCCAATCACCACCGCATCAGGGTGCAAAGCCGCTACAGCCCGGGCCTTGGCCAGCGCCAAGCGCAAGGCCAAAGTCCGGGGTGACTCGCCGGGTTGCGGCGTTTCGTCGACATCGGGCGCGGCCACGCTAAAGGGAATGCGCAATCGCGACAGCAATTCGCGCCGATACCGCGAGGTAGAACCCAAGACCAAGGGGCGTCCAGCGTTCAAAGATTGGGAAAGGCAGGCGTGTGACATGCCGCAATTCTCTTACACTGCGGCCATGGACTCTCCAAACGATACCCAGTGGCCGCCAGAACAGCTCGATGTGAAGGCCTTTGCCCGTGATGCCGCGCAACTGTCGGGGCAGGCACCGTTGCAAGAATGGGAGCGACTGTCTGAGGCTTCTCAGCCAGAATTAAGCCCTCCTGCGCTCAAGTGGCATGCCCAAGGCGAACTGCAGGTCCACACCGGAGCGCCAGACCAGGTGTGGTTGCATTTGCAGGTGCACGCGCAAATGCCTTTGACCTGCCAACGCTGTTTGAACCCGGTCCTCACCCCGGTCGATGTGGACCGCAGTTTTCGCTTTGTGGCCGATGAAGCCACGGCCATGGCGCTGGACGATGAGGCGCAAGAGGATTTGTTGGTGCTCAGCCGGACGTTCAATTTGCTGGAGTTGGTGGAAGACGAGGTGATTTTGGCCACGCCTTTGGTGCCTTTTCATGACGTCTGCCCGACGCCGCTGCCCATGGCCGTGGCCGATCCCCTGTTTGCCGACGAGGCCGCCCAGCCGGCCCACCCTTTTGCCGCCCTGGCGGGTTTGAAGGTGGTTAAATCACAATAAAGTGTGGAGTTGGGCTATAATCGATGGCTTCGCTCGGTTTGCCTGAGCGTTTCCTACTAACCCTGAAGCTGCGTCCTTCTTCGAACGCGCGGCATCCAACGCATTCAAGGAGCCATCATGGCTGTTCAGCAAAACAAAAAGTCCCCTTCCAAGCGCGGCATGCACCGTTCGCACAACGCACTGAACGTGCCTGGTATCGCTGTGGAGCCCACCACAGGTGAAACCCATTTGCGTCACCACATCAGCCCCAACGGTTTTTACCGTGGGCGCCAAGTGTTGAAAAACAAATCTGAAGCCTGATCATCACAGGCTTCTGAGGCCCGACGCTACTTTCCCTGTAGCTCGGGCCTTTATTTTGGATGCTCCAATCTCCTATGTCCAACCCTGATGTGATCACCTTGGCTGTCGATTGCATGGGTGGCGACCGCGGCCCCCGCGTCACTTTGGTGGCTTGTCGGCGTTTTTTGAAAAAGCATCCCCAGGCACGCCTGTTGTTGGTGGGCTTGCCTGAGGCCTTGTCTGTTTGGCAAGACCCTCGGGGTCAGGTGATTGCCGCCAGTGAAGTGATTGGCATGGACGATCCGATCGAGATTGCGCTGCGTCGGAAAAAAGACTCTTCTATGCGGGTGGCGATCGAGCAAGTCAAGCTGGGTACCGCCCAAGCGGCGGTATCGGCCGGCAATACCGGGGCTTTGATGGCCATTGCCCGTTATGTGCTCAAAACCATGGAGGGGATTGACCGCCCCGCGATTGCCGGACAAATGCCCAACTTCAAAGGCGGCGGTACCACCATGCTCGATTTGGGGGCCAATGTAGATTGCTCACCTGAACATTTGCTGCAGTTTGCGGTCATGGGCTCGGCCCTGGTGTCGGTCTTGCAGGGCAACGAAAACCCGAGCGTGGGTTTGCTGAACGTCGGCGAAGAAGTGATTAAAGGCAACGAAAACATCAAAAAAGCGGGTGAATTGTTGCGATCTGCTGGTTTGTCTGGCGACTTGAACTTCTACGGCAATGTGGAAGGTAACGATATTTTCAAGGGTACCGTGGACATTGTGGTCTGCGATGGGTTTGTCGGCAATGTCGCGCTCAAGGCCAGCGAAGGCTTGGCCACTATGATCGGCGGCTTTCTGACCACGGAATTTTCTCGCAGCATTTTCACGAAAATAGCTGCTTTTTTGGCTTATCCAGTTCTATCTGCATTTAAATCGCGTGTTGACCACCGTCGTTACAACGGTGCGGCTTTGCTGGGACTGCGGGGTCTGGTCTTTAAAAGTCACGGTTCTGCGGACGAATTGGCATTCGAAACGGCACTGAACCGGGCGTATGATGCAGCCAGTCATCAATTGCTAGATCGCGTGCAGGCCCGGATTGCCCATGCAGCCCCCTTGTTGGCGGGCTTGCAGGTCGACAAGCTGGGTGCTGCGGTCCTACCCGAATGAGTTGCTGAATGAGTCGCTTTTCACGTATCACTGGCACCGGCAGTTTTCTGCCGCCGCGCCGCCTGACCAATGCCGATTTGGTGGCCGAGTTGGCGACCCAAGGCGTTGAATCCTCTGACGAGTGGATCGTCGAGCGCACGGGTATCCGTGCCCGCCACTTTGCCGATGTCGGTGTGTACAGCAGCGACATGGGCGCGCAAGCCGCGCAAAAAGCCATGCAAGCGGCGGGGGTGAAGCCTGAAGAAATTGACCTGATCATCGTGGCCACGTCCACGCCCGATATGGTTTTCCCGTCCACAGCGGCGCTGATCCAACACAAGCTGGGCATTGTCGGTTGCCCGGTGTTTGATGTGCAAGCGGTGTGCACCGGATTTATTTACGCCCTGACGGTGGCGCATTCCTTGATTGAAAACGGCACCGCCAACAAAGCCTTGGTGATCGGTGCCGAGGTGTTCAGTCGCATTCTGGATTTCAAAGACCGCACCACCTGCGTGTTGTTTGGTGACGGCGCTGGCGCGGTGGTGCTAGAAGCTTCCGATGTGCCTGGTATTTTGGCCACCGATATCCATGCCGATGGCAAACATGCGGGCATTTTGTGTGTGCCGGGCCATGTCTCGGGCGGCGCTGTGCTGGGTGATCCGGTCTTGAAAATGGACGGCCAAGCGGTCTTTAAACTGGCCGTAGGTGTGCTGGAAGACACCGCTCGCGCCAGCTTGGCCAAGGCAAAATTGACCGATGCGGACATTGATTGGCTGATTCCGCACCAAGCCAATATCCGCATCATGCAAAGCACCGCACGCAAATTGAAGATGTCGATGGACAAAGTGATCGTGACCGTGGACCAGCATGGCAACACCTCAGCCGCATCGATTCCTTTGGCGCTCGACCACGCGGTGCGCAATGGCACCATTCACAAAGGTCAGACCCTCATGCTCGAAGGCGTGGGGGGCGGTTTCACCTGGGGCTCGGTGCTGCTCAAACTCTGAGCAGGCTGCGTTGCATCTGGCGTGGGGTGTGTGACATCGGTCTGGCCCTGCACAGTTTCACTTTTAAGAACAACACCATGAAGACATTTGCGTTTGTTTTTCCCGGACAAGGCTCTCAATCGGTGGGCATGCTCGATGCCTGGGGTGATCATCCCGCGGTCCGCGAAGCCCTGATCGAAGCCTCGGATGCGCTGGGCGAAGACGTGGCACAACTGATTCATGCAGGACCTCAAGAGGCCTTGGCCCTGACCACCAACACCCAACCCGTGATGCTGGTGGCGGCTGTGGCCGCTTACCGCGCTTGGCTGGCCGAAGGCGGCGCAGCACCGGCGATCGTCGCGGGTCACTCTTTGGGCGAATACTCGGCTTTGGTGGCGGCCGGGGTTTTGACTTTGAGCCAAGCTGCGCCCCTGGTGCGCTTTCGGGCGGCGGCGATGCAAGAAGCCGTGCCGGTGGGCGTGGGGGCGATGGCCGCCATTTTGGGCATGCCCGCAGCGCAGGTCATTGCGGGTTGCCTGGAGGCGCAAGCGGCGTTCCCCGCGGGCAGCCCCGAAGTGGTTGAAGCGGTGAACTTCAATGACGCCATGCAAACGGTGATTGCCGGCAGCAAAGCGGCTGTTGACAAAGCGTGTGAAGTCCTTAAGGCCAACGGCGCCAAGCGTGCCTTGTTGCTGCCTGTTTCGGCTCCGTTCCACTCGAGTTTGATGAAACCTGCTGCTGACAAACTGGCCTTGAAATTGGCCGACACGGTTTTTGCGGCCCCGCACATCCCGGTGCTCAACAACATTGACGTCAGCGTCGAAACCGATGCCCAGCGCATCCGCGACGCCTTGTTCCGTCAAGCCTTTGGCCCGGTGCGTTGGGTGGAATGTGTGCAGGCCATCAAGGCCCGGGGCATCACGACCGTGGTTGAATGCGGTCCCGGCAAGGTGCTGGCGGGCATGATCAAAAGAATCGACAGCGAGATGACGGGGGTGGCCCTGTTCGATCCCGTCTCCATGAATGAAGTGAAAGGACTCCTGGCATGAGCGACATTCAATTGGCCGGCCAAGTGGCCTTGGTCACAGGCGCTTCACGCGGCATTGGCGCGGCCATTGCGTTGCAACTGGCCCAGCAGGGCTTGAAAGTCATTGGCACGGCGACCACGGACGAGGGCGCTCAGCGCATCAGCGCCGCCCTGTCTGCGCACCCGGGTTGCCGGGGTGCCAATTTGAACGTCAACGATGGCGCTGCGGCCGAAGCGCTGGTGGACAGCATCGTCAAAGAACATGGCGCTGTGCATGTTTTGGTGAACAACGCGGGCATCACCCGCGACACCTTGGCCATGCGCATGAAAGACGACGACTGGGATGCCGTCATGGACACCAACCTCAAAGCGGTGTTTCGCATGAGCCGCACGGTGATGCGCCCGATGATGAAGCAGCGCTATGGCCGCATCATCAGCATCACCAGCGTGGTGGGCGCCTCGGGTAATCCTGGGCAAGCCAATTACGCCGCTGCCAAGGCCGGCGTGGCCGGAATGACCCGCGCTTTGGCGCGTGAACTGGGCAGCCGCAACATCACGGTCAACTGTGTCGCCCCCGGTTTCATCGAAACCGACATGACGGCCGCATTGCCACCAGCGCAGCACCAAGCCCTGCTGACACAGATTCCCTTAGGGCATTTGGGCCAACCGTCAGACATCGCCCATGCCGTCAGCTATTTGGCCAGCCCGATGGCCGCCTACGTGACAGGGCAAGAATTGCATGTCAACGGCGGCATGTTCATGGCCTGAGTCGACTATTTAAAGTAACCGTTTTGTGCTTCTTCAGGTTTAGACGGGCAGAGGCGGTTAAAATCTCTTTTTTCACAACCCTCAGAGGGAACCATGAGCGATATCGAAGCACGTGTCAAAAAAATCATTGCCGAACAACTCGGCGTTGAAGAGTCTCAAGTCACCAACGAAAAAGCCTTCGTGGCCGATCTGGGTGCCGACTCCCTGGACACCGTGGAATTGGTGATGGCACTGGAAGACGAGTTTGGCATTGAAATTCCAGACGAAGATGCCGAAAAAATCACAACGGTTCAAGCCGCCATTGATTACGCCCAAAGCAAAAAGGCCTGATCTGAGATGACCCGTCGCCGCGTTGTTGTCACGGGTTTGGGATGCATCAGCCCCGTGGGCAACACGGTGGCTGAGTCGTGGTCCAACCTGTTGGCCGGTCAGTCAGGCATTGGCCTGATCACCAAATTTGATGCCTCTGCCTTTGCCTGCAAAATCGCCGGTGAGGTCAAGGGTTTGAACCTGGATGCGTACATCAATGCCAAAGATGCGCGCACCATGGACCACTTCATTCATTACGGCGTGGCTGCGGCCATGCAGGCCGTTGAAGATTCAGGCTTGCCCACGGGCGAGGCACTGGACGATGAACTGGCCACGCGCATTGGCTGCGTGATCGGCTCGGGCATCGGTGGTTTGCCGATGATCGAAGGCATGCACACGGAATACACCAACCGTGGCCCGCGCCGCATTTCCCCCTTTTTTGTGCCCGCGTCCATCATCAATATGATTTCTGGTCATGTGTCGATGAAATTCGGATTCAAGGGCCCGAATCTGGCCGTGGTCTCTGCGTGCACCACCGGCTTGCACAGCATTGGCGAAGCCGGTCGCATGATCGAATACGGCGATGCGGATGTGATCGTGGCCGGAGGCTCGGAGGCCTGTGTGTCGCCTTTGGGTGTGGGTGGCTTTGCCGCCATGCGCGCCATGTCGACACGCAATGACGACCCTGCAGCTGCTTCTCGCCCTTGGGACAAAGACCGTGATGGGTTTGTCTTGGGCGAAGGCGCTGGCGTGATGGTGCTCGAGGAGTATGAACACGCCAAAGCCCGTGGTGCCAAAATTTACGCCGAGCTCAGCGGCTATGGCATGAGCGCAGATGCCGGCCACATGACGGCGCCCAACATGGACGGCCCGCGCCGCGCCATGGTTTCTGCCATGCGCAACGCTGGCGTCAACCCTGATGAGATTCAATACCTCAACGCTCATGGCACATCAACCCCGTTGGGCGATGTGAACGAAACCAGCGCCATCAAAGCCGCGCTGGGTGACCACGCGCACCGCATGCTGGTCAGTTCGACCAAATCCATGACCGGGCATTTGCTCGGTGGTGCGGGGGGTGTCGAGAGTGTTTTCACCGTGTTGTCGCTGTACCACCAGAAGGTGCCGCCGACCATCAACCTGGACAACCAAGACCCCGAGTGCGATTTGGACTACTGTGCCAACACCGCGCGCGACGTCAAAATCAATGTGGCCCTGAAAAACAATTTTGGTTTTGGTGGGACCAACGGCAGTCTGGTCTTTAAACGCATTTAACGGCCGAGTCGATGCATGCACAACGCCCCTTGGGTTCAATATCCAGTGGGGCGTTTTTCATGGGCGCTTTGGAGCGGTGCCTTTTTGGCGGGCGCTGCTGCTTTAGGGACGTGCACGCTTGCCTTCTTACATCTCATCCGGCCGGCATTGGCCGTCCTGGCACTGGCGCTGTTGTGCCTTGGGGCCGCTTTGTGGATGCGAACCCGAAAGCAGGCCTCAGGCTTTGCGTGGTTGGTCTGGGATGGTCAAGGCTGGCAATGGTGGCAGGACGCGCAGGGGCATCAAGCCACGGCCTTGTTCGCTGTGTCGGTCCATCTTGATTTGCAGCAGGTGATGCTGCTGCAGTTGAACGGTGATGCCGCAGCGGACTCCTCCCCGTTCTCAAAAAGGGTTTGGCTTTACCAAGGCTTTGCACCGCGCCAGTGGCATGGCTTGCGTTGCGCTGTATATTCGCGCCTGTACCTGTGATGATGCCACTTGAAAGAGGTCGGGTTGACCTCAGTTGAGGGCATGCATATTTTGCGTATTGGAGGCGATGGAATGACTGGGGTTGTGAAAAAAATAGCGCTCTGGCTGCTTGCTGGATTCATCCGTGTTGCGACGGCCCTGCCCCTGGGTGTGGCTGTGGCTGTGGGCACATTGGCGGGTGCTGCTTTGCCGACGGCCAGTCAAGCGCAGAGCGTGGTCAAAGGCCTGCCTGACTTCACCGAACTGGTGGAGCAAGTCGGGCCTTCGGTCGTGAATATCCGCACACTGGAAAAAGCCAAAGCCAATGGCCCAGCGGGGCCGGGCTCTGACGAGGAAATGCAAGAACTGTTTCGCCGCTTTTTCGGCGTGCCCATGCCCAATGCCCCCAACGCACCACGACAAGCGCCGCGCGGACGTGCCCAACCCTCTGATGAGCCGGCCCAACCCCGCGGCATGGGGTCGGGTTTCGTGTTATCGGCGGATGGTTACATCATGACCAATGCCCATGTCGTGGAGGGCGCGGATGAAGTGATCGTGACCTTGACCGACAAGCGCGAATTCAAGGCCAAACTGATTGGCGCCGACAAACGCACCGACGTGGCGGTGGTGAAAATTGCCGCCACGGGACTGCCAGCCGTGAAAGTCGGTGACGTCTCGCGGCTGAAGGTGGGCGAGTGGGTCATGGCCATCGGCTCCCCCTTTGGTTTGGAAAACTCGGTGACCGCCGGCATCGTCAGCGCCAAACAGCGCGATACCGGTGAGTACCTGCCTTTTATTCAGACCGATGTGGCGATCAACCCCGGCAATTCCGGCGGCCCTTTGATCAATATGCGCGGTGAAGTGGTGGGCATCAACAGCCAGATCTACTCACGCTCAGGTGGCTATATGGGCATTTCATTTGCCATTCCGATGGACGAGGCCATTCGGGTCAGCGAGCAGTTGCGGCAAAACGGTCGCGTGACCCGTGGACGCATTGGCGTGCAAATCGGTGAAGTGACCAAAGAGGTGGCCGAGTCTTTGGGGCTGGGCGCTTCTCACGGCGCTTTGGTGCGCAGCATTGAAAACGGGTCACCCGCGGACAAAGCCGGCTTGGAGCCGGGGGACATCATCATTCGCTTTGATGGCAAATCGATTGACAAGGCCGCCGATCTGCCCCGCATTGTGGGCAGTACCAAGCCGGGCACGCGAAGCAATTTGACCGTGTTCAGGCGCGGCGCCAACAAGGACATGGCGATCACGGTGGCCGAGTTGGAGCCGGTGAAAACCAGCAAGGCTGCGGCCCCTACCGAAGAAACAAAACCCGCAGGCACGGCGCAATCGATGGGTTTGGTGGTGGCCGATTTGAATGAGGTCCAAAAGAAAGAGCTCAAACGTGGCGGTGTGCGTGTGGAGTCCGTGGCGGATGCCTCGGCCCGCGCCGGCTTGCGCGAAGGCGATGTGATTTTGCAAATCGCCAACACCGAGATCACGCAGTTGCGTGACTTTGAAGCCGCCATGGCCAAGCTGGACAAAAACAAACCTTTCAATGTCTTGTTTCGCCGAGGCGAGGTGGTTCAATTTGCGCTGGTCCGACCAGGCCGTTGATGGCTTGCGCACTGGCAAGAGGACCGTAATGACCTGAAAACCCCCTGGAACAGGGGGGCTTTGGGGCTTGCCTGGGTGCTCCAGCAACACCTTTGAGATTGATTTTTCTTGAAAAAATGTGATTTTTAAATGTTGGTGAGAACTAACTTCGCGCTGTGCTCATAACAAAAATGGCTAAAATCATGCAGCTTGATCCTTGATTCAGCGTATACAGAGCAGGTAAAGATTCATGATGTGGGATGTCCCACTTCAGTCCACCACTGATCCACAGTCCACCCACAACTTGTTCAGTCAATTCCAGTTAAATGGTGTGAATAAGTTGTGAATAAGTTTTGTGTTGCAGTGCCGCAACGGCTTGTTTTGTGCCATTTCGAGGATGTGCGCCCCAGGCTTTTTGCCTACAATGAAGTTCCAGCTATCGCAGTTGCCATAGATTGTTGGTTCAGGGCGCGTCCACATCGACGCGCCCTTTTTTCTTGTGCGGGTCCTATTCATTTCAAACACTTGTAGCAACTCCTTGATGAATCACATCAGAAACTTCTCGATCATTGCCCACATTGACCATGGCAAATCGACCTTGGCGGACAGGCTCATTCAGCGTTGCGGTGGTCTGCAAGAGCGTGAGATGTCTGCCCAAGTGCTGGACTCCATGGACATTGAAAAAGAGCGCGGCATCACCATCAAAGCGCAAACTGCAGCACTGCATTACAAAGCGCAAGACGGCCAAATTTACAACCTGAATTTGATCGACACGCCCGGCCATGTGGACTTCTCGTATGAAGTTTCTCGCTCCTTGTCCGCTTGTGAAGGTGCCTTGTTGGTGGTCGATGCCAGTCAAGGGGTTGAAGCCCAAACCGTGGCCAACTGCTACACCGCACTCGACTTGGGTGTGGAGGTGGTGCCGGTGCTCAACAAAATGGATTTGCCCAACGCCGATCCTGAGAACGCCAAAGCCGAAGTGGAAGACGTGATCGGTATCGATGCCAGCGAGGCCATTCCCTGTTCGGCCAAAACCGGCATGGGCATCGACGACATTTTGGAAGCGATTGTGGCCAAGGTGCCCGCGCCCAAGGGCAACCCCGATGCGCCACTTCGCGCCATGATCATCGACAGCTGGTTCGACACCTATGTGGGCGTGGTCATGCTGGTACGCGTGATCGATGGTCGCCTGGCCAAGGGTGAGCGCTTCAAAATGATGGCCACCGAAACGGTTTACAACGCCGACAACTTGGGCGTCTTTACCCCCGCCGATGAATCACGCCCCTCGCTCGAAGCCGGGCAGGTGGGCTACATCATTGCCGGCATCAAAGAGTTGCAAGCGGCCAAGGTGGGCGACACCATCACGTTGGAAAAGAAGTTGCCCAACAACCTGGGCCCCGCCACACAAGCCTTGCCCGGTTTCAAAGAAATTCAGCCCCAGGTGTTTGCCGGTTTGTACCCCACCGAGTCCAGCGAATACGACTCGCTGCGTGACGCCCTGGAAAAACTCAAACTTAACGATGCCTCCTTGCATTACGAGCCCGAAGTCTCCCAGGCGCTGGGTTTTGGCTTTCGCTGTGGCTTTTTGGGTTTGCTGCACATGGAAATTGTGCAAGAGCGCCTGGAGCGCGAATTCGACCAAGACCTGATCACCACCGCGCCCAGCGTGGTTTACGAAGTGGTCAAGGCCGATGGTGAAGTCGTGATGGTGGAGAACCCCGCCAAAATGCCCGACCAGGGCAAGCTGCAAGAAATCCGCGAGCCCATCGTCACGGTTCATTTGTACATGCCGCAAGACTATGTCGGCCCGGTCATGACCCTGGCCAACCAAAAGCGGGGCGTGCAAATGAACATGGCCTACCATGGCCGCCAAGTGATGCTGACCTATGAAATGCCATTGGGCGAGATCGTGCTGGACTTTTTTGACAAGCTCAAATCGGTTTCACGCGGCTATGCCTCCATGGATTACAGCTTCAAAGAGTTTCGCGCCTCTGACGTGGTCAAGGTGGACATTTTGCTCAACGGGGAAAAGGTCGATGCCCTGTCCATCATCGTGCACCGTACGCAATCCCTGTACCGTGGTCGCGCCGTGGTGGGCAAAATGCGCGAAATCATCAGCCGTCAGATGTTCGACGTGGCCATCCAGGCGGCCATTGGCAGCAACATCATCGCGCGCGAATCGATCAAGGCCTTGCGCAAAAACGTGCTGGCCAAGTGCTACGGGGGCGATATCTCGCGTAAGCGCAAACTGCTGGAAAAGCAAAAAGCCGGTAAAAAACGGATGAAACAAATCGGCTCGGTGGAAGTGCCTCAAGAAGCATTCCTGGCCATCTTGCGAGTGGAGGATTGATGTCTTATTTAACGTCTTTGGTGCTGGCCGCTTTTGTCGGCTATGCGGGTTCTTGGTATCTGGGCTTGATCGAAGGCAATTTTGCCTTGCTGCTGTTCATGGCGGTGGTGATCAGCGGTCTGTACTGGGTGGCCGAGCGCTTGTACTTCTGGCCGCGCCGAGAAGCGGCCGCTTTGACCTTGGAAGCCGAGGCCCAAACCCGGCGCGAAGAATTGACCCGCCTGGGCATTCAAAAAATCGACACCGACATCGCGGCTGCCCGCGACAAACTGCTGATGCAACCCTGGTGGCTCGATTGGACCGCCGGATTGTTTCCGGTCATCTTGGTGGTGTTTGTGCTGCGTTCATTTTTGTTTGAACCTTTCAAAATTCCTTCGGGCTCGATGATTCCCACGCTGTGGGTGGGTGATTTGATTTTGGTCAACAAATTCCACTACGGTGTGCGCTTGCCGGTGGTCAACATCAAAATGACCGAAGGCACGCCTGTCAAGCGCGGTGACGTGATGGTTTTTCGCTACCCCCCGCGGCCCAGCGTGGACTACATCAAGCGTGTGGTCGGTGTGCCGGGCGACGAGGTGGCCTACCTGAACAAGCAGCTCAGCATCAACGGCCAAGTGGTGCCGCGCAACGCCTTGCCTGAATTCTTCGATGAATCGGCCATGCGCTATTTCAAGCAATACGATGAAGCGCTGGGTGAGGCACCGCACATGCTGATCCAAGACGACGACCGTCCGGCCTTTGTGTCGGGTGCTGATCCGTTCCCGTTTCGTGAAAATTGCCGCTACAGCGTGGAAGGCGTGGTCTGCAAAGTCCCCCCAGGCCACTACTTCATGATGGGCGACAACCGCGACAACTCGCTGGACTCGCGCTATTGGGGCTTTGTGCCGGATGCCAACATTGTGGGGCGCGCCTTTTTTGTATGGATGAATTTTGGCAATCTCAAACGCATTGGTGGTTTTCATTGAATTTGGTCATCACATGGGCGCATCATGGCTTTGAATGAAGGTTTGAAAGCCCTGCAAGATCGCTTGGGTCACCTCTTTGCCGACCCCGGCTTGCTCGAGCGCGCGGTCACGCACCGCAGTTTTTCGACCGACCACAACGAGCGCCTTGAATTCTTGGGCGACTCGGTGTTGAACCTGTCGGTCGCGCACTGGCTGTATGAAAAACTGAATGACCAACCCGAGGGCGATTTGTCGCGCGTTCGGGCCAATTTGGTGAAACAAGACACCTTGTTCCAGTTGGCTGTCGTGCTGGAGTTGCCCAGCGTGCTGCGTCTGGGCGAGGGTGAGATGCGTTCGGGCGGGCAAAAGCGCCCTTCGATTTTGGCCGATGCGCTGGAAGCCTTGATCGGCGCGGTGTATCTGGATGCCGGTTACACCGCCGCGCAATCCTTGGTCGCACGTCTGTTCAAGGACGTCAAGGTCAATCCGCAAATGCAAGCGGCGGCCAAAGACCCGAAAACCGAGTTGCAGGAGTGGCTGCAAGGGCGCAAACTGCAACTGCCTCTGTACACCGTGGTCGCCACCCGGGGCGCTGCCCACAAACAAATGTTCGAAGTGGCTTGCGACATCCGCGAGATGGGACTGTCCCAACTGGGCTTGGGCACTTCGCGCCGCGCGGGTGAACAAGCGGCGGCCGCTGCGATGCTCGAAACACTCAAAGTCAAGGCCTCCTGATGACCCATCCTCACCCCGGCCCCAAGCCCACGCCTGCGCACACCCCCGACGATGATGAGGTGCGCGAAAGCGCCACGCCTTCAGCGCCTGTTCGCCGCACGATACAAATCCCTGGGGTCACGGTCCAGCCTTTGGCGCCCGAAGAGCAGGCCGCGCTGGCGGCTGCGACCGCGGCCCCCGCATCGACAGCTGCAGCAAGCGGCCCGCAGCGCTGCGGCTTGATCGCCATCGTGGGCAAACCCAACGTGGGTAAATCCACGCTGCTCAATGCCTTGGTGGGGCAAAAAATCAGCATCACTTCGCGCAAGGCGCAAACCACACGCCACCGCATCACCGGCATCCGCACCGAAGCGCAGACGCAATTTGTGTTTGTCGACACCCCGGGTTTTCAGACGCTGCATGGCGCGGCGCTGAACAAGTCGTTGAACAAGACCGTGCTGGGCGCGGTCTCGGACGTGGACTTGGTGCTGTTTGTGGTGGAGGCGGGCAGCTTTCAAGCCGCCGACGCCAAAGTGCTGGCCTTGCTCAAACCGGGCGTGCCCTGCGTGCTGTTGGCCAACAAGCTCGACACCTACCACCGCCGTGGTGACATTGCGCCCTGGCTGCGTGAGATGCAAGCCCTGCACCCGTTCAACGAGTTCGTGCCGATGTCGGCCAAGAGCGCCAAAGACGTGCAGCGTCTGTTTGGCATTTGCGAGAAATACCTGCCCGAGCAAGACTGGTTTTATGCGGCCGACGAGTTGACCGACCGCAGCGAAAAATTCTTGGCCAGCGAAATCGTGCGTGAAAAACTGTTTCGTTTCACCGGCGACGAATTGCCCTACACCTCCACCGTGGTGGTGGAAAAGTTCGAAGAAGAAAAAGGCCGCACCAGCAAACGCATGGTGCGCATTGCCGCCACCATCGTGGTCGAACGCGATGGCCACAAAGCCATGGTGATCGGCGACAAAGGTGAACGCCTCAAGCGCATTGGCACCGAAGCCCGGCAGGAGCTGGAGAAACTGCTGGACGCCAAGGTGTTCATCGAAATTTGGGTCAAAGTGCGCTCCGGCTGGGCCGACGACGAAGCCCGCGTGCGCTCCTTCGGCTATGAGTAAAGGCGCGGGCATTGCGGGCGCTGCGAGCCTGTTCGCCGCCCAAGCGCCACGGCCGCATTGCACCTAGCCGACTGACATGGCCACCCAACGCATCACCGAAGAGCCTGCTTTTGTTTTGCACCGGTACGACTGGAGCGAGACCAGCCTGATCTTGGAAGTGCTGACCCGGCATCACGGCCGGGTGGCTTTGGTGGCCAAAGGGGCTAAACGCCCCAGTTCCAGCTTTCGCCCGATCTTGCTGCCCATGCAGCCCTTGGCGGTGAATTACGGCGGAGACTCCGACATCCGCACTTTGAAGGGGGTAGAGTGGGTGGGCGGCCATGTGATGCCCACTGGCGACGCCTTGCTCTCGGGCTATTACCTCAACGAGTTGCTGTTGCGTTTGTTGGCGCGCGACGACCCGCACAGTGACTTGTTTGACGTGTACGCCGCCACCATCCAAATTTTGGCCACAGAAGGGCCTGATTTGCGCCAGGGCGCGCTGCGGGTGTTTGAGCTGATGCTGCTGCGCGAAATCGGCCTGTTGCCCAGCCTGGATCAGCAAACGCTGGCCATGACCGCTTTAAAGCCCGATGGCCAATATTGTTTGGTGGCCGAAGGCGGCTTGCGCCAAGCCCATGCCGATGACCGCACTTGTTTGACGGGCGCGCAATGGACCCATCTGCAAACCGCCTTGGACGACGCCTCGGCCTACACCGCCACTTTGCGCGTCTGCCTGGACCACGTGGTCGCCTTGCGTCCCCAGCTGCGGGCGCTGCTGAACTACCATTGCGGTGTGGGGCATTTGAAGACGCGCCAAATGATGATGGACATCCAAAGCTTATGAACAACCCAAGCCAACACCGCACCGCCTTGTCGGTCAATGTCAACAAAGTGGCTTTGCTGCGCAACTCGCGGCACTTGGGGATTCCCAGTGTGACCCGGGCGGCCCAGCTGTGTCTGCAGGCGGGGGCGCAAGGCATCACCGTGCATCCGCGCCCGGACGAGCGCCACATTCGCGCCACGGATGTGCAAGAGTTGGTGGCGGTGATGCAGGCCTGGCCGGACCGCGAATTCAACATCGAGGGCAATCCGTTTCACAACCTGATGGACTTGGTGCGTCAGGTGCGGCCCCAGCAAGTGACTTTTGTGCCCGACAGCGAAGGCCAGTTCACCAGCGACCATGGCTGGCGTTTTCCCGAGGATGCGGCGCGCTTGCAGCCCTTGATCGCCGAATGCCAAGCGCTGGGCGTGCGGGTGAGTTTGTTCATGGACCCTGTCCCTGAGCAAATGGCCGCCGCCCGCGCCGTGGGTGCTGATCGGGTCGAGCTGTACACCGAGCCTTACGCCGCCGCCTGGGGTGGGCCAGCGCAAGACGAACAACTGGCCCGCTATGTGGCTACCGCGCAAGCCGCGACGGCTGTGGGTTTGGGCTTGAATGCCGGGCACGACTTGAACCAAGACAATTTGCCGGCCTTTGTGCAGGCCATACCGCACTTGAAAGAGGTCTCCATCGGTCACGCTTTGATCGCCGATGCCTTGGAGTCGGGTTATACCGCCACCGTGACCGCTTATTTAAAGGCTTTGGAGCCGCACGCATGATTTACGGCATTGGCACCGACATTTGCGACATTCGCCGCATCCGTGCCAGCCTGGAGCGCCACGGCGAGCGCTTTGCCGCCAAGGTGCTCAGCGACGGCGAAATGAAGATGTACCGCGCCCGCAGCCAGCGCTGGCCCGAGCGCGGCATCCGTTTTGTCGCCACCCGGTTTTCTGCCAAAGAGGCCTTCAGCAAAGCCGTGGGCTTGGGCATGCGCATGCCCATGACCTGGCGCCATTGCGAGATCGGCAAGCTACCCAGTGGTCAGCCCACCATCGTCTTGCACGGCGAGTTGAAAACCTGGTTTGAAGCTAAGGGCTTGAGCGCCCATATCACGGTGACCGACGAGGTCGATTACGCCGCCAGTTTTTGCGTTGTTGAGACGCAGGCCTGATCCCCTGACTTGGACCTCCAGCTTGAAATCTCTTCATTGACCTCCAACTGAATTGCCCATGACCTTCCATGCCCCCCTGCTGCTGGACATCGCCGGCACCGCGCTGAACGACGACGACCGCCGCCGCCTGGCCCATCCGCTCACGGCCGGCTTGATTTTGTTTGGCCGCAACTGGCAAAGCCGGGCCCAGATCACCGCGCTGTGCGCCCAGGTCAAAGCGATTCGCTCTGACCTGTTGATTGCGGTGGACCACGAAGGCGGACGCGTCCAGCGTTTTCGTCATGACGGCTTCACCCATCTGCCGCCTATGCGCCGCTTAGGCGAGATGTGGCTGGACGATGGCCGGGGCCCAGCCGGCGCGGGCGCGTTGCAAGCCTGTCGCGCCGCGACGGCTGTTGGTTTTGTATTGGCTGCGGAGCTGCGCGCTTGCGGTGTGGATTTCAGCTTTACCCCGGTGCTCGATCTGGACTATGGCGGCAGCAGCGTGATCGGTGACCGCGCCTTGGCACGCGATCCGCGTGTGGTGACCGTGCTGGCCAAGAGCCTGATGCATGGCTTGCTGCAAACCGGCATGGGCAATTGCGGCAAGCATTTCCCGGGGCACGGTTTTGTCAAAGCCGACTCGCATGTGGACATGCCCATCGACCGGCGCAGCCTCAAAGCCATCATGGCCGAAGACGCCGCGCCCTACGACAGCCTCAACACCACGCTCACCAGCGTCATGCCCGCGCATGTGATTTACCCGAAAGTGGACGCCCGACCTGCTGGTTTTTCCAAGCGCTGGCTGCAGGGCATCTTGCGCGAGCAACTCGGTTTTGCCGGGGCCATCATCAGCGACGATCTGTCGATGGCTGGCGCGCGCCAGATCGACGGCCAGCCTGTAAGCTACACCCAGGCGGCCTTGGCTGCCCTGGACGCGGGCTGCGACTTGGCGCTGCTGTGCAACCAGTCCTTGAACGGTGGCGCAGAGATCGACGCCGCTTTGAACGGCTTGGCCGAAGCGCAACTCAAAGGCTGGTGGCAGCCGCAAGAGGGCAGCGAGCAACGCCGGCGCCAACTGCTGCCCCAAGCCCCTGCCTTGGCTTGGGACGATTTGATGGTCTCGGCCGCCTACCAGCAAGCGCTGGAATATCTGCCTTGACCGGGGTCCACACCCCACAGCACTTGGCATGAACGCACTCTTGGCTTGGTTTTTCAAACTCGCATTGGCCGCTGCCGCGCTGATCTTTGCGGCCAGCCTGCTACTGGCTTTGCTGGTGATCTTGGTCGTGAGCTCGCTGTGGTCATTGCTGCATGGACGCAAACCCCAGGTGGCGGTGCTGTGGACGCGCTACCGTGATTTGACGCGTGGCATGGCGCAAGGCGGGCCATGGGCTGCTGCGCGAGGCCCCACCGCTCAGGCCCGTGCTTCAGACGATATTGTGGACGTGCAGGTCAAAGAGGTGCGCGAGTCTGCTCAGCGTTTGCCGCCCAGAGATTGAGCAACTGAGTGGAGGGCCAGAAAATGCCACTTTCTGGCGATGACCGAATTGGCGGGGCAGAAGCTGACTTTTGCGGTATTTCCCCACTGGCAGATTCAGGCCCTAAGCGGCCGTTCGCCAGGTTTGGCGTGAATCATTTAACTTAGTAAAAGCAGACGTAAAGACTCGCTTGGATCTGCCAAAACAACAGCCCCTTTTTTACCATGCAATAGCTAAGGTCGGTTTTATCTTCTACTGAACTCTACTGGTACTGGGTGAATGCCCTTCGAAGACAAAGATATTCAACTTGGATTCACATGACCTAGATCAATGTGATGGTTGAACCGACGCATAGCATGAGCTCACCCCTGATGTTGATTACGAATACTGATCTCTTCGCGACTTGGGGTTCAC
>CANGEE010000008.1 GCA_947452635.1 Comamonadaceae bacterium | reverse complement strand
GCTCCGGGGTCCAGCGCCTGCGGCGCTGAACACTGGTGACCACTTCCACCCGGTTAGGTCTTATTGATGACATAGTCATATCCATAGTCTTATTCCTAGTTGTTAGTTTAAGGAATACCGATGGGACTGTCATTCAGGGGGCTAACTCATCGGGCTACTACATCTACAAAGACAAGAAATCAGATCAAGAGATCCAAATTCAGTGTCCAAGCATCGTTGATATCACGACATGGAATGCAACGAAGCACAAGCGTTCTAGCGAGGTCCTCAGACAGTCGCAAAAGAATGCGACGGTCAGACATTTTTACTTGCTGAGGGATTTCATGTACTGCGCTCACTGCGGTCGTCCACTCGCGGGACGCATCATCAAGGAGCGCGCGGAATCATCGTATTACTGTCCCAATAAAGAACGAGCGTGGGCAAAGGACGGTGGATCAGAGACTCCGTGGCGTCGCGGAATGGGATGTGGCTTCATTCGTTCAATGAACATCAAGCAAGCAGACGAACTTGTGTGGAACACGGTCAAGTCATTGCATCAAAACTCAAGCATTCTGAAAGAAGAGGCAAAGCATCGCTTGCTCAAGGAAGGTGGCGTGGTGTTGGTTGGCGATGCTGATATCAAGGCGATCAGCACGAAGATCAAACGCTATCAGAAGGACCATCAACGACTCAGCGATTCTTTGGGTGTGCTTGAGGCAAACAGACTCATCAATGGACTCAATGATGTGGCGTTTGCATCAGCAGCAAGCAGAATCAAGGACGAGATTGGTAAGGTCGAAACTGAACTTGCATCGCTGAGGCTCGAACTTGAGGGTGCAGCAAGGTCACGAAAATGGGTGGATTGGCTGAAGGCGTTTGGTGACGAGGTCAGCGGTCTTGACTCGTTGAACGATCAGAAGAGGAAAGAGTACTTGGGTGGATTGATCAAGCGTATTGATGTGAAGTACGAGGCAGAGCAGAGGCAGCATGTGATGCTGATGACACTGCATCTGCCCATCGTCAACGATGGCATCAAGTACACAGGCAAAGGTCAAAAACTGCGTGAGTACGAGGTCGTAAACGGTGATGACAGAGTGACTGTGGTCGCCAAAAAAAAGGATGGACGAGGGTAGCAGTCAGTGGATCAAAAATTACTCACTAGCCAAACCAATCCGTCACAGTGGAGTAATCTCGCTTTTGAGTCCCCCAAAGCCATAGCCATGAGGCCAAAATGCCTTGACAGTAACTGAATTGAGGCCTAAATTCAGTTGCTTCAATGCGCAGGAGTCGCTATGCCATCCGTCACCAACATCAAGTCCATTTCCTACCTCAAAAGCCATGCGGCCCAGATTGCTGAAGACTTGCAGATGAATGGCAATCCGTTCTTTATTACCCAAAATGGGGACGCCAGCATGGTCATTGAAAGCGTCAAGCAGTATCAGGACAAGGAGTCGCTCATTGCGGCCTTGAAGATCATGGCCTTGGGAGAAAAAGACCGTTTGCAAGGCAAAGGCATCTCTGTTGAAGACTCGCGGGCTCAGTTGCTGGCAGCCCGTCACAGCCGCAAATAATGGCAGTCGTCATTCTTCCAGATGCGCAAGATGACTTGCTGTCTCTTCAAGAGTACATGCTTGACCACTGGAGTGAGGCCGACTGGCTCAAAGCGGAGGACGAGATCTTCGAAAAGCTGGTGTTAGTCGATACGGGTTTTTTAACCGGCCCCCCTGTCCAAGAGCTTGCAACGGTGGGCATCTTTGAATATCAAAATGTCTTTACCTCACATCACAAGTTGGTGTATCGGCGCATTGACTCTGACGTTTATGTCTACACCATTGCAGCGCATCGGCAGGATTTTCCGACGCTGTTGATGAAGCGGTTGTTGAAAATATGAGCACACATGGGTGGCTGGCAAGTCGTTAAGCAGTCACCACATTGAACACGGGCCTTAGCCGACAACACCTTTATGCGCGCAAAGCACAACGTCTACGTCGTCGAGTTGTCCAAGGACGTCTTGGACCAGAAGAAGTTCATCAAGTCAAACCCGGGCTATGTGGCGGGCATGCCATGTGTTTATGTGGGCATGACGGGTTTGGACCCCGATGTGCGCTTTGACAACCACAAAGCCGGCATCCGCGCCAACACCTACGTCACCCGCTTTGGGCTGCGCTTGATGACCGAGCTGTTTGAGCACCTCAACCCTATGCCCTATGGCGATGCGCAATACATGGAGGTGGATCTGGGCATTCGCCTGCGCGCGCAAGGCTATGGGGTTTGGCAGGCTTGAGCACCCGTTTCGGCTGGGCCATCGCGTCGGCCTTAGAAATCCTTGATGTGCCTGACCTTCGTACTCAAAAATCGCCCGTTCTTTGAGCACACACACAATCTGCAGGGCGCTCATGAAGGCATTGGCCAAGGCGGGCAGGGAGTCGGTGCAGCCGGGCTTGCCGACGCCTTTGGAGCCCAACGCCAGCAGTCAGCAACGGCTGTACGACAGGGTCTTTTTGTTACGAGAAAGAGAACCATGGACATTTGATGCGATTGCTAAGCTGCTGACGAAGCCCGACACCCCTTCAGCCATCGTCCGTTTGCGAGTTGACTTTCATATTCTTTCTTGATACGATAAAAATATTGGAAGTTCAATCGTGCAAATTGAAAGTTCAACCAAAGTTGGCGTGGCCACCATGTGAATGACTTTTGATAATGGAGTCCTCATTTATTCATTCCCCAAAAATAAATGGAGATGACTTTCTATTTTATTTGACAGCAATGATTTTCTAAATTACATTTTCATTTTTAAAAGGATTTATGATGACGAATAATCAGATCAAATTAATTCAAATTGCGGGAAGTATTTTAATCGGCGGCATGATTGTCGCTGCAACTTTGTCTAGCAAACCTATTAAGGCTGCATCGGCTGATCCAACAGGTAGCTGTGGTGCATTAATGGAAATTAATCACAAAAATATTCAAACTCAAGAAGGCATGAGTAATGGTTCCAGTGCTTTGATGCTAGTCAATTTTGACAATTTGACAATCACTGGCAGGGCAACAGTCACCGTTTTTCACAATACCCCGATTGTCCCAACCTATGCAACCAATACGATTGGACCTGCGACGTTCACCATGGCCGCTGGCCCTGTTCCAAATACCTATGTAATTACCCCCGCTTCAGGAAGCGGTATTCCTACTTTTGCGGCTATCTCTGTCAACGGCGGGCAAACTTTCTTGCTTCAAGCACAAAATGACAGAGGAACAGGCGTTTGTCAGAAGATTTAAGGTGATCCTATGAAATATTTCTATGTGGTCGCTTTAATGTCTTTGTCCAGCTGTGGAGGTGGTGGAGCAGTTGAACAACAAACAATACAGACAATACAGACGGTTCAGACGCAGCCTAAAGATTCTGTTGGGGCCATATCTGCGGCCGTGATTTTGGTAGGACAGTGATTGATTTCATGACACCCTTTGCAAAGCCGCCCAAATTTTGGCCGGCGTGAAGGGCATGTCCATTTGGTCGAGGCCATAGGGCCGCAAGGCGCTCATGACGGCATTGGCCAAGGCGGGCAGGGAGCCGGTGCAGCCGGACTCGCCGACACCTTTGGAGCCCAGCAGGTTCAAAGCGGTGCGCACCTCGACGGTTTCGTTGGTCAGGCGCGGCACGCAGCCGGCGCGGGGCATGGCGTAGTCCATGAAGCTGCCGGTCAGCAGCTGGCCTTGGGCGTCGTACACCACCTGCTCGCAAAACGCCTGGCCCCAGCCTTGCACCACGCCGCCGTGCACCTGGCCGCGCACCAGCAGCGGCGAAATCACTTGGCCCAAGTCGTCCACCGCGTAGTAATGCACCAGTTCGGTCACGCCGGTGGCCGGGTCAATTTCCACCTCGGCCACATGACAGCCGTTGGGGTAAGTGGTGCCGGAGCTGGCTTCGCCCAAAGCCTGCAGCGCGGTTTGGGCCTGGGCGGGCAGGGCGTCGATCAGCTGCGGCGTGCTCAGGGTTTGCGTCGGCCCTGTCCAAACGCCGTTGGCAAAGTGCACTTCGCTCTCGCCCACGCCCATGGCCTGCGCGGCCAAGGGGTGCAGGGCTGTCAGCATGACGCGGCACATCGCCACGATGGCGCTGCCCGCGCCGTACAGCGAGCGCGAGCCGCCGGTGCCGTTGCCCAGCAGCTTGTGCTTGGCGCTGCCCGCCGCATAGCGCACCCGGTCGGCGGGCCAGCCCAGGGTTTGTTCGATGATGCGGGCAAACGAGGTGGAGTGGCCTTGGCCTGAAGGGCCGGTCACGCCAAACACATGCAAGCAGCCGTCGGGCTGGAATTCTCCCCAGGCCTGGTCTTTGGGGGCGGTGCCCGCGCCCGAGGCTTCTAAAAAAGTGGACAAACCGATGCCGCGGTATTTGCCGCGTTGCAGCGCTTCGGCGCGGCGGGCTTCAAACCCCGCGTAGTCAGACAGGGCCAAGGCGCGGTCGAGCAGTTGGCCGCTCAAACAGGTGTCGATGACGCTGCCGTTGGCGGTGGTGTAGGGGAAAGCCGATTCGGCGATGAAGTTGCGGCGGCGCAAGGCGATCGGGTCAAAGCCATGCTGGTGCGCGGCAAAGTCAACCAAGCGCTCAATCGCATACGCGATGTCCGGACGGCCTGCACCTCGGTAAGCCGAGACCGGCGTGGTGTTGGTGTAGACCACTTCGGATTCCATGTACAGCGCGGGCACTTGGTACACGCCGCCCATGGTGACGGACAGATTGCGGGTGCCGATGAAGGTGCTCATCATGCAGTTGTAAGCGCCCGCGTCCACGCAGTCTTTGAAGCGGATGGCCAAGATCTGACCTTCTGCGTCCAGCGCGATGTCGCCATTCAGCACCAAGGCGCGGCCATGCCAGTCGCTCAAGAAAATCTCGCTGCGCGAGCCGGTCCAGGCCACGGCGCAGCCCAAATGACGCGCGGCGATGACCAGCACCCCATGCTCGGTGTAGGAGCCGCCGCGCAGGCCAAACGAGCCGCCCACGTCGTTGGCGTCAATCTGCAAGGACTCGGGCGGCACGCCAGCGGCAATCGCCAAAAAATTGCGCATGCCCAACACGCCTTGGTGCGGTGTGTGCACCGTGGTGACGCCGGTGGCGGCATCGTGGCGCGCCACCACGGCGCGCGGCTCCATGGGCACGCCCATCAGGCGCTGGCTGAGTACGCGCAGCTGGCTGGTGTGCGCGGCTTTGGCAAAAGCAGCCTCCACCTGGGCGGCATCGCCCGAGGCAAAATGCACCGACCGGTTGTGCGGCACATGCGCATGCAATTGCACGGCTGAGGCTTGTGTGGCGGTTTCGGGGTCGGTCAACGCGTCCAGCAGATCGTATTCAATGACCGCCAACTCGGCCGCGTCCTGCGCCACCAAGGCGGACTCGGCAAACACCATGGCCACCGGTTGCCCGACAAAGCGCACCGTGCCCTCGGCCAGCAAAGGCATGAGGGCTATTTTTTGATCGTCCCCAGCCAGGCCTTTGGCGGTGATGGGGTGCGGAATGTGGCCCACGCCCAAGGCTTTGATCTCTTGCGCCGTCACCACCCAGCGCACGCCAGGGTAGGCACGCACCGCTTGCACATCGATGGAAGTGATGCGCGCATGGGCATGCACCGAGCGAATCACAAAGGCGTGCAGCATGCCGGGGTCATGGTGGTCGGCGGTGAAGTGGCCCTGACCGGTAATGAGCTGCAGGTCTTCTTGGCGCGAGGGTGTGAAACGCGCGTTCATACCGCCTGCTCCTGCAGGGTTTGGGCCGCCAGCTTGACTGCGTCAACGATGTGGATGTACCCCGTGCAGCGGCACAAATTGCCGGCCAACCCTTCGTGAATTTGCGCCTCGGTGGGCTGTGGTGTGTGCGTCAGCAAACCGGCCGTGGCCATGATCATGCCGGGCGTGCAAAAGCCGCATTGCAGCGCGTGGCACTGCGAAAACGCGGCCTGAATCGGGTGCAAGTCCGGACCTTTGGCCAAACCTTCGATGGTGGTGATGTGGCTGCCCTCGGCTTGCACCGCCAACACGCTGCACGATTTGACCGCGTCCCCGTCCATCAGCACAGTGCAACAGCCGCATTGGCTGGTGTCGCAACCCACATGGGTGCCGGTGAGGTGGAGTTGATCGCGCAGCAGGTCTGCGAGCAAGGTGCGGTCTTCGACGGAGGTCGCTGTGGTGTGGCCGTTGACGGTCAATGAGATGGTACGCATGTGCAGTGTTTCCGGGTTCAGATCAAGACAGTTGGGCCATGGCTTGGGCATACAAATGCCCGACCAAGTGCGCGCGGTAAGCGGCGGGCGCGTGGATGTCGTCCAACACGCCGTCATGCACAAAGCGCAAGTCGGCGGGCGAAGGACCTGCCGCTTGCGCTGCCGCAGCCTCGGCCTCAGGCCAGCGGCAAACGCCATCGGTCGCGCCGGTCACCGCCACCCGCCAAGTGCTGGGGGTGGTTTGCGCGACAAACACGCCCGCCATGGCGTAGCCGGTGGCCGGGTGGCGAAACTTGGCATAAGCGCTTTTCAGGGGCTTGGCCAAGCGCAGGCCTTGAATCACTTCGTCTTGTGCCAGTGCGGTGGCAAACATGCCTTTGAAAAAGTCGTCGGCGGCGATTTCGCGCTGCGAGGTCACGATGGTGGCTGCCAAGCCCAGCACCGCCGCCGGGTAGTCGGCGGCAGGGTCGTTGTTGGCCACAGAGCCGCCCAGCGTGCCCCGCGCCCGCACCTGCGGGTCCCCAATCAGGCCGGCCAAGTCGGCCAGCCCGGCGCTCAACGCCCGCACCTGCGCGTGCCGCGCCACCTGCTGGTGGGTGGCGGCCGCGCCAATCCACAGTGCATCGCCCTCCAGCCGGATGTCCGACAGGCCGGGGATGCCCCGGATGTCAATGAGTTCATCGACCTGAATCAAACGGTGCTTGAGCGACGGGATCAGCGTCATGCCGCCCGCCAACAGGCGGGACTCCCCGCTGCGCGACAGCGCGGCACTGGCTTGCGCCACGGAAAGTGCTTTTTGGTAATGGAAGGCGTACATAGACAACGGTGCTCTCAGAAGGTGTGAACCTGGGAGACTTCAGATTAACCCATTCAGCATGACCGCCGCAATCGCGCAGGGTCATCTAGGTTGCAGCGCAGGGTGGGGCGCGTGGGCCTGTGCGCCGCGGGTCAGCGGTGGAAATACAGCAAACCGATTTGCCCCGACCGCCCGGCGTGTGCGCCCAGCAGTTGGGCCAGCGGCCCCACATCGCCCGTCAAACTCAGGCTGCCAAACCAGGCCCAATGCCGCGCCAAGCGGTGCTTGTAGCTCAGCCCCAAGCCCCAGTTGTCGATCCCGGCTTGCAGACGCTCTGCCCCCAGCCGGTGCGGGCCGTAGGCGTTGCGCCAATGGCCGGCGGTGCCCCAGGTCAGGCCACCATTCAAGATCATTTCGCGCGCAGGGTCCAGCGGCCAAGCATAAGAAACGCCAAAGCCCAAGGTGCTGCCGTCACCCTTGCCCAACAAGTCCTGGGTCAAAGCCAGTCCCGCTTGCCAGCGCTGCGTGACGACCATGCTGCCAATGGCCCGCCCGCGCACGGTACGCGGCCCGCTCTCGGGCGCGTCGGAGCCTTCGCCCCCGGTCAAGGTGTGCAACTGCAGCGACAAACTCAAGTTAAAACGCCGGGTGTCCAGCCACTTGTAATCCAACGACGAATCTTTGCGGAAACTGTTGAAGCGCAGCCACTCCGTACCGTCGCCAATGCCCAGCTTCCAGCGCCCATAGCGCAAACCCACGATCGGCTCTAAGCTGGCTGTGCGGCTGAATTGAGCCAAGTCAGAGGACTTGAAAGTGCCGCCCAGGGTGTAGTCCCATAAAGGGGCAGGGGTTGCCATCGTCGCGGGGTTGTCGGCGCTTGAACTGGCATCAGCGGGGTCTGAAATAGGGTCAGCGGCACCGTCTGCTGCGGCCTCTTGCTGCCCTGCGGGCCGGTCGTTCACCTCAAAAGGCCAGTGGAAGAGGGCGCTGAAGAAGGGGCTGGCTTGAGGCGGCGTGCTCGACTCAGCGGCCCAAGCCGAAGCGGACGACCCGAGCACCACCATCCAGGCCACAGCAAAGAGCGCAAAACGAAAAAGCTGCGGCCCGCGCAAGCCACAGCCGTGGCCGCCAGGCCATTGGGGGAGGTGAGGTTCAGGTTCATGCATGGTGAACCTGGATTGGAGCAGTCTTCTTCAGACTCAGGGTAGCAAAAGACAGCGCTGTTGATCTTGATCAAGTCAGGCTTGTGCAGCTCAATCGCGTGAGGTTGAGGTCACGTCCTGCAGTCACGGTAGGGGCCTGGTCGACAGCTGGTCAGCGCGCCAGAGCCGTCCAAGTCACCAGGGCGCACCCGCACATAGACCTGGGGCACGAGCACGGCTTGCTGGGAGCCATCGGGCAGGGTGACAGTTTGCTGGACCAGCCAGACCATGTCGGAGGTGAGAGCATTAGCGTAACTCACCGCATATTCAAAATTCTGTCCACCAAAGTTTGGGTTGATCATTACTTTCCCTTGACCAGCAAAACACGGGATCAGGGTTTCTAGATAGATCTTTAAAGGTATTTTTCTGACGCGTGCTATCGGCATGAGCCGAAAAAATCCCCAGCAAAATAATGAACGAGGCTGCGCTTTTGAGTCTCATTTTTTACCCTTTGCCTTCTGCTCTTCGCGGTATTGATTGAGTAATGAATCAAGCTCTTTTTTATAACGATTAGCCTCTGCAGGGTACATCTGCGTACGCTGCGCATAGAAGTCTTTTAGCCATTGCTCACCATCAGCCAAGCTACCCTGAGCCTGTGATTTCAGGTATTGGGCTGCTTCTTGGACATATTGATCTTGTGCCATTACCTGTGTTGTGATTCCATTAACCTTGGACGTTATCGGCGCGACCTGCTCGGTGATGCTGTTGATCTTTTGATCCAGTGTTTTTACCTGGGTCTGAAGTTTTTGCACGTCACTACTGCTTGCGCCTAAGCCTTGCTCTAACAATTGGCTCTTTTGTCTTTCAAGATTGAGTTGTTGCGTGATTAGACTTTCTCGTTGCGTGATTAGACTTTCTCGTTGCGTGATGAGATCTTTCTGTTGCGTGATGAGTTTTGCCTTAGCTTTCTCTGCCTCTTGCATCTGGTCTTCCACTTGCCCGTAAACCAGTTCTTGGCGGGTGTAGGTCGGGAACGAAGGGGCCTTGGCATCAGTCTGCGCAATGGAAATGGCTCTTTCCATGACGTTATCAGCGCCTTTCGACTTAGACCCCGTACCAGCACCGTGTTGGACTGCTGCAGAGAAGATGGCCTCTTTTTGAGATGTTGATAGTGTGTTGAAGTCGACGCCTACTTTTTGGAGTTCTTGTACTACAGGGTACAAATTTTGATTTACCAAAGCATCTATTTGGTACTGCACAAATTGCGGGTCTTTTGCAGTGAGTTTCATCCAAGTTTGAAGAAATACAGGGTCTTTGTTTTGCGATGCGGAGACTCCGCCGGCAGACTGCAGTTCTTTATAAAAACTTTGCGCTTCGTCTGAAGGGTTTTTGCGCAGCCCCTCTATAAAGCTATTCATCATTCCTGTGTCAGCTGCTATTTGCAAAGGGCCGTAACTGCAGCCGCCTTTGTCGCTCGCGGGGCAGTTGTTGAAAGAAAATGGACTGCTTGAACCTGCGTTGGTTTCTCTTTTCATGGATTCAGCGCCAAAGCCATTGGCTTGCGCAAAATTTTGCGCAATGGCTTCGCCTTTACAGTTATTGCGTCCCGCTTTTTCGCAGGCCGCAATAACTGGGGCAAGTTGCTCGTCTCGAAGTTTGTCCAGCGTCTCAAGCTCCTTGATTCTGGTGTTGCAGTTTGTATCGCACTGGGCTGATTCTTTTTGCTTTTTCAAGCGCAGCAACTCGCCTTCTTCATCTTTGAGTTTGTTGTGTAAAAGGTAATTATTCACCGCCGCATTGGCCCCAGTAGTAGCCGCTACGTTCACCGCGGCTACGTTGTCCCCACCACCGCCCGCCACGATGCCGCTGGCCGCTGACATCACTTTGGCAAAGGCGAGCGCGTTGGCTTTGTTTTGTTCGGCGCTGAGCTTGGGGTCTTGTTTGTTGTCCATGTAGTAGCCTGCGGCCAGCTCGCCGACCACGGCGCCGACTGCGCCTGCGGCGCAACCGCTGCCCGTAGTGGCCGCGCCGCCTGCGCAGCCCAGCACCGCGTGGGCCACTTGTTGGGTCAAGCTGTTGATGCTGCCTTGCGCTGCAGCGTCGCCAATGGTGTTGGCCCCGCTGGCCAGGCCGGCGGTGATGATGGCGCCTTTGAAGGCGCTGGCCAGTGTGTCGGCATTGAGGGGTTTGTTGTTGATGGCCGAGTCAATGACCGCGCCGGCCAAGTTGTTGGTGAGGTTGCGGGTGAGGTTTTGCGTGAGCTGGTTGGCCGCTTGATTGGCGGCAATGCCGTTGACGCCGCTGGCACCTGCGCCGCTTTGGCCGGTTGCGCTGAGGGTCTCGTTCAAGCCTTGCAGTGCGCCTGCGGTGGCGATGGTGGTGAGCAGGGCTTTGACGCTTTGGTTGCTGCCCAGTTGCTGCAGTGTCTTGCCAATGTCGCCGCCGTTGTTGGCCATGGCCACCGAGGTTTGGGCGGCCAGGGCGCTAAATCCTGCGTTGAGGGCTGCGCCAGCGGCTGTGCCGGTGGCGGCGGTGGTGGTGCCCAGCAACTCAGTGCCCATACCGCCGGTGGAGGCGGCCACGGCGATGCTCAAGAGCGCAGCGCCTGCCGGCGTGAGGCCTTGCTGGCTGTAACTCCACTGGTCTTGGGCGGTTTTGACTTGTTCCCATTTGACGTTGGGGTTGTTTTGCAGTTGCTTGAGATAGCCCAAGCCAGGCTGCTGGCTCAGGTTGTCGAGCTGGCTTTGTACGGCTTGCTGGCTCACTGCTTGGGGTTGCGCTGGCGCAGCGCCTGCACTGGCATTGGGCTGCAGGCCACTGGTGGCGACCACGTTAGGCAACTGCGCGCTCACTTGCAGACCTTTGTCAAACTGCACCTCGCCTTGGATGGTGGTGAGTTTGAGCGTTTGGGTGGTGCTGCCGCTGCCGGCGCTTTTTTGGGTCAAGCCCAGGGTTTCGGATGAACTGCTGGTGCTGGTGGTCTGAGTTTCAAGCGCACCGCCCAAGTTGAGGGAGCCCGGTTTGCTCGCGTCCAGGTTGTTGAAGCGGGTGGTCGCGGCGCTGATTTGTGCACCGCTGAAGTCGGCGCTGTTGCCGATGTTGACCGTGATGGCTTTGTCCGAGATCAGCTTGCTGCCCAGGGTCAGAGTTTGGGACTGGCTGGTGCTGGTGCTGCTCTTGTCCACGGGGACAAAGCCCAGCAAGCTGGAGCTGCTTTGGGTGCTGGTTTGGCGGGTGCTGGTGTCGGTGGCGGCGTAGAACTTTTGGTCTTGCTGGCCTTGTACCAGCAGGCTGTCGGTGCCCGTGAACACGCCGCCCACGCTATTGAGATTGCGCTCGGCCACGATGCGGGTGTTGTTGCCGGTGAAGGTGGAGGCGATGGCTTTGTCGCTTGCGCTGGTGCTTTGCGTGGTGGTGGTGGTGCTGGACAGAAACCCGGAGCTGGTGCGTTTGGAGGCACTGTCATCGCTTTGCTTGTCCTCGCCGACCAAGATGTTGATGTCGCGCGCGGCTTTGACATCCAAGGTGGCGCCGGCATTGACGTTGGCCGCTTTGGCGTTGATGTCGTTGCCTGCCCTCATGGTCAAGTTGCCACCCGCGCCCACTTGGCTGCCGACGTCTTGGCTGCTGGACTGGCGCAGGTGGTTGCTGGCGTCCCAGTTCAGGCTTTGGCTGGTGCTGGTGGTGACGGTGCCCAGGTTGATGTCACGCCCAGCCGACAGGCTGGCCGAGCCTGCGCTGCTGACTTGGGCTGCCGCCAGGTTGAAGTCACGCCCGGCGCTGGCCACCAGGGTGCCGGCGCTGCTCTTCACAAAAAGCCCCGCCACGCGGTCGATGCCGGTTTGGGCAAAAGTGTTGCCGCCTGCGCTGTTGGCCACTGCGCTGCCACTGCTTTGCGTGGTGGTGATCAGGTTCAGGTCGCGCCCGGCGGTGACGCTGGCGGCGCTTTGCGCTTGGATCACGCCGCCGAGGTTGTTCAGGTCTTGGCGGGCGCTGGCAGACAGTTGGTCGGCGCTGAGTTGGCCGCCCAGGTTGCTGATGTTCTCTGCGGTGATGGACATCACGTTGCGCCCGGCGATGGTGCCGCTGTTGGTGAGGTCGCCACTCAGGTTGAGCTTGATGTCCTTGCCCGCGAGCAAGGCGCCCGAGCCGTCCAGGTCACCCGCGCGCACGCGCACATAGACCTGGGGCACGAGCACGGCTTGTTGGGAGCCGTCGGCCAAGGTGACGGTTTGCTGGACCAGCCAGACCATGTCGGAGGTGAGGGAGGCGATTTGCGCATCAGACAGGGCGATCCCGGGGCGCAGGTTGACAGATTTAGCGAAAGTTAGACCGTTGTTCATGAGGGCTTGGAACTGTTGGTCGTCGGACTGGAAGTCCCCCAGGAAACGCTGGCCGGTGAGCTGGGCGATTTGTTCGCGGATGAGCTTTTGTTCATAAAAGCCGTCGCCCAGGCGCTTTTGTGTGATGGTGGGGTCAAACTGCAGCTGGGTGGTCATGAAGTCGGTGCTGAGCCAGGTTTTGTAATTGGCAAACTGCGGGTCGGTCTCGACCAGGTATTTGCTGGTGCTTTCTGGATGGGTTTTAAAGAGGCTGGTGTTGGGGATGCTGGCGGGCAGGGCCAGGGTGCGCACTTGGGTGGCGGGGGAGGTGGCGGCTTTGGAAGTGGATGGGTTGGTGTTGAGTTGGGCGATGGATTGGGTGGTGGTGCTTTGGCCAGATGCGCTATTGGCTGCGGAGCCTGTAGATGCTGGTGTGGCTGTTTGGGTGATGGTGGCCGCGGCTTGCCGGGATTGGGCTGTAGCCAGTTGGAAAGATTCAGGTCCGCTTGGTCCTTGCAATGATGTAATGGCCACGGTCTTTGCAGCATCTGATGCTGCTGTGACTGTGTTCACTGCCTTTGCAGTCGGACTGCTCGAGGCAGGACTTGCGCTGTTATTACTGAGGTTTTGGGCGGTCACAATCGTGATGTTGGTTTGGACATCCCCCGGTATGTAGACGGTTTGCTCAGTTGAATAGGTGTCAGGACCATCGAGTCTGCGACGCCAATAACTGGTCGCCGTGCCTTCATCGGTTTGGATTCGGATACCTGACTTGGCCACATTATTTAAAGACACGGCATTCATGCTTAAAGCATTGCCTGCCAGGAATTGACTTTGATCATTGGTGACGTGGGTTGCCACAATGCCGATATTGCGGCCTGCACTGATGCGACCGGGATCGGTCTGCGTGACCTGCGATTGTTGAATGTTGCGCGTGAAGTCGTATTGAACAAAAGAATCGCTGTATTGGCGAATGGAGGGTACAGACAAACACATCGCCTCACAGCGAAAGACTACAGCGTCAGAAGGTTCGTAATGGGTGGTGAAGTCACTCGCCGAAAAAATATCACCATGGGCAAGCTGGTATTGCGTCATGGCTTGAGGACTGCCTAGAGGCAACACTTGCGTTACAAAGTGGTTGTTGGTGTTGTTGACCTCGGCCATGCGGATGGTCAAGTTGTTGGCGGTGTCTATGGTGGCACTGGCGTTGGTCAGGCTTTGGCCTGTGCTGGTGACTTGGCCATTGGCATCAATACCCCCGGCAATTAACATATCGCCCGCGCTGTAAATCAAGGCGTGTTCACGGTTGACCAAATTTTGAACCGTAAGGGACATTTGCTCGCGGGCGGCCAGGGTTGCGGCGATGGTGGCGCCGTTGGCAGTTTCTTCTTGGTTGTACAGGTTGGTGGCGGTAACCGTCAGGCGGTCGCCATAGAGTCGGCCTGTGCCGATGTTGTTCAGTGTCTGCACATTCACGCGGGTGTCTGCACCGTCCACCAGCCCCCGATTGGTCATTTGGTTATTTGCCGTGAGTTGGGTGGTTGCGCCACTGACGAATTCCCCGGTCAAGGTGTTGTCTATATTGGTTGCGCCGACAGTGAGGTTGCGGCCCGCTTGCAATGAGACATTGTGGGTCAATGTGTTGGTCGTGAGCAGGCTGAGATCACGCCCTGCACGCATCAGACCAGCGGTTGTGTGATCACCTTGCAAACTGATAAGCACATCGCCTTTAGACTGGACTTGGCCGCCCGTATTGATCAGTTGACCCGTTTGAATGTGGATAGCGCTGTCGGCGATGATGCGACCGTTGGTGTTGTCAATGCGCAGTGTGGGTGTTGCGGTTGAGCCTGGGGTGATGTTGAGCGTTTGACCTGCGCTGAGCAAGCCGTTCGCATTGTTGAACGTTCCATCACCTTGAACAGTCAGATTGCCGCTGGCGCGCACGGCGCCTTGGCTGTTGTTGAAGTCATTGGCTGTGATGTGGATGTTTTGTGCTTCTATGCCTTGGTCAGTGGGGGAGCCGTTTCTTTGTGTGCCCAAGGTCTGGCCGTTGAGGATGTTGCCGGCGCTCAAGGCGATGGTTTGTGCGGAACGAATCAGACTGGTGGTGTTGTTGATTTGCCCTGCGCCGGCATCAATCGCCATGTCATTGACGGCAAGTACTTGGCTGCCGCGATTGTCCAGATCGCTCAGTTGGAGCCGCATCGTTTGCCTGCTGTAAATCAGGGCCGTCTGTGCGGCTTGTGTGCCGCTGGCGATGATCAGTTGGTTGTTCAAAGCGTCGGCTGCAATGGTCAAGCCTTGAGCGTGTATGAGGCCGCCCTGGTTGTCTAAATTGCCCGTGCGCAGGTCGGCTGAACCGCCTGCCAGTAAGCCGAGGTTGTTTTGAGCGGTGTGTGTTTGACTGTTGTTCAGGTTTTGGCCTTGGGTGTCAATACTCAAGTGACCTGTGGCGCTGATTTTTCCTTGGGTGTTGTCGATAGCACCACCTGTGCTGCTTAGATCTCGTAGCGCTTGAATTTGCCCGCTGGCGTTAGATAGCGCATTTGTGCCCAGCCTGAGCGTCACATCTTGCCCCGACTGGATGGAGCCGTTTCGGTTGTTCACCGAACCTTGCGTGGTGGTGATCGTGACGTCACCGTTGATGGCGGCCATGGTGCCACTTTGATTATCGATGGATCCCGTTTGCAGGTTCAAGTTGTTGGCTGCTGCCACTACGCCTTGGGCGTTGGTGAGTGTTTGCGTCGTACGAATGTCAGCAATTTGGCCACTGGTGGTTTTGCCCAATGTGTTATCCAAACTTGTCGCTCGAATTTGCAAGTCGCTGCGAGTTGTGAGCGTGCCTTGACTGTTCAAGACTGCGCCGGTGCTGGTGAGGGTCAATGCGCTGTTACCGACGATCAGGCCTTGGGTGTTGTCAACGCTGCTGGCCGCAAGACTCAATGTGCCAGTGCCTGCATGTTGAATGGTGCCGCTGGTATTGTTCAGTGCTGCGCTGCTGATGCTCAGGTCGCGGGCATTGGCTGCGATGACGCCGCTGGTGTTATTGAGCGCGCCGGTTTGGATGCTGGCGATTTTGGCCGAGCTGGCGCTTGAATCTGTACCTGTTTGAACAATCTGGCCTTGGCTGTTGTTCAGTTGCCCGGTTTGGATGCGCACTTGGTCTGCACTGAGCACACCGCCGGTGTTGTTGAGGGTTTGTGTGGCCAAGCTGTTGGCAGTGATATTCAACTGCCCAGGTGTTGTGACTTGGGCTTGGCTGGTGTTGACATCGCCAGCGGTGGCGGTGATGGCCACTGCGCCTGCGGTGGTTCCGGTTTGGCTACCTGCCAAATTGACGTGAGCACCCGACAAAGCCATGCCGTTGGTGGCCAGCACTTGGCCTGCGCTTTGCAGTGCGCCAGTGGTGCTGACGGCGAGCGTGCCTGTACCTGCAGGCGCGCCAGTGAGTTTGCCGTCGGCTGCCATGCCAGCGGCCATGACGCTGGTGTTGGTGGCAGCCAAACTGGCTGCGCTCAGACTCAGGTCGACTTGCGCGGCCAGGGTGCCGGTGTTGCTGACTTGGCCGGAGGTGTTGAGGGTTTGGTTGCCACTGGCGTACAAACTGCCGCTGTTCACAAGACTGGCGGCAGTGGTGCTGAGGTCTTTGGCCGCATAGACATTGCCGCTGTTGGTCAGCTGGCCTTTTAGTTGCAGCGCAAGGTTTTGGCCCGTGGTGATTTGGCCTTGTGTGTTGTTCAGCTCGGTGACGTCCAGGTTGAGATTTTGCGCAGCTTGGAGCAGACCTTGGGTATTGTCCAAGCGCTTGCCCTGCACGTCCAGCGCAGCGGCAGACATGACCTTGGCTTTGACGGTTTGCACATCGCCTTGGGTGGCTGTGATGCGCAAACTGCCTTGGCCGGTGCTGGTTTGGCTGTTGCTCAGGTCCACGCTTTGACCTTGCAGGGTCATGCTGCCTGCGGCGACGTTGGTGCCTTGTGCCACCAAGGTCTGTTGGGCGGTGATCTGCAGGTCGCCAGCTGCTGACACCGTGCCGCTGCTTTGCAGCGTTTGGGTCTGCAGCGCGATTTGGCCGTTGCTGATGATTTGGGCGGTGCGGGCTGCTTGGCTTTGATTGCTGAGCTGTTCGGTGGTGATGTTCAAACTGCCCGTGCCTGCATGTCCAATTTGCCCGCCATCGTTGACGACGTTGGCGGCTTGCAGATTCATGTTCTGGCTGTTGCTTTGCAGTGTGCCACCGCTGTTGTTCAAGTCGCCAGTCAAGCGAATGTTCAAGTCGCCAGCGCCTTGTTGGGCCACCTTGCCACCCACGTTGCTCAAAGCCTGGGCTTGAATGCGCAGGGTCTCAGCTTGTACCTGCGCTGCATCGGTGCGCAAGGTTTGGGGGGTGTTCAAGTCCAGCGCGCGGGTGATGTTGATGTTGCTGGCCGTTGCGTTGAGATCGCCTTGCAGTGCCGTGATTTGCGCTTGTGTAGCGCTCAGACGGCTTTGGCTGATGTCGATGCTGTCGCCTTGCACAAGGATGTTTTCCAAGGTCGCAACGCGCCCGTGCAAGGCGGCTTGGCCTGTGGCTTGGGCGCTGAGGTCAGCGCCCGGCACCAAGCTGCCGTCAGCCTGCAGGCCCGCTGCAATCAAGGCGTTGGGTGTGGATTGCAGCTCTGCGCCTTGGCCTTGTGCGCGCAGTTGCACTGCGCCCAAAGCGGCAGTCGTGCCGCTGTGGTTTTGCGTGGCTTGGCTGGTGATGTCCAGTTGGCCTTTGGCATAAACCGTGCCGCTGTTGTCCACGCGGCCTTGTGTTTGTGCAGTCAAGTCCGTCGCACTGGAGAGCGTGCCGCTGTTGGCCAGCCAGCCGTTGTGGCTCAAGGTGAGGGGGCCGCTGCTGGTTTGCACTAATCCCGAGTTGCGTACACCCACGCCGGCTTCGGTGCCGATCAACATGATTTTTCCGGCGTACATGCCGCCCAGTTGCGCCACGTCGAGCGCCACGGCGGGGGCACCACCTGCCCCGCCAATGGGTGACACGCTGGGGGTCTGGTCGGCACCCAGGCTGGTGGCGCTGATGTGGTTAGCCCCCGTCACGATCTTGAGTTCATTGGCCCACAACCCTGCATTGACTTGCACGGCCCGCGCCAAGATGGCGGTGTAGTCCACATTGCGGTGGTCCAGGCCTTGGCCGTCAATTTGGATGGTGCCGCCTTGCACCTTGAATGCATCCAGGTTGCCACCGTTCATGACGGCGTTGCCCGTGGTCAGCGTGACATGGTTGGCGTTGATGAAGCCTGCGCCATCTATGGTGATGCCCGCCGGGTTGGCCATGATGACTTGGGCTTTGCTGCCCGCCACCTCGATATAGCCTTTGAGTTGGCTGGGGTTGCTGGCATTGACTTCGTTCAAAATGACGCGCGCTGTACCGTTGGCCAACCACGGGTTGCCTTGGACCCAGCCACCCAGTTGCGTTTGCACGTTGGTGCGGCTGTTGTTCAAGATGGCATTGTCTTTGCCCACATCAAATTGGCTGTAGGTGTTGCGGCTGACACCCGCGCTGCTGGGCGTTTGGATGTTCACTTGCACCACGCCGTTGCCACTGGTGAGCACTGTGGCTTGTTGTGTTTTAGGGGCGGTGGTGTCGGCAATGATGCGGGTGGCCACGGTTTGCGCCGCAGAGTAAATGGGGGCTTGGAGCCAGAACAGAGGCAGGCCCCATGCCAAGGCTTTGGCCAGGCGGGCTAGCGTGGCGCAGCCCCGCCATTTGGCGTTGTGGTTGGACGCCCCACCCCTAGCGGCGCCTGCACTGGCGCTATGGCTTTCACCTGCCGCCGTTTTGCCTTGCGCATGAGCCGTTTCTGCCACAGCCATCAAGCAGCCACGGGCGACGTTAAAGACGATGCGGTATTGGGTTTTGTTCATCTCTGTCTCCTTGCAGCTTTTTTAAAAACTCATGCTGACGCTGAAACCGCCCGTGAAACTGGCGGTTTTGAAGTGATCGGGTTTTTGGATCGGCGCGCCCATGAAAACGTCGTATTGAAATTTCTGCGCTTGACCGCGCAGACCGATGACGCCGCCAGTCAACCGGTTGCCCACCAATGCGGCGGCGCTGGGGCCGTTGACTTGGCCGAAATCGATGCCTGCGTAGAATTGTGTTTGGGCTTGTATGGGCGTGACCATTTCGTTGCGCACCACCCAACCGCGCTCTGCGCTCAAGATGCTCAGCCCGTCAAAGCCGCGTACGGTGTAGCGGCCAGCGATGGCCATGCGGTCTTGCGGCGTGAGGGGTGTGCGATTGAACTGGGCGCGCCAGCTGCCGTTGTAAGTCCAGCTTTGCTGGCCCAGCGTAAAGGGCAGACTGGCGTTGGCATCGGCCAGCCACATTTGCATGCGGGAGGTGCCTTCGCCAAAGGCTTCTTCGGGTGCGGCTTGTGTGCCCCAAGCACCCGTGCCTCGCTTGTAGCCCAAGTTGCCTTCTAAAGTCGCCTGACCCAGGGCGCGTTTGTGGTTCAAGCCCAGTTCCCAGCCGCCCACGGTGCGGCGTTGAACTTCGACTTCGGTGTCGTCGATGTAGTTGTTGGATTTGCGTTGAAACCCTTTGAGGCTGACGCTGGTTTTGCCTACGCTGTCGCGCTGAATGATGCGCGAGAGTTTGGCTTCGGTGTTTTGACTGGTGCCGCTGTAGATGTACGTTTGTGTGGCACCGGCCACGCTTTGGTGGTATCGGTTGTGGCTGGTCGTGATGGCCACAATGCCATACCCCCATGGCACTGAGTAGTGCATCGTGCGACCTTGATTGCCTCTGTAGCCTGCATCGGAGCCACCCAGGTCGTGATTCAAAGTCACATACAACAAATCACTCAAGGTCAGCGCGTTGTCGTAGCTGAGGGTCGCATTGCCCTGAAATTTGCCGGTGCTGGGTGTGCCGCTGTCGTCGGCCGCCAAGTTCACGCGGAACGGGAAGGGCTGGCTGTGGCGAATCACCAGGTCGCTGGTGCCCGGTTCACTGCCGGGCTGGATTTGGATGTCGGCTTGGGCGGTGGGAACACGTTTGAAATTTTCTAAGGCTTGCTCGATATCGCGCAAGTTCAGGACGGCGCCTGGGCCCATGGGCAAGGTGTTCCATTGGCTGGTACGGCGCATTTCTTGCGCTGCTAACGGGGCCCATTGGATTTGGCTAATCGTGCCCCATTGAACTGTCAGGGCCAAGGTGCCGGTTTGCAAATTTTGAGGTGTTGCCACCACTTTGCTGGTCACGTAGCCATGGGCAATCAAGGCATTTTGCAGTCGGTCGATGACGATTTGAATGCCTTGAGCCCCCAGGCAGCGGCCGGTGGGGCCGTCCTGGACGCCCTCGACAGCTCTGCCGTCCATGAACTCGTGCAGGTAGGGCAAGCCCTGAAAAGTACCCATGTCCAATGTGACGCGGTCGATCACAAAGCAGGGAGATTCATCGGGGATGCGCGGTGTTGGGCGCGCCGCCGGCGCTGGCAATTTGACGTCGGGTGTTTTTTCTTGAGTGGCTCTGAGCTGTGCTTCGCGTTCTGCCGCTCTGCGCGCTTGTTCAGTGGCCTGCGCCTCGATGTTGGTCGTGCTGCTGGTTTGTGCCTGGGCCAAGCTGCACACCAGAGAGGTCGCCAAAGCCAAGGCATGGTGTTTGCCGCAACTGCGATGCGTGAAATAAGAGAGCATGTAGAGCCTGACAAGTCAGTGCCGTAGGGACGGCGCTTATTGAAATGCTCTTATTTTATAAACTTAAAGTATTAGTACAAGTTAAATTTTAAATATATATCAGTCTCTTGTGATCCGAACCAGTTCTTGCGCGCTGGTGATGCCCTGGTCGACCAAGCGTTGCCCGTCTTCGCGCATCAGCACCATGCCGCTGGCCTGGGCCGCTTTGCGGATGTCGGCTTCGGCGGCTTGGGCGTGAATTTGCGCGCGAATGGCGTCGTTGGTCACCAGCAATTCAAAAATACCGGTGCGCCCGGCGTAGCCGGTTTGGGCGCAGTGTGCGCAGCCGCTGCCGTGGCAATGGCTGCACAGCTTGCGCACCAGGCGCTGGGCCAACACACCGAGCAATGAGGAGCTGAGCAAAAACGGCTCGATGCCCATGTCGGTCAAACGGGTCACCGCGCTGGCCGCGTCGTTGGTGTGCAAAGTGGCCAGCACCAAGTGGCCGGTGAGCGAGGCTTGAATGGCGATTTGCGCGGTCTCAAAGTCGCGGATCTCGCCGATCATGATCACGTCCGGGTCTTGCCGCAGAATAGCGCGCAGGGCTTTGGCAAAGGTCAGGTCGATCTTGGCGTTGACCTGGGTTTGGCCCACGCCGGGCAGCTCGTATTCAATCGGGTCTTCCACCGTCATGATGTTTTGCCGGTGGGCATCGAGCCGCTGCAGCGCGGCGTACAGCGTGGTGGTTTTGCCCGAGCCGGTGGGGCCTGTCACCAAAATAATGCCGTGCGGTTGTGTCACCAGTTGTTCGATTTGGGCCAGTACCGCACCTTGCATGCCCACGGCTTCCAGCGTCAAACGGCTTTCGCTTTTGTCCAGCAAGCGCAGCACGGCGCGTTCGCCGTGCGCACTGGGCAGGGTGGAGACCCGCACATCGACCGCACGCGCGCCCAGGCGCAGGCTGATGCGGCCGTCTTGCGGCAGGCGTTTTTCGGCAATGTCCAACTCGGCCATGATTTTCAGGCGCGAGATCAAGGCCGCGTGCAGCGCGCGGTTGGGTTGCACCACCTCGCGCAAAGTGCCGTCGACCCGAAAGCGCACGCTTGAATGGCGCTCGTAGGGTTCGATGTGGATGTCGCTGGCGCCGTCGCGTGCAGCTTGCGTCAGCAAGGCGTTGAGCATGCGGATGATGGGCGCGTCGTCGCTGGTCTCGAGCAGGTCTTCGACGGCTGGGAGCTCTTGCATCATGCGCGACAAGTCGGCCTCAGACTCGACCTCAGAGACCACGGCGGCAGCGCTGGATTCGCCCGGACCGTATTGCGCCGAATAGGCTTGGCTGATGCGCTGCACCAGCGCGGGGGCGTCGCTGTGCGCCACCGTCAACGCCATGGTGTCCTGACGGCCATGGTGACGCAAGACTTCAGACACCGCACTCTTGTCGCTGCTGGGGCTGAGCCACAGCGTCAGGGAGGCGCCGTCGTCACCCAGCAGCAGCTGGTGGGTGCGGGCAAAAGCGTAGGGCAGAGGGTAACGCATGGGCTGACGAGGGCTGATGATCGAGGTGAGGGTCAAGTGGGTGATCGGTGCGCCATGATCAACGCTTGGTCGGTGCCGGCAGTTCAGGCATCACGGCAGATCCAGTCACCGGTACCGCGGTGCTGGGCGCGGGTTGGCTGCCCATTTGGTTGCCACGCATTTGCTCGTACCGGTCCATTGACAAGCTCTCGGTGGCCGCCGCGTCGCGCATCACCACCGGGCGCAGAAAGACCATCAAATTGGTTTTCTTGCGACTGCGCGTTTCAGAGCGGAACAGATTGCCAAAGAGCGGCAGGTCGCCCAAGCCCGGCACTTTTTCTTGGCTGTTGGTGTAATCGTCTTGCAGCAAGCCGCCCAGCACCACGATCGAGCCGTCTTCCACCAGCACACTCGATTCGATGGAGCGTTTGTTGGTGATCAGGCCCGCGGTGGACGCGCTTTTGGTGTCGATGCTGCTGACTTCTTGAAAAATCTGCATTTTCACGGTGCCGTTTTCGCTGATTTGCGGCTTGACCTTGAGGGTCAAGCCCACGTCTTTGCGCTCAATGGTTTGGAACGGGTTGACCGTGCCGCCGGTCGTGTTGTTGTTGGTGTATTGGCCGGTGACAAAAGGCACGTTTTGGCCGATCACGATCTTGGCTTCTTCGTTGTCCAGCGTCAGCAAATTGGGCGTGGACAGCACATTGCCGTTGCCGTTGCTTTGAATGAAGCGGGCCAAGGCACCCAGCACCAAGGCGCCATTGCGCCGCTCGCCCAAAGCGATGTTCATGCCGGTGGCCGGGCTGCTGGCGCCGGTGAAGGTGCCTGCGGCAGCGCCGGCGGCCAGCGACAGCAAATTGGTGCCACCGACCGAGAAGTTGGTGCCCATCACACCCACGGTGTTGTTGCCGGTGCCGGTGCCGCTCATCCACTGCACGCCAAACTCGGCGGCTTTGTCGGCGCTGACTTCGGCGATCAGGCTTTCCACATACACCTGGGCGCGGCGCTGGTCGAGCTTGTCGATGACTGCACGCAATTGGCGGTACTGCGGCTCGGGCGCGGTGATGATGAGCGAGTTGGTGGCCGGATCGGCTTGGATTTGCCCGCCAGTCGACGGCTGGCTGGCGGCCGTGTTGCCGCCAGGGGTGTTGCTGCCAAAGGCGTTGGTGGGCGTTGTGTTCGGTACGCTGGTGCTGGTCGCCCCGCTGTTGCGGCCATCGGCACTGAGGGCGGCGCGCAGCGTGCCTGCCAGTTTGGTGGCGTCGGCGTTTTTCAGATAGACCACATAAATATTGCCGGCTGCGCCATTGCCAGGACCGCTGGTGTTGCTGGCACTGGGTTGGTCCAGCTGCTCAATCAGGGTGCGCACCAAAGACAACCGTGCCGGATTGGCGGCGCGCACGATCAGCGCGTTGGTGCGCGACTCGGCGACCAAAGTGGTTTTGTAGCCGTTGTCACTTTGCCCTGGCGTGGCCGCAGCCGCCGCATTCGTGGCACCCGCGTCGATCAGTTTTTGCACCAGAGGGGCCAAATCGTTGGCCAGTGCGTGTTGCAGGCGAATCACCTCTACGCCCGTGGCGTTGGCCACGTCCAGCGCCGCCACAATGCGGCCCAGGCGCTGCAGGTTGTCGGCGTAGTCGGTGATCACCAGCGCGTTGGTGCCGGGGTTGACGTTGATGGTGTTGTTCGGGCTGATCAGCGGGCGCAGCACCGCCACCAGGTTGTTGGCCGACTCGTGATTGAGCTTGAAGATCTGCGTCACGATCTGCCCGCCGCCCAGGGGGGCGTTACCGGCGTTCACTGCGCCGCTTTGCATTTTGGCTTCGGCCTCCGGCACCACGGTGTACAGACCCGAGGACTCGACCAAGGCAAAGCCTTGTGTGCGCAGTTGCGAGGCAAACAAGCGCAGCGCCTGCGCCGGGCCGACCGGCACGGTGCTGACCAGATTCATCGTGCCTTTGACGCGCGGGTCCACCACCACGTTGTGACCCGACAGCGTGGCCAGCGTGCGGGCCACGGATTCGATTTCGGCATTGGCAAAGTTCAGCGTGATCGCGTCGTTGGCTTTGCCCGTTTGACCACTCGTCTGGGGTTTGGCGCTTTGGGCTTGGACGTTCAAGCTGCACAGCCCGAGCCCGCACAGCAGGGCCAAGGTCAGGGGCAAAGACAGGGACAAGGCCGGGGTCCAGCGAAAACCATGGCGGGGCGTGAACAGGTGTGATGTTGGTGTGTGCATAAAGTCTTAACCCCAAGAAAGCAGGCTGCGCGCGCCTTGGCGCCGGCCCATGATGCTGAGTAAATTATCCAAAGCCGCCTCGTGTTCGGGCGCGGCGCTGGCCTCGCCCTGAAACCGCAAGCGCTGACCGGACCATTGCCCTTGCCCCGACAGCAGCAGACCGCCCGAGACAGTGCGCAGTGTCACGTCAAGCGCTCCGGAAGGGCTGGCAGCGGTGGTCATGTCGACTTGGTAAGTGCCCATGGGTTTGAGCGTGGACAAGCGCGAGGCCATGTCGCGGGCCGTGAGTTTCAGGCTGCCCTCGACGCGCCACTGCCCGCTGAGCCATTGCAAGCTCAACCGCTCTGGCGTGAGCACCAAGTCGCCCTGCGGCTGCAGCGTGTTCCAGGGGGCACCCAAGCCGCTGAGTAAAGCGGCAGGCCAGTGAGAGGGTGTGTCGGACAGGTGCAGTTGGACGCCATAGCCAGTGCGGGAGGCACGCAAGTGCATTGGCGCGGTCATGCAGCAGTCCGATTGCAAGCTCAGCAGCTCGGCCGTGTTCAGGGGTTGCAAGGTCCAAGCGATGCGCCCCGGCAAGGCTTGTGCATCGCGGCTGCCTGCGCCGCCGGCCAAAACCACTTGGGCAGAACCCTGCCAAAGCGTGCCGCGGGCTTCTTGCAACAGCAGTTGATCGTGCGTGGCCCAGGCCACGCCTTGCGCCAGCCACTGCGCGGGTGCGCACAGCAGCAAGGTGGCCATCGCGCCCAGCATCACACCGGTCATGGCCCAACGCCAAGGCGCGGGGGTCTGGGGTGGCCAGGCGCGCCGAGGCGCCAGGCCGTGACGCGCTGCGAGCGCGAAAGTGCGGGAACGGTCTTTGGCGGCCATGACGGTTTTCAGGGGCATGGGGCGAGCGACCTCAGGGCGCGGGCAAGCTCAAGACCACCGAACCGCTCCAAGAGGGCGCAGTCGACATGGGTGGGTTGGAGTTTTGGGATTCTGGGCCGGACGCGGCGGCGCTGCGTTGCAATTGGGCTTGCACCGGCAGCGCCCGTGCCTGCGTGCGCACCTGGGCCAACCAATGGGCCAATGCCGAGGCCGACACCGCTTGCAAGGTCACCGTGCTGCGATCACCCACGGTTTGCAGTTGGGCGCTGGCACCCAGCAGTTCGGTGGTGCGGCTTTGCAATGTGTTCAGCGCTTCGGCCTGGCTCATGCGCGGTTGTTGTTGCAGGCTTTGGGCCTGTGCTTGCAAGTCTTGCAGTTGCTGCCATTGCGCATCCAGCGTGGCCTGCTGAGCCGGGGCTTGGCGCACCGTGCGCAGGGCTGGGGCCAAGGCCAGCCACCACACCACCGCGACGCACAGCAGCGCAGCACCCCAACGCAGCAAGAGTTGCTCACGCGCGCTCATGGCTTGCCAACGCTGCGCCAGCGCCTGCCGTGCCGTGGCCATGGGCTTGGGTTTGGGGACTTGCACACTCATGGCGCGCTCCTGGCGGTGATCACCCATTCGGCGCCATCGCGCCGTGCTTGGACGCGTTGGGCTTGCAACTGGCTTTGCAGTTGCGCCGCCTGCGCCTCGCTCAGGCGCCAGTTTTTCAGCCGCAATTCACCCGCTTGGTAATCGATTTGAATCGGTGCGCTGCCTGCGGGCAGGGCCTGGCCCAATGCGGCCAGCAAAGGCTCTAAGCCATCGCTGGCGGGTTGCCCTGCGGCCTGGCGCAGGCGTTGCACTTCACGGTCCATTTGCAGCGGCGCATCGATCACCACCTGAATCTCCGGAAAGGTCTGCTTGATGATCTGTGCCATACCCGTTTGGCGTTGGCGCAAGTCGGCCTGCAGCTTCCAAGCCCAGGCGTTGAGCCCCAGCACTTGGCTGACCAGCAACACCGCCAAGCCCCAGCGGGTGGGCCGCCATGCGGCAGATTGCCACAGGGTGTGCTGCACGCGGCCCCATGCTTTGAGCCAGCGCGCCGAACCCGTGGCTGCCAGGTCCATTTGCGCCAAATCCCAGTCGCTTTGCGCGGCCATCACAAGGCCTTGTGCCGGTTGCAGCAAGCGGGGTTTGATTTGCAGCAGGTGTTCGGCCCACTCGGCGACAGCCGGCTCTGCGCTCAGTTGCGCAGTGGCCAGCAGTTGCGGGTGCAAACTGGCCAGCCCTGCGGGCATGGGCAGGCCCCACACACCTTGTGCATCGCTGACCCAGAGCCAGGCCGATTGGGGCGTGCCGGTGGCGCGCAACTGGGCAGCCGCTTCAGCCGCTGGAGGCCACATGGAAGGGACCAGTCGGTTCACATGCAGGTCAACCGACTCTAGCGCCTGCAAGTGGCCTTGCAACCAGGTCTTGTCACACACGGCCACCCAGGTTTTCTGACCGGGTTGCCAGCCGGGCTGCAGCGCAAAGTGCAGTTGCGCCACATCGTCCAGCACCCGTTCTTCCAGCAAGCCCACCAGCACCGCCCGCAAAGCAGGGCCGCTCAGCGCTTTACCCGCGGGCAGGTCCACCGCGTGCCAAGACACTGCGCTGGCAGGCAGCACGGCCAGCACGTCGGCATTTCGGCCCGTGCGGGGCAACAGCGCGGCGGAAGCTTCGCGCACCGCGCTGGCACCCGCCCCTTCTGTGAAGGCGTACAGGCTGTTGGGAGAAGCCGCCGTCAGGGGCAGCGAGATGATCAAGTTGCTCATGGCTGTGCAGATTGTAGGAGTCTGGCGTTCACAGGCCCGCTGGGGGGCATGGCTGGCAGGTAGTTGACCGACCGGTAACGCCACAAGATCGCCACCTTGGCGCCATTGCGCTCGACCAGTAAATCGTCTTCTTGCACCGTGTCTTGCAGGCGCATGCGGCCGTGAATGAGAAAGTATTTGGTGCTGATGCTGTGCAGCTTGTCGTTCACCTGGGGGCCTAAGACCTTGCGCGCCGCCTCTGTGGTTTCAAAGGGCGCGCGAAGGGCCCGTTGCCTGACAAATTGTTGGGCTGTGGCCATGTCCATACCCGGTACGCTGGCGTAAAGCGCTTCAGGCCCGGCGGTGTTCAGGTTCAGGGGCGTGGCTTCGGGCAAGAGCGTGACATGCGGGGCCAACAGCGCGGCCGTGCGGGGGCTCAGGCCCAGCCAGACCAATTGCGCTGGCTGCTGCGGCATCAACGGCGTGTTGGCGGCCTGGGCCGCGACAGGCGAGGCGCTGGGGGTGCTGGCTGCGGCTTGGGCTTTGAGCAGTTGTTGCTGCAGCATGTTCAGTTCCTGGAGCGGCAAACCCAACAGCGCAAACAGTTTGGCCAAAGATGCCCGCCCACTGATGGAGACTTGCCCGTTGTCGATGAGGTTGCGCACATTCAGGCGCGACTGCGCGTCGGTGATGGCGCCGGATAAAAAGACCTCCGGGTCGCCTTCGCGCATTTGTTTGTCTTGCGACAAAAAAGAGGACAACTTGGACTCTTGCAAACCCAGCGCCCAAGGCTCGGCCAAATGGTCGGCTGGGCCTTTGTCTTCTCTCAAAATCAAGCGCGTGAAGTCGAGTGCGCCGGTCAGCAGCCATTCGGTTTGGGCGCGTGCGCGTTCGGCGCTTTCAATTTCCACATGCCGCCACTGTTGCCACAGCGCTGCGCTGGCCAGGCTGGCGACCAGGGTCACGGTGACCATGGCGCTGATCAGTGCCGCGCCGCCAGCGCGTTGTGGCGCACTCTGCGCGACGGGGCGCAGCGGTGGGCGGCGGCTCACGGTGCGGCCCCAGTCAATGTGGGGTTGACCCAATCCAGCGTGAGTTTGCCGCTCAGGCTGGGCCCTGCGGGCAAGTCCAGCACCAGGCGGATGCCGTCAGGCGGGCTGCCGGGCGCAGGGGGTGGGGCATTGCCAGCGCTGGCGGCTGCGCCTTCGCTGGACAGCGGGTTGCTCCAAGCGCCGCCGCGGTGAAAAAAGATTTGCCATTGCGACAACGCGCGTACTTTGATCTCCTGCGCCCGGTCTTCGGCGCTGGGGGTTTGGCCCCAGGTCTGTGCTCGGCTCCAGGCGGCGGACCAGTCCGCGCGTTGGCTCAGGGCCTGGGACTGCCAGCGTAGCCATTCACCCTGCGTGCCGTTGCCGCGCAGCGTCCAGGCCACCACCTGCACGTTGGCCGGATCGCCCAAGGGGTGGCAGCGGGTGAGCCTGAGCACCCGCCCGTCCCAGTCCAGCGCCGGCGTGCCGGGCAGGCTGATCAGGGCATCGAGGTCGGTGCGCCATTGCGCCAGACCCACTTGCAGGCTCAGGGCGTCATCGGCGCGGCTTTGCAATTGGCTTTGGGCACGGCTCATGCCCTCTATGCCGCGCCAGCTGAGCAAAGCCATCAGGGCCATGACCGAGATGGCGACGAGCAGCTCAATCAGGGTGAAACCACGCAAACTTGGGCGCATCAATGACGCCCCATCACGGTGGAGAGCGTTAACACGGGTGTCGCCCCTTCGCTGACTTGGGCGTCGACCCGGCGAAAGTTCGGGTTGGGCGTGGTTTGCACCGACAGCGTCACTTGCAGCGAGCGGCCGGCTTGTGCACAAGGCTGCACGGTCTCGCCGCTGTCGGGCAATTGGCGCAGCAGTTTCAGGCGGCCCAACTCGTTTTCGGCGCAAACCTGCGCCAGCAGCGCCAGGGTTTGGCGGTCGCCGTTGCGCGACAGGGCGGCGGTGGCCTTCAAGCCCGCCATCAGCGCAATCGCCACAATGCCCAGCGCCACCAGCACCTCGATCAGCGTGAAGCCTTTGGCCTGTGTCGCGTTCATGGTGGGTTCGATTGCACGGCAAAGGGACGCAACCCATCGGTGGTGACCCACAGACGGCTGTTACTGGACGCTGCACTTGACGTTGCGCTGCTGGCCGTCATCGTCAAGGCGATGGATTGCGGGCCGATCAACGGCTCGGGACCCAGCAGCACCGGCGTGAGGTTCAAGCTGCGCGTTTGCGGGTTCAGCCATTGTTGAGGCAATGGGGTGCCGGGCAAGCCGTCAAAGACAAAACTTTGGCTGTCCCCCTGCGACTGTGTGCGCCACAGCACCGGCACGCCGCTGGCCCGAGAGCGCGATCGGGCAGCGTCGAGCAAGGCCGCCAAGCGTTGGGCATCACGCGCCAAGGCGCTTTGCGCCGAGTCGCGCATCGACAGGCTGACCCCGGCTGTGCCGATGGCGATGATGGCCAGCACCACCATCAACTCCATCAAGGTGAAGCCGTAGGCGGTATGGCGCCGCGCGCTGTGCGGCAGGCCTGGGCCTTGAAGCCCGAGCCCGTTGGGCTTATTGCCAACTGCCAATGTCAGCATTGTGGCCTTCACCGCCCGACTGACCGTCGGCCCCCAAAGACAGCACATCCACTTCGGCTTTGAGACCCGGGTTCATGTACAAATAAGGCCGGCCCCAGGGGTCGGCCGGCAGCTTGTCTAAATAGGGTTTCCAGTTCATCGGCAGGGGTTCGGTGCTGGGTTTGACGACCAAAGCTTGCAGACCCTGGGCACTTGACGGGTAGCGCTGGTTGTCCAATTTGTAGAGTTTGAGCGCTTGCATCAAATTGCCCACATCGGTGCGGGCGGCGGTGACCCGCGCGTCGTCGGCGCGGCCCAGGACATTGGGCACGATCAAAGCGGCTAAAACACCAATGATGGCCAAGACCACCATCAATTCAATCAAGGTAAAACCGCGCTGTCGCCGCGTTGGACGTGGCTTGCGGGTTGGCGTTATGGCGTTCATACAGGTCATTTCATTCACCTCTTGCAGCGAGTTCGCTCGGAGTCGAGTTCAGGGCGCAAGGCCCTCAGCTTTCCATCATAATCTGTGTATGTTGCACGCCACTTCATCCACCTCAGCGCCGCGCTGGCTGGCCGGCCTGACGGCCCTGGTCGTTTGGATGGCCGCGGCCGCGGTGGTGGCTTATTGGACGCTGCAGTTCGCCGGTGTCAGTGGCCCGGCCTCGCTGGCACCGATGGTGGCGCGGCCCACGGCCGCTGAGCCTGCCGCTGCCGATGTGCAAAAGGCTTTGGGTGAGGCCGCTGGCGCTACGGTGGTGGCTGAGACCGATGCGGGCGCGCGTTTTGGCTTGTCGGGCGTGGTGGCCTGGCATGCGGGTCAGGGCGCGGCCTTGATTTCGGTCGATGCGCAGGCCCCCAAGGCCTTCAAAGTGGGGCAAACCGTGGCCGAGGGTTTGCTGCTGCAGTCACTCACCCCCCGCCAAGCGCGTTTGGCCGCCACCTTGCAAGGGCCGACCCTGATCACGCTGGAGATGCCGGCGCTTGCATTTGCCAAGCCCGATCCGCCGACAGTCGACAAAGAGGCCGCAGCCAAGCCCTGACTCCGACGGGCAAGGTCGCACAGCGCGGTCGCCAAAGCCACTTTATTTTTGCAGGAACAAGCGGTACACCGGGTTGTGCGTTTCTTCCACGTATGGAAAGCCCAGGGTGTCTAAAAACTTGGCAAAGGCTTTGTCGTCTTTGGCCGGCACCTGCAAGCCCACCAGAATGCGGCCGTAATCGGCCCCCTGGTTGCGGTAGTGGAACAGGCTGATGTTCCAACCCGGGCGCATCTGGCTCAAAAACCGCAGCAAGGCCCCTGGCCGCTCCGGGAACTCAAAACGCATCAGGCGCTCATCTTGCGACAAGGCCGAGTGCCCGCCCACCATGTGGCGGATGTGTTCTTTGGCCAATTCGTCATGCGTCAGGTCCAGGGCCTCAAAGCCGTGCTGCTTGAACTGCCGTGTGATTTGCGCACTCTCGCCCTTGCCTTGCGTGGTCAAACCGACAAACACATGGGCTTGGGCCGAATCGTTCATGCGGTAATTGAACTCGGTCACATTGCGCGGGCCGCCCGGCAAATTGCCCACCAGCTCGCAAAAGCGCTTGAAGCTGCCGCGCTCTTCGGGGATGGTGACTGCAAACAAAGCCTCGCGTTCCTCGCCCACTTCGGCGCGTTCGGCGACAAAGCGCAAACGGTCAAAGTTCATGTTTGCGCCGCACAAAATCGCGGCGTAGGTTTGGCCCTTTGTCTTGTGCGTGGCGACATATTGTTTGATGGCCGCCACCGCCAAAGCTCCGGCGGGCTCGACGATGGAGCGGGTGTCGACAAACACGTCTTTGATGGCGGCGCACACCGCATCGGTGTCCACCGTCATGAACTCGTCGACCAAGCCACGGGTGATGCGAAAAGTCTCTTCGCCCACCAGTTTCACGGCCGTGCCGTCTGAAAACAAACCCACATCGGTCAAGGTCACGCGCTTTTTGGCGTGCACCGAGGTGATCATGGCTTGCGAGTCGTTCATTTGCACGCCAATCACCTTGATCTCGGGGCGCACCGCCTTGATGTAGTTGGCCACGCCGCTGATCAGCCCGCCGCCGCCAATCGCCACAAACACCGCGTCCAGCGGACCTTGGTGTTGGCGCAGCATCTCCATGGCGATGGTGCCCTGGCCAGCGATCACGTCCGGATCGTCAAAAGGGTGGACAAAAGACAAGCCCTTGGTCTTTTCCAGCTTGCTGGCGTGCTGATAGGCATCGGAATAGCTCTCGCCAAACAGCACCACCTCCCCGCCCAAGGCCTTGACTGCATCGATCTTGACCTGCGGCGTGGTGGTCGGCATCACGATGACGGCGGTGCAGCCCAAGGTCTTGGCGCTCAGCGCCACGCCCTGGGCGTGGTTGCCGGCGGAGGCGCAAATCACGCCTTTTTTCAGTTGCGCAGGGCTCAAGTGCGCCATTTTGTTGTACGCCCCACGCAGCTTGAAGCTGAACACCGGTTGCTGGTCTTCGCGCTTGAGCAGCACGGTGTTGTGCAGCCGTGCTGACAAGTTGGGGGCTTTGTCGAGTGCAGATTCGCGCGCCACGTCGTACACGCGGGCGTTCAAGATGCGCTTGAGGTAATCCGAAGGGGTGAGGTGTTGGGTCGCCATAGGCCCCATGATAACGGGCCAAAAAAAATGCCCCACGCCTTGCGGCGAGGGGCAAATCCACCTTTTCAGAGGGTGGAGGAGACAAACGGTGCGTGCAAAAAAAGCACGCCTGTTCGAAAGTGTACTGATTTTTTGCTGCAGTGCAACAGTTAGCCGGCTTCAAATTGCAAATTTTTGTGAAGTGAGAGCGGCAAATACCCGGGGCCATGACTTGCATCAGGCTTTAGGATGTCGCTTTTGACCTGCGAAAGAAACAAGATGGAATGCACAGTAAGTTGGACCGGCGCTGCGGGCACCCGTTCGGGCATGGGTTTTGTGGCCGAGACCGGCAGCGGCCATGTGCTGACGATGGACGGCGCCCCCGACGCCAGCAAGCCCGAAAACGGCGGCCAAAACCTGGCCCCTCGCCCCATGGAAACCGTCTTGGCAGGCACTGGCGGCTGCACCGCTTATGACGTGGTGTTGATTTTGAAGCGCGGCCGCCACGATGTGCGCGGCTGCAGCGTCAAGCTCACCTCAGAGCGCGCCGAGGTCGACCCCAAGGTCTTCACCAAAATCCACATGCAATTCACCGTCACCGGCAAAGGCATCCCTCCCAGCGCGGTGGAGCGCGCGATTGCCATGAGCCACGAGAAATACTGCTCGGCCAGCATCATGCTGGCCAAAACCGCGGAGATCACCACCGGGTATGAACTGATCGAGGCGTGAAAAACGCTCAGACCCGGTGCGCCACGCTGGTCATCACCTTGGCGGCCAGCTTCATCAGGCTCTTCGGTCGCCAGTTCGAGGATGGCAGCATGGATCTTGAAAATATGGAATCACTTTCCATATAATCTAAAACCATGGTCCCCCGTACCCTCCGCCCCACCATTTTGAACGTCAGCAACAACTTTCCAGTGTTGATGGTGACAGGACCTCGGCAAGTTGGCAAAACCACGCTGCTCGAAATGTGCAGCGCGGATGACAGGGCCTATGTCACTTTAGATGACCTGGAGATGCGACGTTTGGCGCAGCAAGATCCCGCGTTGTTTTTGCAAACATGGCCCGCGCCAGTCACGATCGATGAGGTGCAATATGCACCGCAACTTTTCAGCGCCATCAAGATGGCCGTGGACAGGGACGGACGAAACGGCCTTTACTGGCTCACGGGTTCGCAAAAATTTGAACTCATGAGTGGGCTGACCGAGAGCCTGGCGGGCAGGGTGGCCATCGTGGATTTGTTGGGCTTGTCGCAAGCTGAGCAGCAAGGCCGAGCTTTGCAATCTCAGCCCTTCGTGCCCACACTGGACTGGATTCAACAGTCCCGCAACGTGGCAAAGCCGCTGTCACTGCAGGCCTTGTACGCACAAATTTGGTTAGGCGCTTACCCCCGCTTGGTTGAGCAGGGTCCCCAAAGCCGCGATGTGTTCTACCGCTCCTATGTCCAGACCTATATACAGCGCGATGTGCAGGATTTGCTCAAGGTTTCGGACCCCATGAGCTTTCACCGGTTTTTGAGTGTGGTGGCCGCCAGAACCGGGCAATTGCTCAACTACGCCAACATGGCCAATGAACTCGATATCGACAACAAAACCGTGAAAGCATGGCTGTCGGTCTTGCAGGCGTCGGGACTGGTGTATTTGCTCCAGCCGTACCACCGAAATTTGACCAAACGGATGATCAAGTCGCCCAAGCTGTATTTTCTGGACACCGGTTTGGCCGCCTATCTGACCAAATGGAGCTCACCCGAAGCGTTGGAAGCGGGCAGCATGTCGGGACCGATGCTGGAAACGTGGGCGGTTTGCGAAATTCTCAAAAGTTATTGGCATAACGGCAAAGAAGCGCATTTGTATTTTTACAGGGACACCGAACAGCGGGAAATTGACCTGCTGATCGAAGACGGCGACGTGATTTACCCCATTGAAATCAAAAAAACGGCAACGCCTTCGACACAAGCCGGTCGTCAGCTGGCTGCAGCCCAGAATTTGGACAAAAAAGTAGGGCCTGGCGCGGTGCTGTGCCTCGCCAAAAGGGACGTACCGCTGTCAGACAGCTTGATGGCGATACCCGTGGCTTATTTGTAAAACACGCGTCACCGCAGCGATCACGCTCAGATCCGGTGCGCCACGCTGGTCATCACCTTGGCGGCCAGCTTCATCAAGCCGCGCACCGGCAGGGGCAAATCCACCGCGCCGGCTCGCTCGGCCATGCGGGCATGGGCCACTTCATCGGCCTTCATTTGCTGCACGATGGCGCGGGACGCGTGATCGTGGGCCGGCAGCTGGTCCATGTGGCTGGCCAAATGCGCTTCCACTTGGCGTTCGGTCTCCACCACAAAACCTAGACTGACACGATCGCCCCCCAATTTGCCCGCGGCAAAGCCCATGGCAAAAGCCCCGGCGTACCACAGCGGGTTGAGCAGCGAAGGGCGCTCGCCCAACTCCGCCAGGCGCTGCGCCGTCCACGCCAAATGGTCGGTCTCTTCCCGGCAAGCCGCGTCCAACTGCTGGCGCAAGGCCGGATCCTGGCAACTCAGGGCCTGGCCGGTGTACAGGGCTTGGGCGCAGACCTCGCCCACATGGTTGACCCGCATCAAGGCGCCAGACAGCTGTTTTTCAGCCGCGGTCAAAGGCGCAGCCACATCGTGGGCGCTCGCCAAGGGCGCAGGCCGCGCAGCGCGGGGGGTGGCCAACAGGGTGCGCAGGGCACTGTCGGCCGCGTGAAGCAGGGCATCGGTGGTCATGGCGCAAGTTTAGCGCTGCACGCCCAGCGCCGGCTTTGACCCTGCGCAAGCCCTGTTTCAGAGGGGGTGTGCAGCGATTGTTGCATTCGGGCAACAGAATCAAAGGTTTCAAAGCCCTTTTCTGTGATTTTCTTTGCGCATCAGGCCTGGGTCTGGTGCAATAGCCTCAACTTCCCTCAACGGAGGTTGGTTGTGAGTCAAAGGCAGTGGTATTCCACACCGGCGGTTCCAGCACTTCTTAAACCTTGGAGAAATTTGCAATGAAAAAATCCCTGATTGCTTTGGCTGCTTTGGCTGCCACCGGCGCTTTCGCTCAATCGACTGTGACCATCGACGGTATCTTTGATGCTGGCGTTCAACAGATCAACTACAAAGGCAACACTGTTTCCGGCGCTAACGGCAACGGTTCTTCCACCAGCCAATTG
>CANGEE010000007.1 GCA_947452635.1 Comamonadaceae bacterium | reverse complement strand
GCGGACAAGGTGTTGCTGGAAGCCAAGATCGTGCCTTCTGGCGTGGCCGAAGTGGCGCGTTTGCAGGCGAAAGAAGGTTTTGTGTATTTGCGCCCCTGAGCGCATGGACTCAGTGCATGAAGGAGACGCTATGAAATTCAATCCACTGGTGATGGGGCTGTGTATGTGGGCGACCGCGATGGCGCAGGCTCAAACCCCCTCGGCCCTGCAAGTGCGCAGTTTGGCCGCATCCTGCGCGGCCTGTCACGGCACCAACGGCCAGGCCCAGCCCGGCATGGTGACCTTGGCTGGCATGCCGCAAGCTGTGATCGTGCAAAAAATGCTGGACTACAAAGCCGGCCGCTTGCCCGCCACGCTGATGCACCAGTTGGCCAAAGGCTATGCCGATGACGAGATCAACGCCATCGCCGCTTACTTTGCCGCGCAAAAGAAATAAGGAGCCTCTGTCATGCAACGTCGTCGCTTATTGCAAACCGGCTCCGCTTTGGGGGCCTTGGGATTGATCGCGGGCTGTGCCAGCCCCACAGGCAAGGGCCCGCGTGTGGTGGTCATTGGCGCCGGGTATGCCGGTGCGACAGCGGCCAAGTACATCCGCATGTGGTCGGACTATGGCATTCAGGTGACCCTGGTCGAGCCCAATCCGGCTTTTGTGTCCTGTCCTTTGTCTAACCTGGTGGTGGGCGGCAGCAAGACCATGGCAGACATCACCACACCCTATGACAACCTGGTCAAACGCCATGGGGTGCAATGGGTGCAGGACCGGGTCAGCCGCATTGACGTGGAGCGTCGCACGGTCACTTTGGCCAGTGGCAGCGAGCTGCCCTATGACCGTTTGATCGTCTCGCCGGGCGTCGATTTCATGTGGGACAGTCTGCCTGGCATGCAACAAGCGGGCGCGCAAGACCAGGTGTTGCACGCCTGGAAGGCCGGCGCGCAAACGCTGGCGCTGCGCAAACAACTTGAAGCCCTGCCCAATGGCGGCGTGTTCGCCATGTCCATCCCCTTGGCCCCTTACCGCTGCCCGCCGGGCCCGTATGAACGCGCCTGCCAAGTGGCCGACTATTTCCGCCAAGCCAAGCCGAAAAGCAAGGTCTTGATTTTGGACGCGAATGACGACGTGACCTCCAAGGGCGCCTTGTTCAAAAAAGCCTGGACTGAACGCTACAAAGACATCATCGAATACCGCCCCAAACACAATGTGATCGACGTGGATGTGGCCACCAAGACCTTGAAGTTTGACTTCAACGACGACTTGAAAGCGGATGTGCTGAATGTGATTCCGCCCATGCGTGCTGGCGATGTGGCGGTGAAAGCCGGTTTGGCTACTGCCAACCAGCGCTGGTGCGAAGTGGATTTTTTGACTTTCGAATCCAAGGCCGCCAAGAATGTGCACGTGTTGGGCGATGCGATTCAAATTGCGCCCGCCATGCCCAAGTCGGGTCACATGGCCAATCAGCACGGCAAGACCTGCGCGGCCGCCGTGGTGGCTTTGCTCACGGGCCAAAGCGTGAACCCTTCACCGGTCTACAACAACACCTGCTACAGCTTTGTCAGCCCCAACGAGGTGGTCCATGTGGCCAGTGTGCACCGCTATGACGCCGAGAAAAAAACCATGCTCACGGTGCCCGGCTCGGGCGGGCTGTCTGCGGCTGCCAATGCGCTCGAAGGCGTTTACGCTTTGGCCTGGGCGCGCAACATCTGGGCCGATACCTTGGCTTGAAGGCTTAAACCGGCCACCCCATGGCCCGGTGTAAGCGCCAGGCCAGACTCGCGCCCAGCCAAATGGCGCTCAAGGTCAGCCACGCGGTCAGCGCAAAGACCGCGCCGCCGGCCATGCCTGCGCCCACGGTGCAGCCCACACCCAAAACCGCGCCCAAACCCATCAGCAGGGCGCCGGTGAGGTAGTGGCCCAATTTGTTTTCGGCCTGAAAACTCTGCCATTGGAAATCTCCGCCGATCACCGCGCCCACCCAGGCGCCCGCCAAAGTCGCGGGCAGCAAGCCGGCATCAAAGCCAATACGGGGTGCGGTACCGGTGGACAAGATGCGCATCAAAAATTCTGCCGAAGCACTGCTGAAGCTGATGCTTTGAATCTGCACCGCTTCAAAAGACTGCGAGGCGATCGCCTGCGTCAGCCCCCAGCCTGCAGCCACGCTCAACCCGGTCGTGATGGCACCCAGCGCCAAAGCCAGTCGACCCGGCAGGGTTCGGGCGTAAAACCACAAGCCGCTGGCAAAAGCCAGTGCGGCCAACGATAAGCCGCCCGCGCGGCCGATGCCGGTGATCTGCAAAAGATCGCGCCCCGCCCCGCCATCGATCTGCCACCACCCGGCCATGGCCAAACGCGCTGGCGCCAACCAGCCCGCGATGCTCGCTTGCACGGCCACTGCAAAGACCAAGGCGGCGATCACGGCGCGCAGATTGCCCGTGGCCGACAAGATCAGCAGCCGGCCAGCGCAGCCACGCGTCATGATCATGCCCGCGCCAAACAGCAGTCCGCCGATCAAGGCACCCGACACACTGCCCATGGGCGCGATGAAGCGTGAAGTTTGCGGCTCAAGCGCACCCATGGCCACCAGCGTTTGCACCCCCAGCAAGCAGGCGCTGAAACCGAGCCACCAGACCGCAAATCGCTCGCCGAGTTGACCCTGGCAGGTTTCAATCACGGCGGCGCGGGTGCAAAACCGGGAGCGCTGGGCGGCCAAGCCGAAGACGAAACCCACCAAAGCCCCGGCTGCCGCCAGGACAGCGGTGTCGCCCCAGGTTTCCAATAAACTAGCGAGATCCAACGGTGACTCCTTGCTGTTGCCTCATGTTGCTTTGTCCATGCGTTGACAAAGCCTTTGATTGTCCACGGTTTGCCATTCTCATTCATCCCCCGTGCGGTTTTGCCCCTGTCATTGCGTCGCCGCGATTGGCTGCGCTGGGCTGTGGCCGCCGGCGCGCCTTTGGCGGCCTACGCGCAAAGTGGCGCAGCCACACTGCCTGCGGCGCAGTCGCTGCGCGACGAGTTGAAAGCCGCCTTGAAGAAAAAACAGCCCTTGGTGGTGATGGCCAGCTTAGAGGGATGCCCGTTTTGCCGAATGGCCAGGCAAAGTTATTTGTCGCCGATGCACCAAAGCGGCCTCGATATCGTGCAAGTGGACATGAACAGCGCGCTGCCGCTGCTCGATTTTGCAGGAATGGCCACCACCCATGGTCAACTGATCCGGCAGTGGAAGATCGCTGTCACACCCACGGTGCTGTTCTTTGGCCCTGGCGGCAAAGAAGTGGCCGAGCGGCTGGAGGGCGCCTCTTTGCCCGATTTTTACGGTGCCTACCTGGACGATCGCCTGGAAAAAGGCCGCCGCGCACTGTGAACTGCAGGGGTTTGGGGCTTGTTTGCAAAAGCTTGGGGAATATTCCCCTAAGATCACCTCCTTGTTCAAGGAGATGACCGATGCAAACCCGTCGCGAGACACTACAACGCAGCGCGGCTGTCGCAGGCATGCTGGCCGCCGCTGGTTTTCCGCAATTTGCCCAAGCGGCGTTCAACAAAACCGCGTTTGAAGCCAAGTCGGTGCCCGATGCCGTCAAGGCCACCGGCGCGGCAAGTCTGGTGGAAAGCAAAGACGTGATTTTGACTGCACCTGACATTGCCGAAAACGGTGCAGTGGTGCCCATGGGCGTGAGCACTGCTTTGCCTGGCGTCAAACACCTGCTGCTGTTGGTCGAAAAAAATCCACTGGCTTTGGTGGCCTTGTTTCAAAGCTCAGAGAGCTTGGAGAATAACTTTTTGACCCGCGCCAAGATGGGCCAAACCTCGGATGTGTACGCCGTGGCCGTGATGGCTGACGGCAAAGCCTTGTGGGCCAAAAAAGAAGTCAAAGTCACGTTGGGTGGCTGCGGCGGTTAAGCCACCGCTGTGAGCCGAAACATTCAAGTATTGAGGAGTTCAAGATGGCAGATCCGATGCGCATTCGCGCCCAAGCCGCTGGCGACAAAACCACGGTCCGTGTGCTGATGAGCCACGAGATGGAAACCGGCCAGCGCAAAGACGCGGCCGGCAAAATCGTGCCCGCCTGGCACATCCAAGAAGTCACTGCCAGCCACAACGGCAAGTTGGTGCTGACGGCCGAGTGGGGGCCTTCAGTCTCCAAAAATCCCTTCATGCAGTTTGTACTCAAAGGGGCCAAAGCGGGCGACAAAATTGCCGTGACCTGGAAAGACAACAAGGGTGACAGCCGCACCGACGAAGCCGTTGTGGCTTGAGTTGTGCCATGATGAACCTGCTCAAACTTGTCTCTTTGGCGCTGGCGCTGTGCATCATGGCCCCGGCGATGGCGCAAAAAACCACCAGCCAAGGCATTGACGAATACCGCGCCATGCTGGCCGACGGCAATCCGTCGGAGTTGTTCGAAGCCAAAGGCGAAGACCTTTGGAAAAAAGCCCGTGGTCCCAAAAATGCCACCCTGGAAAAGTGCGATCTGGGCCAAGGCCCGGGCGTGGTCAAAGGCGTGTTCGTCACGCTGCCGCGCTACTTTGCCGACACCCAGCGGGTGCAGGACCTGGAGTCGCGCCTGGTCAGCTGCATGGAAAGCTTGCAAGGCTTCAACGGGGCCGAAATTGCCAACACCCCGTTTGGCAAAGGCGAGCAAAACAATGTGACGGCGCTGGCCACCTGGATCGCGTCCGAATCCAAAGGGCTGAAATTCAATTTGTCGCAAGCGCACACCCAAGAGAAAACTTTTTACGAAGTGGGCAAGCGCTTGTTTTACCAACGCGGTGGCACGCATGATTTTTCTTGCGCCTCGTGCCATGGCGAAGAGGGCAAGCGCATTCGACTGCAAGACCTGCCCATGCTCAGCAAGAGCCCGGGCGATGGCGTGGGCTTTGCGGCATGGCCGGCCTACCGCGTCTCCAATGGCCAGATGTGGAGCATGCAACTGCGCTTGAACGATTGCTATCGCCAACAGCGTTTTCCTTACCCCGGGTTTGGCAGCGATGCGACGATTGCCTTGTCGACCTACTTGGGCGTGAAAGCGCAAGGCGCGGTCTCGGTGGCACCGGCCATCAAGCGTTGATCGGTGGAGCCACAGTTATGAACACAAAAATCTCTTTCGCAACAAAGGCATTGGCCGCAGTGGCCGTGGCCTGGATGGGCGTCGGTTGCGCCTCTGGCCCCTCGGTGGCCGAACTCAACACCCTGACCGACCGCATCATCAAAGCCTCGTTCCGGACCGAAGGCATTGCCCAAGTCGAGCGCGTCACTGCCACCGACGAGACCAATCGGGCCTGCAGCCAGGCCGATGTGGCGGGCCAAGCCCTGGACGAGAAAACCGCCCGGGCCATAGAAGAAAGCAATTTCAAAAGCATTCGCTGGCCTGCGGACGGCCAATTTGTAGGCGATTGGCGGCAAGGCGAAACCATTGCCCAAAGCGGCCGTGGGCTGACTTGGACCGATGAGGCCTCGGCACCCAACGGTGGCAACTGCTACAACTGCCACCAAATCGACCAGAAAGAAATTTCTTACGGCACCATCGGCCCCAGCTTGTACAACTACGGCAAGATCCGCGGCGTGACCGATCCCAAGAGCCCCGATGCGCAGGCCATGGTGCAGTACACCTGGGGCAAGATTTGGAACGCCAAAGCCTACAACGCCTGCTCCAACATGCCGCGTGCGGGCCACATGGGCATCCTGACCGAAGCCCAAGTGCGCCATGTGGTGGCACTGTTATTGGACCCCCAGTCTCCAGTCAATAAGTGAACCTGAGCAAGCGCGAATTCATCCAGGTCATGGGCGCAGGCACCATGGCCGGTTTGAACATGGGTGCGTATGCGCAAGCCAGTGCCGCTACCGCCGCGCAGGGGCTGTATGACATCGCGCCTTTTGGCCAAGTGTCTTTCTTGCACATGACCGACTGCCACGCGCAACTCAAGCCCATTCATTTTCGTGAACCCAGTATCAACCTCGGCGTGGGCGCCATGCAAGGGCAGTTGCCGCATTTGGTGGGCGAACACCTGCTGCAGGTGGCCAAGGTGCGTCCGGGCTCGGCCCAGGCCCATGCTTTAACGCATTTGGACTTTGAGACGGCCGCTCGGCGCTACGGCAAGGTGGGCGGTTTTGCGCATTTGGCCACCTTGGTGAAACGCTTGAAAGCCAGCCGCCCTGGTGCCTTGCTGCTGGACGGTGGCGACACCTGGCAAGGCTCGGCCACCAGTTTGTGGACCAAGGGCCAAGACATGGTGGAGGCTTGCAAATTGCTGGGCGTGGACATCATGACCGGGCACTGGGAGTTCACCCTGGGCATGGACCGGGTCAAAGAGATTGTGGACAAAGACTTTGCCGGCAAGATTGATTTTGTCGCGCAAAACATCAAGACCCAAGACTTTGGCGACCCGGTGTTCAAGCCCTATGTGCTGCGCCAGATCAACGGCGTGCCCTGCGCCATCATCGGCCAGGCCTTTCCCTACACACCGATCGCCAACCCGCGTTACCTGATGGCCGATTGGGCCTTTGGCATCCAAGACGCGAATATGCAAGCCATGGTCGATGAGGCCCGGGGCCAAGGTGCGCAGGTGGTGGTGGTGCTCAGTCACAACGGCATGGACGTGGACTTGAAGATGGCCAGCCGCGTGCGCGGCATTGACGCCATTTTGGGCGGTCATACGCACGACGGCATGCCAGTGGCCACGCTGGTCAGCAACACCGGTGGCAAAACCATTGTCACCAACGCCGGCTCCAACGGCAAATTTTTGGGCGTGCTCGATCTGCAAGTCAAAGGCAAGCAAGTCACCGACTTTCGCTACAAGCTCTTGCCCGTGTTCTCCAACATGCTGCCCGCTGACAAGGCCATGGACGCTTTGATTCAACAAATTCGTGCGCCTTACGAAGCCCAGTTGTCTGAAACGCTGGGGGTGTCGGAGGGCTTGCTGTACCGCCGTGGCAACTTCAATGGCACGGGGGACCAGTTGCTGCTCGATGCCATGCTGGACGTGCAAAACGCCGAGATCGCTTTCTCTCCCGGTTTCCGCTGGGGCACCACGCTGTTGCCGGGTCAAGCCATCACGCGTGAATGGTTGATGGACATGACCGCCACCACTTACTCGTATGCCACGGTCAACGAGATGACCGGCGAGATGATCAAAACGGTGCTGGAAGACGTGGCCGACAACCTGTTCAATCCCGACCCTTATTACCAACAAGGCGGCGACATGGTGCGCGTGGGCGGCTTGACTTACGGTTGCAATCCCTTGGAACGCATGGGTGCACGCATTGGCGATATGCGCCTGCATGGTCGTTTGATCGAGGCCGGTAAAAAATACAAAGTGGCGGGTTGGGCGCCGGTGGCCGAGGAGGCCCGCAGCCAAGGACTCAAGCCCATTTGGGAGGTGGTGGCGCCATGGCTGAAAACCCAGCCGGGCGGGCGCGTCAAACCACGCCATCTCAACACGCCTAAGATCACGGGGGCCTTGCCCAATCCTGGTTACGCCGCTGTGTGAGGACAGTCGTGGGGACTTCAGTCCTGTGTTGAGGGACCCCACGAAGTCCAGTGCATGGCCAGGCCGGAGGCCAGGCCATAGGCGCCCATGGCCACGCCCACCAAGGTGAACATACCGATCGCGCTCGCGCCCTCGCGCAGCAACCAAACCCCGCCGACCGCCACGATCACCAATCGCAGCGTGCCGGCCAGTACCGGGCCCAGCACTTTGCCTGAGCCTTGTGAGGCAAAGTACAAACACAGGCCAAAGCCAAACATGCTGTACCAAGGACCCACCCGTTCAAAGTAACTGCGGGCATAGGCTTGCACCGTGGCCGAGTCGCTGAACAGGCTGCTCCACAAGTTGGGGTTCAAGGCTGCGATGGCACCGACCACGCCGATCATGAGGGCCGCCAAGGTGCTGCCCATCCACGCGACTTGGCGCGCGCGTTGCACCAGGCCCGCGCCCATGGCCACGCCGACCATCGGCACGCAGGCCACGCCTATCGCAAAGGTGATGGGGATGAGCAAAAACTCCAAGCGAGTGCCAATGCCGTAACCGGCCAGGGCTTCGGTGCCAAACTGCGACACCAGACGGGTCAAAATCAAAATCGTCAAGACGGTCTGGATGGAGGAAATGCTGGAGATGCCGCCGACTTTCAAAATGTCGTAAAAGTCGCTCCAGCGCAGCGGCCCTTTGAAGACCAAACGCACCCGACTGGCCGGTGAATGCAAGTACCAACCCAACACCAAAGCGCCGCCCGTAAAGGCAATGACCTGACCCAAGGCCACGCCGACCATGCCCAAACGTGGCACCGGCCCCCAACCCAGCCCCAAACTGCCGCCCAGCACGATTTGAAACACGGACACCGTGAGCAGCACCACCGAAGGCGTTTTCATATTGCCCGAGCCGCGAATCACCGAGGCGAAAGCATTGGTCAACCAAATGCTCACCGAGCCGGAAAACGCCACCGCAGCAAACAGCGAGGCTTGATTCAGGGCTTCACCGGTGCCGCCAATGGCTTGCAGCATGTCGATGCGAAAGGCCCCGAACAGCAGCGTGAAAAACAGACCCAAAACCAGCGCAATCACACTGGCATGCAGGGCCAAAGATTGGGCACGGTGTTCATCACCTGCGCCCAGCGCCCGGCTGACGGCCGACGAGATGCCGCCCCCCATGGAGCCGGTGGAGAGCATTTGCTGCAACATGACCAAGGGGAAGACCAAAGCCATACCGGCCAAGGGGGCGATGCCCAACTGGCCCACATAGGTGGTCTCGGCGATGGTGACCAAGGCGGCGGCCATCATGGCCACCATATTGGGCACGCTCAAACGCCAGATGGTGGGCAGGATGGGCGCTTTGAGCAGCGGGTGGGTGGATTGCATGCGCCATCGTAGTGGGATGCGCCGCCCGGCGCTGTCACCTCAGCGCTTGGGGCGGGCCGTAGAGTTGCCGCGCCTCTTAAGTTTGCGCCACCACCCGGCCCAGCACGGTGCCCGCTTTGAGCCGGTCCAGGACTTCAGAGATCTGGTCCATCGAACAGGTGGCGGTGGGGATGTGTTGCAGCTTGCCGGTTTGCGCCAAGGCCACCACTTCACGCAGCTCTTGCAGCGAACCCACATAAGAGCCTTGAATGGTGATGGCCCTCTGGGCCATGGTGACCAATGAGACCGGAATCTCACCGCCAAACAAACCGACCACCACATAGCGACCGCCTTTGCGCAAGACCGCGATGCCCAGGTTGGCCGTGTTTTGCGCGCCGACCAAATCGATCACGCCCCACACCCCGCCGGGCAGCGCTTGCAACTTGCGCTGGGTATCTTCCTGCAAAGGGTTGAAAGTTTCCAGCGCGCCCATGTCGCGCGCCGCTGACCATTTGGATTCGTCAATCTCGCACACCGCAATGCGCTCATGGCCCATGGCCTTGAGCATGGCCACCGCCATCAGGCCCAGGCCGCCTGCGCCCATGACCACAATCCAATCTTGCGGCTTGCAGGGCATGAGTTTGCGGGCCGCGCTGTACGTCGTCAGGCCCGAACAGGCCAAGATGGGGGCAAAGCTCGGGTCAATGCCCGTGGCATCAATCAGGTAGCGCGGATGCGGCACCAGCACATGGTCGGCGTAGCCACCGGGCGTTTGAACCCCGATGTAACGGGGCGCGGGGCACCAGTTGTCAATGCCTTCCAGGCAGCGCTCGCATTGGCCGCAACCGGTCCAGGGGTACACCAAACGGTCCTCGCCCACGGGCAAGGGGCCGGCTTGGGGGCCCCCAGAAAGCACAGTGCCATAAGGTTCGTGACCCATGGTGATGGGCAGGCGCATGCCGCGCTCGGACATCTGGAATTTGCGCCCACCGCCCAGGTCGAAATACCCGTCGCGAATGTGCACGTCTGAGTGGCAAATACCGCAGTATTTGACTTTGACCAACACCTCGGTGCCTTGGGGTGTCGGTGTTTCGCGCACAGCTTGCTGCAAGGGTTTACCCCACTCAACGATGTCTTGGGAGATCATGGCTTGTCCATCTGGTAGTGATGGACAGACTATAGGCGCTGTGGGCAATTCGTCAATGGTGCCGCCGACAGGAATCGAACCTGTATTTAGCGCTTAGGAGGCACTCGTTCTATCCATTGAACTACGGCGACAGATCGCTGGCTATTGTATGCACACGCCGCGCCAAACTTGGGCACAATGCAATTTTTGACTCGAGAGGTCCCCATGTCGGTTCATTCATTGCCCCGTGCCACCGCCCCCGAACCCGTTCACCAAGCCAAAGTGCATTTGGCCGCCTCTTTGCGCATGGCGGTGCAAGATGAATTGGAAGAGGGCATCGACAACCACTTCACCATGAAAGTGCCTGGCGTTGAGGGGCAGTACCTGGTCTTGCCCTTTGGCTTGCATTGGTCTGAGGCGCGCGCCAGCGACATGATTGTCTTTGACGAAGCCGGCCATACGCTGGAGGGGCGCGGCGTGGTGGAGTTGTCGGCGCAATGCATCCATGCACCGCTGCACCGCATCACTGGCGCCAATGTGGTGTTGCACACCCACCAGCATTGGGCCATGGCCTTGAACATGTTGCAAGACAACCGCCTGATCTCGGCCAGCCAAACCGCAGCGTTCTTTGATGGGCAAATTGCCTATGACGACCATTACCAAGGCCTCGCCAGCAGCTTGGAAGAAGGCGAGCGTCTGGCCGCTTGCCTGGGCGACAAACCGATTTTGTTCATGAAAAACCACGGCGTGGTGGTGACCGGCGAGACGGTGGCCCAGGCTTATCGTCGCCTCTACAAACTCGAGCGGGTGTGCCGTGCGCAGGTCATGGCCTTGTCCACCGGACAAGCCATTGAAGTGCTCAGCCCCGAGGTGGTGGCGCGGGTCAAAACCCCGTCGGTGCACGACCGTCATCCGCGCGCCGAACGTGAGCGCTTGTTCTTTGAAGCCCGTATGCGGGTGTTGGACCGCGAGTTGCCCGGCTACGCCGACTGAAAACCCTGGGCAGGCATGAAGCGCCGCATCACGCGGCGGTTCACAGCCCGTCTGGCTTGATTTGCGCGCGCGCGATCACGGGTTTCCAGCGCGCTTGTTCCAGTTGGATGAAGGCTTCAAACTCGGTTCGGGTGTTGCCGACGGCCAATGCCGTGTCTTGGCTGAGTTTGTCCTGAACCAGCTTGGTTCTCGCCGCCGCCATGGCTTCTTTCTCCAAACGTTCGATGTTGGCTTTGGCCATGGTGCGCGGTGCCAGCAAGCCATACCACTGCGTCATTTCAAAACCTTTATAGCCTTGTTCAGCCACCGTGGGCACGTCGGGCAGTTGCGGTAAACGCGTGCTGGTGCCGGTGGCGATGCAACGCAGTCGCCCGGCTTTGATGAACTGCAGCAAAGCGGGTGCACCCACCGCTGCGGCTTGCAAACGGCCGGCCATCAAGTCGGTCAACATCGGGCCGGTTCCGCGGTAGGGTACGTGCAGCATGAAGGTTTCGGTGGCCATTTTGAGGTACTCAAAAGCCAAATGACCGGCGCTGCCGTTGCCCGCCGAGCCGTAATTGAGCTGGCCCGGTTTGGCTTTGGCATAGGCCACAAACTCTTTGAGATTCTTCACCGGCAGGTCAGGGTGCACCACATACAGGCTGGGCACTTTGGCAATCAGCGTGATGGGTGTGAAATCTTTGATCGGGTCGTAGGGCAGTTTGGCGAAGAGGTAGGGGTTGACCGCCAAGGTGCCAATGTGCCCCAGGATGAGGGTGTGCTCATCGCTGGCGTTGGCGACTTCTTGCATCGCAATATTGCCCGCCCCGCCGGGTTTGTTCTCCACGAACACATTTTGGCCGATGGTTTTGGCCATTTCGCCCGCCAGCGCGCGCGCCACAATTTCAGAGCTGCCGCCGGGCGCAAAAGGCACCACCAGCTTCAGCGGCTTGTTGGGCCACGCATCGGCATGGGAATGGGCCGGTGCAGCAAAGAGGGCTGAGCCCACCGAATTGAGCAACAGTTGTCGGCGTGTCAGCGTGTGGCCAATTTGAAAATTCACAGGTTCTCTCTGCAGCTGTGCAAGCTGCTTATTTCAAGGGCAGGGCAAGCCTGCCGGCTTATTTGCTGAGCATGCGCATCGCGTCTTCCAGGCCCTTCAAGGTCAGCGGGAACATGCGTTGGCTCATCAGTTGCTGGATGATGGCAATGCTTTGGCGGTATTGCCACACGCCTTGGGGTTCAGGGTTGATCCAAGCGAATTTAGGGAAGGTGTGGGTCAGGCGCTGCAGCCATTCGGCACCGGCTTCCTCGTTGTTGTATTCGACACTGCCGCCGGTTTGCAAAATCTCATACGGGCTCATGGTGGCGTCACCGATGAAGATCAGCTTGTAGTCTTTGTTGTATTTGCGCAGGATGTCCCAGGTTGCAAATTTTTCGGCGTAGCGGCGCTTGTTGTTCTTCCACATGAAGTCGTACACGCAGTTGTGGAAGTAATAAAACTCCAGGTGCTTGAACTCGGCCTTGGCCGCTGAGAACAGTTCTTCGACCCGCGCAATGTGGTCGTCCATGGTGCCGCCCACGTCCATCAGCAGCAGCACTTTCACATTGTTGTGGCGCTCGGGCACCATCTTGATGTCCAAAAAGCCCGCATTTGCGGCGGTGGAGCGGATGGTGTCGGGCAAGTCCAGTTCTTCAGCCGAGCCTTCACGGGCGAATTTACGCAAGCGGCGCAGCGCCACCTTGATGTTGCGGGTGCCCAGCTCTTGGGTGTCGTCGTAGTCTTTGTAGGCGCGCTGCTCCCAGACTTTCACCGCACTGCGGTTGCCGCCTTTGCCGCCAATGCGCACGCCCTGCGGGTTGTAGCCGCCGTTGCCAAACGGCGAGGTGCCGCCGGTGCCAATCCATTTATTGCCACCTTCGTGGCGTTCCTTTTGCTCTTCCAGGCGTTTTTTCAGCGTCTCCATCAATTCATCCCAGCCCATTTTTTCGATGGCCGCTTTTTGCTCGGGCGTGAGTTCTTTTTCGAGAATTTTTTGCAACCAGTCCAGCGGCACGTCTTTGGTGAACTCGGTCAGCATTTCGACGCCTTTGAAATAGGCCCCAAAGGCTTTGTCGAACTTGTCAAAGTGCTTCTCGTCCTTGACCATCACTGTGCGGCTGAGGTGGTAGAAATCGTCAATGCTGCAGGAGTCTGACGCCGGGCCGACCACATTGGCTTGCAGGGCTTCCAGCAGGGTCAGGTACTCGCGAACCGAGACCGGGACTTTGGCGGCGCGCAGGGTGTAGAAAAAATCGATCAACATGGGGTGGGCCTCTCAAGAGGTTCGGGAACGTTGCAGTTGGTAGTCCAAATGCGTTTTCACACTGGGCCACTCGCTGGCCAGGATGCTGTAGACGCAGGTGTCGCGCAGCGCGCCCTGCGCCAACAGGTGTTGGTTGATCTGGTGGCTGCGCAAAATACCGTCGAGCTTGGCGCCTAAGCGCTCAATCGCGCGGCGGCTTTGGTGATTGAAAAAGTGGGTGCGAAATTCGACCGCGATGCAGTGCAGGGCCTCAAAAGCATGGCCCAGCAACAAGCGTTTGGCCTCGGTGTTCAAAGCCCCGCGTTGCACACTGCGGCGGTACCAGGTCGAGCCGATCTCCACCCGGTGGTTGGCTGCATCGATGTTCATGTAAGTGGTCATGCCCACAGCGCGGCCACTGGCGGGCTCGATCACGGCAAACGGCATCATGCTGCCTTGGGCCTGTAAGTTCAAGCGACGCGTGATTTCTGCGGCCATGCCTTCAGCGCTAGGAATGGCGGTGTACCACAGCTTCCACAACTCGCCATCGCGCACGGCATCGACCAAGTCGTCATGGTGGACCGCGGCCAGCGGTTGCAAGCAGACATGTGTACCCTGAAGGGTCACCGGTGGCACAAAGGAGGTCATGCGAAGGTCGCCTTGCATCTCAGGGTTTGTTTTTGGATTGGGCGCCCCAGGCTTTCGCCAGTTGCAGTCCAATGCCACCGCCCACACTGACTAACACAATGGCCACCAGGGTGGTGGGCGAGTAGCCCGGTGCAAAGATGTCCAGGCCCAGCCAGCGGCCGATCCAAAAGCCCGCCAGGCTGCCGCCCAGAAAGCCAATGGCATCGGCAAATCCTTCTTTCAACAAGGGCCGGCGTTGCATGGTTTCAGCGGTTACGCTGGTTCATGAACACCAGCTTTTCAAACAAGGTCACGTCTTGTTCATTTTTCAACAGAGCGCCCACCAAGGGCGGCACGCTGACTTTTTGGTCGGCACTTTGCAGCGCTTCGAGCGGAATGTCTTCGGCGACCAGCAACTTGAGCCAATCGAGCAGTTCGCTGGTGGACGGCTTCTTTTTCAGGCCGGGCAGGTTGCGCACGTCGTAAAAAGTTTTCAGAGCCACGGCCAACAACTCTTGCTTGAGCGTGGGAAAGTGCACCGCGACGATTTGCTTCATCGTCTCTGCTTCGGGGAATTTGATGTAGTGAAAAAAGCAGCGGCGCAAAAAGGCGTCAGGCAGCTCTTTTTCGTTGTTGGAGGTGATGAACACCACCGGGCGGGTTTTGGCCTTGATCAGTTGGCGGGTTTCATAGCAATAAAACTCCATGCGGTCGATTTCACGCAGCAAGTCGTTGGGGAACTCGATGTCGGCCTTGTCGATCTCATCAATCAAGATGGCCACGGGTTCGTCCGCGGTAAAAGCCTGCCACAGCACGCCTTTGATGATGTAGTTTTCAATGTCCTTGACCTTCTCGTCGCCCAATTGGCTGTCACGCAAGCGGCTGACGGCGTCGTACTCATACAAGCCTTGTTGGGCCTTGGTGGTGGACTTGATGTGCCACTGGATCAGCTTCAAGCCCAGCGCATCGGCCACCTCTTCGGCCAACATGGTTTTGCCGGTGCCAGGCTCGCCTTTGACCAGCAAAGGCCTTTTTAGGGTGATGGCCGCGTTCACGGCCAGGGTCAGGTCTTGGGTCGAGACGTAGTTGTCGGTGCCTTGAAATTTCATGATGAAGGGGGTCAAAGGGTTTCAAAAAGGATGTTCTCAGGATAAACCGGTTTCGGTCGATATAATCACGAATTGATTTTTCCCAAGCTACACATGATTGTGTTCTCAAAATGAACAAGCTGTTGACCTCTCTGTTTGCCTTGGCTGTCGCTTCTGTGACGGCTTTTTCCGCCCAAGCCCAAGAAGTGAAGGGCGATGCCAAAGCCGCTGAGCAAAAAATTGCGATGTGCATCGGTTGCCACGGCATCAAAGGCTATCAAGCCAGTTTCCCCGAGGTGTATCGCGTACCGATGATCTCGGGGCAAGGCGCCAAATACATTTCCTCTGCTTTGCACGCCTACCAAAAAGGTGAGCGCAAGCACCCCACCATGCGGGGTATCGCGGCCAGCCTGACGGACCAAGACATTGCCGACATTGCTGCTTATTACGAGCAACACGGTAAAACCGACGCGCCTGCCCCTGTGGCCGCCGCACCCGACGCCAAAGTGGCTGAATTGCTGAAAAAAGGCGCATGCGTGTCTTGCCATGGCGACAATTTCTCCAAGCCGATCGACCCCAGCTACCCCAAGATCGCCGGTCAGCACAAAGACTTTTTGTTCGTGGCTTTGAAGTCCTACAAGACCGAAAACATGGCCACCTGGGGCCGTGGCAATGCCGTGATGGGCGGTGTGGCCAAACAATTTTCCAACAACGAGCTCAAAGCCCTGGCAGGTTATGTCGGCTCATTGGATGGCGAGTTGAAGACCGTGCCGCAGTCCAAGTTCCGCTGATTCGCGCAATTCCAAGCGCCGCTGACCAGTTCAGCGCGCCGTATGCAAAAGCCCGCTGTCTGCGGGCTTTTGTGTTTCTGGGGTCCTGCTGGGCTTGCGGGCGGTCGCGCTGGGGGTGCTGCGCGTCAGTCTTTCGTGGCGTGGCGTTGCACGCAGTCGATATAGGCCTCGCCATCGGGCATGCGGCCGGCTTTTTGGCTTTCGTGAATCATGCGGCCCAAGCAGTCCATGGCCTGGTGATGCGCGTCATGCAGGGAGTTGAGCTTGTGGGTCAGCAATTCCACGGCTTGGCGAATGCCCCGGGGTTGGTCGATGCTGCACTGCTCGCTGATCGACAGGTGCATGGACAAATGCAAAAAAGGATTCTCTTGGTTCACATCCGCCTTGAGCATGCTGGCCAGCGCGGCATCGACATCGGCCAGATCGGCGTGGTATTCGGGGTGCTCGTCAATCCATTGGCTGACCAGCATCTCCATGGGCTCCAGCGGCGCTGGGGTTTGGGCCTTGGCGTACACGCCACAAAAAAAACGCCGCACATCGGCTTGGGAGGGTTGGATCAGCATGGCCGCCATTGTCGCTTTTTTTGTGTGGCGACAGGTTCGGCTGCACCACTCAGCCCCTGAGCGGCCTGTACCCACCCTGTGCCTGAAGTGGCAGGCGCGCAGGTGAACTCCCCCTATACTTCTGCAGCTTTTGACAGGAGAAGACCCCCATGAACGCAGCTTTTATTTGCGATGCCATCCGCACCCCTTTTGGCCGTTACGGCGGCGCCTTGTCCAGCGTGCGTGCCGATGATTTGGGCGCCGTCCCGCTCAAAGCCTTGATGGCCCGCAACCCCAACGTGGACTGGGCAGCGGTCACGGATTTGATCTACGGCTGCGTCAACCAGGCGGGAGAAGACAACCGCAATGTGGGCCATATGAGCAGTTTGCTGGCCGGTTTGCCGATGGAGCTGGCCGGCTCCACCATCAACCGCTTGTGCGGCTCGGGCATGGACGCGATTGGGACGGCGGCGCGCGCCATCAAAGCCGGCGAGGCCCGCTTGATGATTGCCGGTGGTGTGGAAAGCATGAGCCGTGCGCCCTTTGTCATGCCCAAGGCCGAGAGCGCCTTCAGCCGCAACAACACGGTGTACGACACCACCATCGGCTGGCGTTTCATCAACAAATTGATGAAAGAAAAATACGGCGTGGACTCGATGCCCGAGACCGCCGAGAACGTGGCCACCGACTACAAAATTGAACGCGAAGCGCAAGACCGCATGGCCTACAACAGCCAGCTGCGGGCCGTGGCCGCGATCCAGGCCGGCCATCTGGCGCGCGAGATTGTGGGCGTGAGCATCCCGCAGAAAAAAGGCGATGCGGTGCTGGTGGACACTGACGAGCACCCGCGTGAAACCAGCCTCGAAGCTTTGGCCAAACTCAAAGGCGTGGTGCGCCCCGACGGCACGGTGACCGCCGGCAATGCCAGTGGTGTGAACGACGGCGCTTGCGCCGTGCTCTTGGCCGACGAAGCGACTGCGGCCCAGCAGGGCTTGACGCCCAAGGCCCGTGTGGTGGGCATGGCCACCGCCGGTGTGGCCCCGCGCATCATGGGCATCGGCCCGGCCCCCGCTACGCAAAAAGTATTGGCTTTGACGGGCTTGACCCTGGACCAAATCGACGTGATCGAACTGAACGAAGCCTTTGCCGCGCAAGGCTTGGCGGTGCTGCGCTTGCTGGGCTTGCAAGATGAGGACGCCCGTGTCAACGCCTGGGGCGGCGCGATTGCGCTGGGGCATCCCCTGGGCGCTTCAGGTGCACGTTTGGTGACCACGGCCATCAACCGCTTGCACCACACCGGCGGCCGCTATGCGCTGTGCACCATGTGCATTGGCGTGGGCCAAGGCATTGCGCTGATCATCGAGCGGGTTTAAGCCCGCGTTCCCTGTAGACACTTTCTACAACTGCCTCACACCTCACCGGAGAACCCCCATGCGCGCAGCTTGGTACAGCCACAACGGAGAAGCCAAAGACGTGATCGAGGTGGGCGAGATGCCCACACCCGAGCCGGGTCCTGGCGAAGTGCGGGTGCGCCTGCACACCTCGGGGGTCAACCCCTCGGATGTGAAATCACGCCGTGCGCGTCCTTTGAGCGACGCGCGCATCGTGCCGCACAGTGACGGCGCGGGTGTGATCGACGCCGTGGGCACCGGTGTGGCGGCGGCCCGTGTGGGTGAACGCGTTTGGATCTGGAACGGCCAATGGGCGCGCCCCTTGGGCACGGCCAGCGAATGGATGGTCTTGCCTTCGGCGCAAGCCGTGCACTTGCCGGGCAACACCGACTTTGCAGCGGGCGCGTGCTTGGGTATTCCGGCTTTGACGGCGATCCAAGCGGTGCATTTGGCCGGCGACTTGAAAGACAAAACCGTGTTGGTCACTGGCGCATCCTCGGCGGTGGGTCACTACATCACCCAGCTGGTCAGCTTGGCGGGCGGGCGGGTGATGGGCACTGTGGGCTCTGCGACCAAAGCCGAACACGCCAAGGCGGCCGGTATGCAAGAGGCGATTTTTTACAAGACCGAGCCGGTGGCCGAGCGGGTCAAGGCCATGACGGGTGGGCAAGGCGCATCGGTCATCATCGACATGGATTTCGCCAGCACCGCGCAGCTGGTGGCGGCGGGCGCTTTGGCACCCCATGGCACGGTGGTGTGCTACGGCTCGAATGCACCCGAGGTGCCGGTGAATTTCAGAGCCCTGTTGTTCGGCTCCATCACGCTCAAATTTTTCTTGGTGTACGACCTGACGCCCGCTGACCGCGCCTTCGGCCTGGCGCGCCTGAACGACTTGCTGCAAGCCGGACAGCTGCAACACAGCATCGGCCCGCGCTTCACCTTGGCGCAACTGGTGCAAGCGCATGAGACGGTGGAGGCCGGCCAGGCCTTGGGCAATGTGGTGGTGGATTTAATTTAAAACACCTCAGGAGCCAGTGATGTATTACGAACCCGGCGTGACGCCACACGGCTTGCCGCATGACCCGTTCAAGTCCTGCGTCATCCCCCGCCCGATTGGTTGGATCTCGACGTTGGACCGTGAAGGCCGGCACAACTTGGCGCCCTACAGCCAATTTCAAAACGTGACGTTCAACCCGCCGATTGTCATGTTTTCGGCCAATCAAAACACCCGTGGTGAGCGCAAAGACTCGGTGCGCAATGCCGAAGACACAGGTGAATTTGTCTGGAACATGGCCACTTATGATTTGCGCGAAGCGGTGAACAAATCGGCCGAAGAACTGCCGCACGGCGTGGACGAATTTGAACACGCGGGCCTGCACAAGCTGGCTTCGCGGCTGGTCAAGCCTGCCCGTGTGGCCGGCTCGCCGGTGCACTTTGAGTGCGTCTACCTCAACACCTTGCGCTTTCCGGGTGTGCCGCCCATGGGCACGGCCGACGTGGTGTTTGGCCGCGTGGTGGCGGTGCACATTGACGATGAAGTCCTGACGGGCGAAGGCTTGATCGATGTGCTGAAAATCAAACCCTTGGCGCGCATGGGCTACTACGACTACACCTATGTGGACAACCAGTTCCAGATGGTGATCGGCGGTGACAACACCGCGCTTTTGGCCGGGCTAGAAGGCTCGCCCGACAAAGCCCGCCTTTCCAGCCGAACTTGAAGTGCGCAAGCGCCCAGACCGAGCGCTTTCAATGCGCGCCCCTGGTGTCGGTCGCAGCAGGTGAGGGGCCTTTGGCCGCGGCCTGTTGCGCAGGGCGTTGGGTCAGCCAGATCACGCTGATCAGGCCAATGAAAATAAAGGCCGAGGCCAAAAAAACATCGTCAGCCGCGCGGGTGAAGGCTTGTTGGTCGATCAAGCGGTTGATTTGCGTCAGCGCTTGCTCGGTGCTCAGGCCGCTGTCTTTGAGGGCCTCCACGGTGATGCCAAACACCCCTTGACCTTGCACCAGGGTTTCGCTCAGGTGCGCATGGTGCATGGCGGCGCGGCTCTCCCACACCGTGGTGGCGATCGAGGTGCCCATCGCCCCTGCCGTGATGCGGGTGAAGTTGCTCAAGCCCGCAGCCGAAGGGATCCGCTCTGGCGGGATGCCGGCCAGGGTCAAGGTGGTCAAGGGAATGAAGAACATCGCCATGGCCGCGCCCTGCATCAGGGTGGGCACCAGGATGTGGGCCAGATCGGTTTGCACCGTGAATTGCGAGCGCATCCACAACACCACCGCAAAACCCACAAAGGCCACGGTGGCGATGCGCCGAGGGTCCCAGACAGCGACTTTTTTGCCGATCAACGGCGTCAGCAAAATGGCCAAGATGCCCACCGGCGCGAGGGCCAGACCCGCATTGGTGGCGGTGTAACCCATCCACTGCTGCAACCACAAGGGCAGCAACACCACATTGCCAAAGAACAAGGCATAGGCCACCGACAAGGCCAATGCACCAAAGCTGAAGTTGCGCCCTTTGAACAAGCGCAAGTCCACCACCGGGTGTTCTTCGGTCAACTCCCAGACCACAAACACCGCAAAAGCCACCGCCGCGACGATGGCCAAACCGACAATGGTGTTGGAGGCAAACCAGTCGAGCTCTTTGCCCTTGTCCAGCATCAGTTGCAAGGCCCCGACCCAGATCACCAGCAGGCTCAGGCCGACCGAGTCGATGGGCAGTTGGCGCGTGGGTGTTTCGCGGCGCCGGTAAATGCCCCAGGTCAGACCGGCGGCCAACAAGCCCACTGGCACGTTGATGTAGAAAATCCAAGGCCACGAGATGTTGTCGGTGATCCAGCCCCCCAAGAGCGGTCCGGCCACCGGGGCCACCAGGGTGGTGACGCCCCACAGCGCCAGCGCCGTGCCGGCTTTGGCACGCGGGTAGCTGCTCAGCAGCAGGGTTTGCGACAGCGGAATCATGGGACCGGCAACCAGGCCTTGCAACACGCGAAAGAACACCAGCATTTCCAGCGAGTGGGCCAGGCCGCACAGCCAGCTGGCCAGCATGAACAGCAGCACACTCAGGGTGAACAAGCGCACCGCACCAAAGCGCTGCGTCAGCCAGCCCGTCAGCGGCACCGAGATGGCATTGGCAATGCCAAAGCTGGTGATGACCCAGGTGCCTTGACCGGGGCTGACGCCCAAGTCGCCTGAAATCGCTGGAATCGAGACGTTGGCGATCGACGAGTCGAGCACGTTCATGAAGGTGGCCAGCGACAAGGACAGCGTGCCCAGCAGCAAGGCGGTGCCTTGCAGCGGCGGCAGGGCTGCTGGCGGTGTGCTCACTGCGCTCAAGGGGTCTTGCCACCCAGATGGGTGGCCATGATGCGCTGCACCCGCTGGTCGGCGGCGTGTTGCTGGCTGTCAAACACCGTGGTCACGGCGCCCGCTTGGCTGCGGGGTGCGTCGGCCAGCATCTTGCCGCTTTGATCCTGGGTGTCAACGCTCACATCCATCGACAAGCCCACGCGCAAAGGGTGTTCGGCCAGGTCTTTGGCGTCGATGGCGATGCGCACCGGCACACGTTGCACCACCTTGATCCAGTTGCCGGTGGCGTTTTGCGCCGGCAGCAAGGCAAAGGCGGCGCCCGTGCCTGCGCCCAGGCCCACCACCTTGCCGTGGTAGACCACTTGGGTGCCGTAAACGTCAGCTTCCATGACCGCCGTTTGGCCGATGCGCAGGCTTTGCAACTGGCTTTCTTTGAAGTTGGCATCCACCCACAACTGGTTCAAGGCCACCAGCGTCATTAAAGGCGCGCCGGCCTGCACGCGTTGGCCCAATTGCACACCGCGTTTGGCAATGTGGCCATCGGTCGGCGCCAGCAACGCCATGCGCTGCAGGGCCAAAAAGGCTTCACGCACTTTGGCGGCAGCACGCTGCACACTGGGGTGCTGGGCCACGCTGGTGCCTTCGGTCTGGGTTTGGCTGGCGTTGAGTTGCTCTTTGGCGGCCGTCACCGCCGATTGGGCCGCCATGACCGCGCTCTTGGCGGCGTTGGTTTGGGCTTGGGCGTGCTGAAACTCTTCTTGGCTGACCGCGCCGCTGGCCACCAAGGGTGCCCGGCGTTGACTGTCTTCTTGGGCGCGGGCCAGCTCGGTTTGGGAGCGGTTCAGTTCGGCTTGGCGCATCTGCACCTGGGCTTGCAAGGTGCTGTTGTTGGCAAACAGGGTGCGCACTTCGCGCACGGTTTGCGCCAGCTGGGCCTCGGCCTGCTCCAGCGCGACGCTGGCGTCCGCCGCATCCAGTTTGACCAGCAGCTGACCGGCTTTGACAAAGTCGGTGTCGTCGGCCTGAATGGCCACCACCGTGCCGCCGACTTGGGGCGTGATTTGCACCACGTTGCCGGCGACATAGGCGTTGTCGGTGTTTTGCTGGTGACGGCCTTGCAGCCAGTGCCAACCGCCCCAAGCCAAGCCGCACACGGCGATGGCGGTAGCGATCAGGGTCAGGCCGCGGCGGCGGGCGGTGGTCGATTCGGAGGCGGTCATGGGATGGTCTTTGTCGGGATGCTGTGGGATGGCGGTGTGCGTGGGGTGGCTCAAGGATTGACCTGGCGCAGCTGCGCCAGGGGTGAGGGCTTGTCTCCCTGCCAACCGCCGCCCAGGGCCTTGATCAGGTTGATCTGGTTGTCCAATTGCCTGGCCTGCAGATCGGCCACGATGCGGCGCTGGGCCAAAACGGTTGTTTCGGCGGACAGTGCGGCCAAAGCGTTGCTCAAGCCCGCCGCCCTGCGCTGCTGGGCCAAAGCGTGCTGCTGCTGCGCGCTGCTGAGCGCCGCGCTTTGGGCTTGCGCCTGCCTGTACAGCGATTGGGCAGATTGCAAGGCATCGGTGGTTTCTTTCACGGCTTCAAGCACCGTGGCGTTGTACTGCGCCACCGCCATGTCACGTTCGGTTTGCCGCGCGCTGAGTTGGGCGCGCAGTCGCCCGCCGTCAAACAAAGGCAGACGCACAGCAGGACTGACGCCGATTTGCCGACTCCCTGCGTCCAGCAAATGGTTCAGGCCCAGGGCGTTGTAGCCGACGAAGGCGCTTAAATTCACGTTCGGATAAAACTGGGTGCGGGCCACCGCCACGTCTTGGCTGGCGGCTTCCACCCGCCATCGGCTGGCGACCACATCGGGACGTCGCCCCAACAGATCAGCGCCCAAGGTCGCGGGCAGGGCCTGCAGTTGCAGCAAATTCAATTGGGGTGACAACGCAGCCAGTGCTTCGGGCGCTTGGCCGCTCAACAGCGCCAGTTGATGTCGACTCGATTGGATTTGCTCTTCCCAAGCCTCCAGCTGGACCGCCGCCTCAGACAGATTGCCCTCCGACAGGCTTTGTTCCCCCAAAGGGTCCAGGCCCGCCGCCACCCGCTCGGCCATCAGTTGGCGCATCTGCAGGCGCTGTTGCTGTGCGCGCAGCGCAATATCACGTTGTGCCAGCAGCCGCGCCAAGCCGACATAGGTTTTGCAGATTTGACTGGCCAAGCCGGTGGCCGCCATCGCCGCGTCGGCTTGCGCGGCGCGGGTTTGACCGATGGCCGAGGCCAACTCGGCGGCGTGTTGGCCCCACACATCGGGCGCCCAAGAGACACTGGCTTGCAGCGTGTCGTTGTCCCAGGTGTTGCCGGCGATGGGCTTGGGGTACAAGCCATTGGCGCTGAAGCGTTGACGCGTGAAATCCGCGCCCAAGCCGGCTTGCGGCAGGCCGTTGGCCTGCGCGATGCCGCTCAGCGCTTGCATGCGGCGCACCCGCAATTGCGCCGTCAGCAATGTGGGGTTGTCGGCCAAGGCCCTCGCCACCAGGGCGTTCAATGGCGCATCCCCCCAGTCTTGCCACCAAGCGGGAGACAGTGCGGGGGTGGTGGGGCCGGTCAACTGCAAGGCGGCGGCCGAAGTGGTGGTCAGCGCGGCGACCTCAGGGCCTGGCGTGCTGCAGGCCATCAACAAGGCGGTCAAGCCCAGGCTGAAGCTGCCCCGCAGGGTCTGGCGTGTCAAGGTGCAAGAGCATAAATTCATGGTGGGTTCAGTTCAATCCAGTCGGGTCAGTGGCGGTGGCTTTGGCCAATCGCTGCTTGAGCGCTTCGCCATTGCTCAGCATGCGTTGCAGCAGCTGCCGCATCAGCGTCCATTCAGTTTGGGAAAAGCCTTGCAAATGGCCGTTCAGTACATCGGCCAACACACGGGGCACATGCTGTGCCACCTCACGCCCTGCGGCGCTCAAGCGCAAGTGCACCACACGGCGGTCTTGCACCGAGCGCTCGCGCTGGATCAAGCCTTTGTTTTCCAACCGGGTCAGGGAGCGGGTCAATGCGCCGGGGTCGATGGCCATGTCGCGGGCAAGCTGGGCCGCGGTTTGACTTTCGTTCATCAGCAGTTTGTACAAGGGCAGCCATTGCACATAGGTGAGCTTGTAGGGGGCTAAATCCGCATCCGCCTGGGCCACGATCGATGACAGCACCTTGTTCATCAAATGGCCCACGCTTTGATCCGGTTGGTACTGACCTGGAAGGTAAAACTGGGCGGGTGTGATGGAGGGCATGGTGAGAGCCATTATAGTTGACTGATCAATGATTGACGGGTCAATGAAATGGGCTCAACCTGCACAAACCGCTTGTCGCAGGCTCGACACCGCTTGGCGGGCACGGGCGCTAGAGTGGTTGCCATGAAAACCTTTGAAACCCTTCAAGATTTGGCGGCTTGCGTGGGCCAGCAAGTCACCGTCACCCCTTGGCTGCAAATCACCCAAGAACAAGTCAACCAGTTTGCCGAGGCCACCGGCGATCACCAGTGGATCCACATCGATGTCGAGCGCGCCAAGGCCGGTCCGTTTGGCGCACCGATTGCGCACGGCTTTTTGACCTTGTCCTTGATTCCGAAGTTTTTTCAGTCCGGCCTCAGCGTGAAGGAAACCCGCATGGGTGTGAACTACGGCTTGAACAAAGTGCGTTTCACCTCACCCGTGCCGGTGGGCAGCCGTTTGCGCGCCCAGCTTAAATTGCTGTCGGCCACGCCGATCGACAACCAGGGCATGCAATTCGCTTGGGAGGTGATGATTGAGCGTGAGGGCTCAGACAAGCCGGTGTGCATCGCCGAGTCTTTGTCGCGCTCCTACCCCTGAAGCGCCAGCGCTCAAGCCGGGCTGCTGCCCGCAAAATGGTTTTGTCGCCAAGCCTCGAACACCGTCACCGCCACGGCATTGGACAGGTTCAGGCTGCGCTGACCTTCGCGCATGGGCAACTTGAGGCGGCATTCATTGGGGAAACTGTCGCGCAATGCGGGTGCCAAGCCCCGGGTTTCAGCCCCAAACACAAACCAATCCCCCGGTTGAAAAGCCACTTCATGCACCCCGCGTGAACCGCGCGTGGTCATGGCAAACAGGCGCTGGGGGTCAGGCTGTACGGATTTTAAAAATTGATTCCAATCGGCGTGGCGCTTCAGTTGCGCATACTCATGGTAGTCCAGCCCGGCGCGGCGCATGTGCTTGTCTTCCATGGAAAATCCCAGCGGTTCAACCAGGTGCAGCGTGCAACCGGTGTTGGCGGCCAAGCGGATGATGTTGCCCGTGTTGGGCGGGATTTCGGGTTCAACCAAGACAATTTGAAACATAGCCGCTATTGTGCGGGACACGCAGACTGCGCAAGTCGGGTTGCGATCCGCAATGCGGGTGGCTGGAGCCCGCTGGCGTCACGGCCCATCGCGCGCACCTTCTTCGGTTCGGGCCAAGACCACGGTGGTTAAATGCGAAACCCCGGCCGCCACCAAGACCTGCGCGGCCATATGCAAAGATGCGCCCGTCGTCATGACATCGTCCACCAGCACCACGCTTTGCCCTCTGAGCTCAGCGGCGCGCAAAGGGTTGACCGCAAAAGCGCCTTGCAAATTGCGCCAACGCGCCGATCGGGGCAGGGTGCGTTGGGCAGGCGTATCGCGAATGCGCAAAAGCAAGTCGTGCCGTGATTGGCGAGGCGACAACTGTTTGGCCAGCAGCAGTGAAGGGTTGAATCCGCGCTGTGCCAAACGTTGCGGCGACAGCGGCATGGGCAGGACCCATTGGGCTTGCGCCAACGCATCGTCCACTCCGGGGGCGCTGTGCATCACACTGGCCAAAGCACCGGCCCGACCGGGTTGCGCTTGGTATTTGAATTGCGCCACCAGCTGCGACCAAGGCCATTGGTAACTCACGGCCGCCAAAGCGCTTTGCCAAGGCGGTGGTTCAAGCAGGCACTTGCCGCAGCGGTCCTTTATATTGGGAAGTTGCAAAGCACAAGTGGAGCAGCGGTGCACCGGTTGGGCAAATGCGGCCATGCAGACTTCACACAGGGGCCGAGTGGGCCAGGCTTTGCAGATGGCGCATTGGCTGGGCAGCCATGACCACAACCGCTCTGAGGCCAGACCTGGCTGCGGTGCTGATGCGGGCGCAGCAGAAAACCTTGAAAAACGGCTGGCGAACATGAAATCAATATACTGCCAACTCTCTTCCTCGCCCAGTTCTCCTTTTCCCGCCTCCTCCTGTGTCTACACCCCGCCCCCCCACCATGGACTCCACGGCTGCGCTGCGCTGGGCGAGCCGATGCTTGAAGCTGTCCGAAGGCCTTAGCGCATCACCTTGGTTGCACGAAGAAGTGGGCCAGCGCATGCAGGCACGATTGGACTTCATCAAACTCCAACCCGCGCATTGGGCGGCATGGGAGCCTGTGCGCAGTGGTTTAAACGCAGTGCGCCTGGTGGCGGCACGCTACGCCAAAGCCCGCTGGCATGCGGTGGTGACACAGCCGCAGGAGTTGCTCGTGGCCCAAGCGGCGCTGCAAACACCCTGGTGGCGATGGTCACGTTGGCTGCGTCCCGTGGTTTTTGCGGCCACAGCCCCAGCAGCGCCGGTGCACATGATTTGGGCGAATATGCTGCTGCACCAATCGGCCGATCCGCAAGCCTTGATCGCGCAATGGCACCGGGCTTTGGCGGTTGATGGCTTTGTCATGTTTTCTTGTCTCGGCCCCGATACCTTGCGGGAGTTGCGCGCGGTGTTTGCCGCGCAGGCTTGGTCGCCCCCGGCGCATGAATTCACCGATATGCATGACTGGGGGGATATGTTGGTGGAGGCCGGTTTTGCCGAGCCTGTGATGGACATGGAACGCATGACCCTGAGTTATGCATCGGCTGAGCGTTTGTTGGCCGAGCTGCGTGAATTAGGGCGCAATTTCCATGTGCAGCGCTTTGCCGGATTGCGCGGCCGGCGCTGGCATGCCCAGTTGCTGGCGGCTTTACAAAGTTTAGCGCGACCTGATGAGGAGGGCCGCTTGGTGATCACCTTTGAAGTGGTCTATGGCCACGCGCTCAAACCCCAACCCCGCGCCAAATTACAAGCTGTCAGTCAAATTGATCTGCAGGATATGCGGGCGATGTTGCGAAAGCAGCCTCGGATTTAAGGCTTCGTATGCGTTTTATCAAATCACCTCTATAAGTCGGGTAAAATCTGCCCCGTCAAAGCCCAAACTGGTTTTGAATCAAGCAACGGGTCGATCAAAGATGACGTATGTCTAACCGGATGTTCACATTCGCACAGGTCTCAGGTCAGTCCATTGACTGGAGGCTACGAAAAAATTGCTCCTTGGCGCCGGCGCAGCTGGGTTGGATCTACCTTTCCCTGTGCAGTGTGTCGCTGCTGATTGGCTCCTTTTTTTGGTTGCATGGCGCCACTTTGGTGCTCGGTTTTGCTTGGTTGGAAGTCATGGTGGTAGGACTGGCATTTTTCATTTATGCCCGTCATGCCACCGATGGGGAGTGGATTTCGATTGAAGGTGCTCGGGTTGTCGTGGAGTGTGAAACTGCCGGCAAACGTGAGCGAGCCGAGTTCGATAGGCAGTGGGTTCGCGTGGAGCTGCTGGCTGACGACCGGAGTTTGATTGAGGTGTCGGGCCGAGGGAAATCCGTTGAAGTGGGTCGTTTTGTGCGCCCTGAGCAGCGGTTGATGTTGGCCCAAGAAATTCGTCGGGCATTGCGCCAAGCGTGATGTCCACGTTGGGCTGCTGCGTCAGCAGTGGCTCAACAAAGGTAGTAGGTTCTACAGAGACTTGGAAGTTAGTGACGACTATGAAGAGCATTTCCAGTAAATTGGCTTCGCTTCTTTGCCATGCCGGCATTTGGACGGGCGCATTGATGGCCACATCCGCACACGCGGTCAACGACCTGCCTGGCGGCCCTGCTGTCAATCAGCTCAATTTGCACCCTGCAGTCACCAAAATTGCGCAAGAGCAGCATTGGTTGCACAATTTCATGATGATCATCTGCGTGGTGATTTTCATCGCCGTGTTTGCGGTGATGTTCTATTCCATCTGGAAGCACCGCAAATCGGTGGGCCACAAGGCGGCCACCTTCCACGAGTCCGTCACGGTTGAAATTTTGTGGACCCTGGCCCCCTTCATCATCGTGATCTTGATGGCCTTGCCGGCCACCAAAGTGTTGGTCGCGTCCAAGGACACCACCAATGCCGATTTGACGATCAAAGTCACCGGCTACCAGTGGAAATGGGGTTACGACTACATCAAAGGCGAAGGCGAGGGCCTGGCCTACATCTCCACTTTGGATTCTTCGCAACGGGCCATGTCCAATGCAGGCAAGCCCGAAGGCGACGATTACCTTTTGCGCGTCGACAACCCTTTGGTGGTGCCGGTGGGTAAAAAAGTGCGCGTCATCACGACCGCCAATGATGTGATTCACTCTTTTGCGGTGAACTCATTGGGCATCAAGCAAGATGCGATTCCGGGTTTTGTGCGTGACACCTGGTTCCGCGCCGAAAAAGTCGGCACCTACTATGGCCAATGCCAAGAGTTGTGCGGCAAAGAGCATGCTTACATGCCGATCCAGGTCAAAGTGCTGTCGGGCGAAGACTACGCCGCTTGGGTGAATGCGGAGAAGAAAAAACAAGCCGCCAAAGCCGACGATCCAAGCAAAGTATGGACATTGGACGATCTGTCCAAGCGCGGTGAAAAAGTGTACGCGGCCAATTGCGCTGCCTGTCACCAGGCCAATGGCAAGGGCGCCGGACCGATCAAGCCACTGGACGGCGCTGCCGTGGTGTTGGACGCGGACCACGTCAAGCAAATCTCGGTCTTGCTCAATGGCCAAAACAATGGCGCCATGCCCTCATGGAAAGCTTTGTCGGACACCGAAATTGCCGCTGTCATCACTTTCACCAAGAACAACTGGTCCAACAAGACCGGGCAACTCGTGCAACCGGCTGAAGTGCTGGCTGCCCGTAAATAAGTCATTACCGCATTAAAGGAAATCAAGATGAGTGCCGTTCTCGACCATCACGATCACGCCCACGACGATCATGACCACGCCCCCAGCGGCTGGCGTCGTTGGGTCTATGCGACCAACCACAAAGACATCGGGACCTTGTACCTGTTGTTCAGCTTCACCATGTTGATGATTGGCGGTATCTTGGCGCTGTTGATTCGCGCCGAGCTGTTCCAGCCAGGTTTGCAATTGGTCAACCCTGAGTTGTTCAACCAGTTCACCACCATGCACGGTCTGATCATGGTGTTTGGCGCGATCATGCCCGCCTTTGTCGGCTTTGCGAACTGGATGATTCCCTTGCAAATCGGCGCGGCCGACATGGCTTTTGCCCGCATGAACAACTTCAGTTTTTGGCTGATGATCCCGGCCGGTTTGATGCTGGCCGGTTCGTTCTTCATGCCTGGCGGTGCACCCGCTGCTGGCTGGACTTTGTACGCGCCATTGACCCTGCAAATGGGCCCCTCCATGGACGCCGGTATTTTTGCCATGCACATCTTGGGCGCTTCGTCCATCATGGGTTCGATCAACATCATCGTCACCATTTTGAACATGCGCGCACCCGGCATGACTTTGATGAAGATGCCCATGTTCGCATGGACTTGGTTGATCACCGCTTACCTGTTGATCGCCGTGATGCCTGTGTTGGCTGGCGCGATCACCATGACGCTGACCGATCGCCACTTTGGCACCAGCTTCTTCAACCCCGCCGGCGGCGGTGACCCGGTGATGTACCAGCACATCTTCTGGTTCTTCGGTCACCCTGAGGTCTACATCATGATCTTGCCGGCTTTCGGCATCATCAGCCAGATCGTGCCGGCTTTCTCTCGCAAGAAGTTGTTCGGCTACGCCTCGATGGTGTACGCCACGTCTTCGATTGCTATTTTGTCGTTCATCGTGTGGGCGCACCACATGTTCACCACCGGGATGCCGGTGACCGGGCAGTTGTTCTTCATGTACGCCACCATGCTGATCGCGGTGCCGACCGCAGTGAAGATTTTCAACTGGATTGCCACCATGTGGCGCGGCTCCATGACCTTTGAAACGCCGATGCTGTTTGCAGTGGGCTTCATTTTTGTGTTCACCATGGGCGGCTTCACCGGTTTGATCTTGGCGATGGCGCCGATCGATATCCAGTTGCAAGACACTTACTACGTGGTGGCGCACTTCCACTATGTGTTGGTGGCCGGTTCCTTGTTTGCCTTGTTCGCAGGCTTCTACTACTGGGCCCCCAAGTGGACCGGCGTGATGTACAACGAAGGCCGCGGCAAGATCCATTTCTGGTGGTCATTGATCGCTTTCAACGTCACCTTCTTCCCGATGCACTTCTTGGGTTTGGCCGGCATGCCCCGTCGCTACGCCGACTACCCGATGCAGTTCGCCGACTTCAATGCCTTGGCCTCGGTCGGTGGTTTCCTCTTCGGTTTTGCCCAGGTCTACTTCTTCTTGTTCGTGGTCGTGCCTTGCATGCGCGGTCAAGGTGCCAAAGCACCTCAGCGCCCATGGAACGATGCGGACGGTGCTGGTGCAGAAGGTCTGGAGTGGGAAGTGGCCTCGCCCGCGCCGTTCCACACTTTTGAGAACCCACCCAAATTGGACATCACCGCCACCCGCGTGATCGGCTGAATAGACCATGACACCTGAACAAAAGAAAAGCAATTTGCGCATGGCCTTGACCTTGGCCTCGGTGGCCGCGATGTTTTTCATCGGGTTCATGGCCAAAATGATTTTGCTGAGCCATTGAGCTTTCAAAATTGAGCATTCTTCCGCCATGAATCTGCGCAACGAAAACACCAAGATGATGGGCAAGCTGGCTGTGATCACAGTCGGCATGTTCGCTTTTGGCTATGCGCTGATTCCTTTGTACAAACACATTTGCGAAATCACCGGCATCAACATCCTGTCCCTGGTTGAGCGGCAAGTGCCGGGCAATGGTGTGGCGGGCTCAGAGGCCCGTGCGGTCAACAGCCAAGTGGACTTGAGCCGCTCCATCACGGTGGAGTTCGATGCCAATGCGCGTGGCCCTTGGGACTTTAAGCCTGAAACCCGCTCTGTGGTGGTGCATCCAGGTGAGTTGACCACGGTCATGTACGAGTTCCAAAATGTGCAAAACAAACGCATGGCGGCGCAAGCCATTCCCAGCTATGCGCCGCACCAAGCGGCGGCCTATTTCAATAAGCTGGAATGTTTTTGTTTCAATCAATACACCTTGGAGCCCGGCGAGAAAAAGCGCTGGCCCGTGGCTTTTGTGATTGACCCCAAATTGTCCAAAGACGTGAAAACGATCACCCTGTCGTACACGTTCTTTGAAGTGGGCGGTAAAACGCCTGCGGCCCCTGTGGCGACCGAAACCGCTTTGCCCTTGTTGAAAGCTGGCACATGATGCCCGACCAGCAACCCCCTAAAGCCACTTTTTTGCGCACAGTGCAAGCGGTCATGTGGTCGTTTGCTGGCATGCGCAAAGGCAGTGAGTCGCAAGAAGATATGGCGCGCTTGAACCCTTTTCACATCATCGCGGTGGCCATTGGCCTGGTGGTGGTGATGGTGGTGGGTTTGATCGCGCTGGTCAATTGGGTCGTGATGCAACCATCGACCCTTTCGTGAACACAGATTGATTTTGAAGATTTGAGAGCAGGAGTACACATGAGTTCCACAGCACACGGCACCACGCCTTATTATTTCGTCCCCCATCCATCACGCCACCCCGTGATGGCGGCCATTGGTTTGTTCTTTGTTATTCTGGGCGCTGGCCAGTGGGTCAATGGTGAAAACTGGGGCAAGTATTCTTTGTTTTTCGGCCTGATCTGGTGGTTGACCGTGTTGTACCAATGGTTCAGCGAAGCGGTGGGTGAAAGTGAAAGTGGCCAATACGGTCGCAAAATCGATCTGTCCTTCCGTTGGAGCATGACCTGGTTCATTTTCTCCGAAGTGATGTTCTTCGGTGCATTCTTCACAGCGCTGTGGTGGGCACGGACCCACTCCTTGCCGGCACTGGGCAGCTTGGAAAATGCCTTGATCTGGCCTGACTTCAAAGCCGTGTGGCCGACATTGGCTGCGGGCGCAACCGCTTCACCAGCCGGCATTGTCGAGCCCTTCCAGACCATGTCTCCTTTCTGGTTGCCCACCATCAACACTGGTTTGCTGTTGACCTCTGGCGTGACCTTGACCGTGGCGCACCATGCTTTGCAGCATGGCGACCGTTCAAAAACCATCAAATTCATGTGGATGACGGTGCTGTTGGGTGTGACTTTCTTGTGCGTTCAAGGTTACGAATATGCGCACGCTTGGTCTGAAATGAATTTGAAACTCAGCTCGGGCGTTTATGGCTCCACCTTCTACATGCTCACCGGTTTTCACGGTTTCCACGTGTTTGTCGGTATGTTGATGTTGTTGTTCATCACTTTGCGTTTGCAAAAAGGCCATTTCACAGCCGACCGTCACTTCGGTTTTGAAGGTGCTGCTTGGTACTGGCACTTTGTCGATGTGGTCTGGCTGGGCTTGTACATCTTGGTGTACTGGATGTGAGTCGACACCGTCGCACAAAAAAAGCGCCGAAGGGCGCTTTTTTTGTGGATGTGTGAAATGAACGAAAAAATCGGGGAGTTAAGCCCCTGCTGGAATACCGGAAGGCTGGATATAGCCCAGTTTCCAGGCCAGCAAGATACAGGCGAAGAGCACAATGGAAAAGCCCACGCGAAATGCCAAGGCTTTGGCCATGCCGCCCGAAGGATGTTGACCTGAAGATTGGCCATCACCCTTCATCATGTAAAACAACGCAGCACCCAGGCTGCCCAAAATGGCCATAAAAGCGATCGCAACAAGGTATGTCATGAGCCCGATTATCCAATGAGCGCAGAAAAGTTGTCCAACGCCGCGGCCATAGCCCCGCCGCGTCTGCGCTGGTTGGCGATTTTGCTGGCCGTTGTCATGGCTGTAGCCCTCACTTGCGCCTTGGGGTTTTGGCAGCTGCGCCGCGCCGCTGCCAAAGAAGCCTGGCAAGCGCAAATGGCGCAGCGTGCTGAGATGGCCATGGTCGATGGCACGAACTTGGGACAAGCGGATGACAGTGCGGACAAGCGCGCAGGCTTGATTCACCGCCGTGTCAGCTTGCAAGGCCAGTGGTTGGCAGACAAAACCGTGTTTTTGGACAACCGGCAAATGAATGGCCGTGTCGGCTTTTATGTGTTGACCCCGCTGCGATTGACGGCTTCCCAAGCGGTGATTTGGGTTCAACGGGGCTGGGTGCCACGGCATTTCACGGACCGAACGCAACTGCCTGAGGTGATCACGCCCAGCGGCGAAGTCACCCTCACAGGGCGCATTGCCCTTGCCCCGTCCAAGCTCTATGAATTAGGTGATTCAGACCCAGGTCCCATACGGCAAAATCTCGACTTGGATGCAGTGCGCGCGCAAACAGGATGGCCCTTGCTGGAAGTGACCCTGGTGCAAACCGGCGCGGCCTCCGAAGGCTTGCTGCGCGAATGGCCCCAACCGGCCACCGGTGTTGAAAAACACTACGGCTATGCTTTTCAGTGGTTTGGGCTCAGTGCCCTGATCACTTTGCTTTATGTTTGGTTTCAAATTGTCCGACGAAAAAATCGCCTCCCCCACTGAAGTGCGCGACGCCCCCTTGGGCTTTACGGTGCACAGCATGCCCACCCCGAGCGAGGCCTTGGAAGGTGAAGCTGCGCGCACCCGTGTCGGCCGCTGGAAGATGCTGATGGTCCTGCTGATCTGCGCCTCGCCCGTGATCGCCTCTTACTGGACCTACTACGTCATCCGACCTGAAGGGCGGCGCAACTATGGCGAACTGATGGAGCCACAACGTCCTTTGCCTGAAGTGGCCACGGTCTCTCTGTCCGGCCAGACGGCACCCTTGAGCGCCCTCAAAGGCCAATGGCTGTTGATCAGCGTGGGTGGCGGCGCCTGTGATGCGGCGTGCCAGCAACGCTTGTATTTCCAGCGTCAGCTGCGCGAAACTTTGGGCAAAGACAAAGACCGCCTTGACCGGGTCTGGCTGATTCAAGACGATGTGATGCCTGCCGACGCGTTGTTGCCCGCCATGGCCCAAGCCACGGTCTTGAAAGTCAAAGTGCAAGATCTGCAAGCTTGGCTGCCAGCCGCAAAAGGACACAGTCTGGACGCGCACTTGTATGTGGTTGACCCTTTGGGCAATTTGATGATGCGTTTCCCCGCCGACATGGACGCAGCCGGCGCCGCCAAAGCCAAGCGCGATTTGGAACGGGTGCTCAAAGCCTCGGCGTTTTGGGACACACCGGGTCGTTGATGTCATGAACGCGGTCGAACTTTACAACTGGGCACCGGCCTTGCGCGTCATGGCCATGGGCTTGCTGCTGGCCTTGGGGCCTTTGTGCTGGGTGTGGTTGCGCCATGAACCCACCGCGCAAGCGGATCGCAGTCGGGCCTTGCTGCTGCTCACCTTGTTTTTGACCTTCGACCTGGTGCTGTTCGGCGCTTTCACGCGTTTGACCGATTCGGGCTTGGGCTGCCCTGACTGGCCGGGTTGTTATGGCAGTGTCACGCCTTTGGGGGCTGAAGTGCATATCGATGCAGCGCAATCGGCCATGCCCACGGGCCCCGTGACCCATGGCAAAGCCTGGGTGGAAATGATCCACCGCTATCTTGCCACCGCCGTCGGGGTATTGATTTTGACCTTGGCTGTGGCCAGTTGGTCCCGCGCCTTTCAGCGCCAGGCGGATGCCAAGCCGGCTTGGCCGACACTCACCCTGCTTTGGGTTTGCATGCAAGGGGCCTTTGGCGCTTGGACGGTGACTTTGAAGTTGCTGCCGGCCATCGTCACCTTGCATTTGCTAGGTGGCCTGGGTTTGTTGGCGCTGCTGTGTACCCAAGCCGTTCGTTCCCGCATGCCGTCGCGCGAACCGCTTGCACCCACTTTGCGTTCGGCGTTGCTGTGCGTCACCGTCTTGGTCTGGATGCAAATCACCTTGGGCGGCTGGGTCAGCACCAATTACGCTGTTTTAGCTTGTGAAGGTGTTCCGCTGTGCAATGGTCAGTGGTGGCCGCTCTGGGATGTCCAGGGTTTTGAAGTCTGGCGCGATTTGGGCCACACGGCCAGCGGTGAGATCCTGCCTTTCTCCGCCTTGGTGTCCATCCATGTGGTGCACCGGTTAATGGCCTTGTTGGTGACGCTGGCCGTGCTGCTTTTGGCTTGGCGCTTGAAAGTAGCCCAGATGCTGGTGCGCCAAGCCCAATGCTTACAGATTT